>NZ_BAAGUB010000028.1:0-326207 GCF_054781615.1 Microvirgula curvata | reverse complement strand
ACGTCTTCGATCGGCAGCAGGAACGGCTTGTCAACGGCGCGTTCCGGCGTCGGGATGTAGCTGTCCAGTGCATCAGCCAGGCGGAAGATTGCCGGTTCGCCGATTTCCGACTGATCACCTTCCAGCGCCTTCAGCGCCGAACCGGTGATGATCGGCAGATCGTCGCCCGGGAAGTCGTAGCTGCTCAGCAGTTCGCGGACTTCCATTTCCACCAGTTCCAGCAGCTCGGCGTCATCAACCATGTCGGCCTTGTTCAGGAACACGATGATGTACGGCACGCCAACCTGACGGGCCAGCAGGATGTGTTCGCGGGTCTGCGGCATCGGGCCGTCAGCGGCCGAGCACACCAGGATCGCGCCGTCCATCTGCGCTGCACCCGTGATCATGTTCTTCACGTAGTCGGCGTGTCCCGGGCAGTCAACGTGCGCGTAGTGACGCGCTTCCGTTTCGTACTCGACGTGAGCGGTATTGATGGTAATGCCGCGCGCGCGTTCTTCCGGTGCGCTGTCGATTGCTGCGTAGTCCTTGGCCTCCCCGCCGAACTTCTTCGACAGGATGGTGGTGATCGCCGCGGTCAGCGTGGTCTTGCCGTGGTCAACGTGGCCGATCGTGCCGACGTTCACGTGCGGCTTCGTCCGCTCGAACTTCTCTTTAGCCATGATGAGTTTTCCTGTCAGAAAAACAAAGAAGTAAGTGGTGCCCATGGGCAGATTCGAACTGCCGACCTCTCCCTTACCAAGGGAGTGCTCTACCCCTGAGCTACATGGGCGCTTGACCTGAGACTTGGAGCGGGTGAAGGGAATCGAACCCTCGTCATAAGCTTGGAAGGCTTCTGCTCTACCATTGAGCTACACCCGCCTCGCTGCGCGTCGATTCAACGTCACGCCGCCAAGACTTTAAATCTTGAATTCTGGTGGAGGGGGAAGGATTCGAACCTTCGAAGGCTGAGCCGTCAGATTTACAGTCTGATCCCTTTGACCGCTCGGGAACCCCTCCGTGAGAGAGCCCGAACTATATAGACCACCCGGAAACCCGTCAACACCTTTTTGCGAAAAAAGCCCAATTTCTGCTGACCAAATGTGCCGGATGCAACAACGCCCCGGAAAATGCCGGGGCGTTGTCCTTGCCAATCAGCCAGTTAGGCGATGGCACGCGGAAGACTCAGGCCTTGCCGCTGATGATCACGAATTTCTGGTACAGCTGGTCGTGCGTCTCTTCGTGACCCGGGTCCAACGGGATACAGTCGACCGGGCAGACTTGCTGGCACTGCGGTTCGTCGTAATGGCCGACACACTGGGTGCAGAGATTCGGATCGATCTGGTAAATCTCTTCGCCTTGGGAAATGGCGTTATTCGGGCATTCCGGCTCGCAGACATCGCAATTGATGCACTCGTCGGTAATCATCAGAGCCATGCTGATTCTCGCTTTGTTTCAATAAGTTAGTAAGCAAGCTGACAATTGTGTCAGCTAAGTCCCGCCTGAGCAACTAACGGCGGGTTCTAAGTTCATGCCGGCTCGCGCATCAGCAAGCCATGGCGGACCACGCCCGCCCTGCCTTCCTTGACCCGTTTCCAGCCATTCAGTTCCGGCCAGTCGCGACATTCTGCGTAGACCGTTCCGCCCGGCGCAAGTCGTGCCGCCAGCAGTGGCAGGACGCGGGCCAGCAGGTCCGAATCGTACGGCGGATCGACCAGGATCAGGTCGAAGGTGTCCGTGCAGCCGGACAGCCAGCCAATGGCGTCGGCGTTGACCACTTCGACCGTGCCGGCTTCAAGCAGGCGGCGATTGTCATGCAGACTGGCTGCCACCGCCCTGGATTTTTCAACCATGACCACGCGCGAGGCGCCGCGGCTGGCCGCCTCGAAGCCCAGGGCACCGCTGCCGGCGAACAGGTCCAGCACACGCTGGCCGTAGAGCGCCTGCCCCAGCCAGTTGAACAGGGTCTCGCGCACCCGGTCCGGCGTCGGCCGCAACCCCTGCTGGTCCGGAAACGAAATCAGCCGGCGGCGATAGTCGCCGCCGATGATCCGCACTTTATTGCTGTTGGATTTCACGCTGCCTCATTGAACGCGCTGCGGCTCGCCACCGACCACGACCACGCTCATCCGCGCCGGATCGACCCGACGGCGGTAAGCGTCGCGCACGTCGGCGGCGGTCACCTTGTCTATGGCCTTCGGGTAATCGTCCAGCCAGGAAAGGGGCAGATTATAGAAGCCAATGACCGCCACGTATCCGATCAGACTGCGATTGCTGGCATAGCGCAGCGGAAATCCGCCGACGATATTCCCCTTCGCCTGGGCCATTTCCGCTTCGGTCGGCCCGTGCTCGACAAAGTCGGCCAGGGTCTGCCGGGCGACTTTCAGCGCCTCGTCGGCCTGTTCGCGCCGGGTATTGACCGACAGGGCGAAGTCGCCGGGTTGCGCATACGGCGCCAGCCAGCTCGACGCGCCGTAGGTCAGCCCGCGCTTGTCACGCAGCTCCTTCATCAGACGCGAGTCGAAGGAACCACCGCCGAGGATGTAGTTGCCGACCACCAGCGCGTAGTAGTCCGGATCGTCCCGGGTGATCAGCGGCATGCCGAACATGACGCTGGCCTGGGTGGCGGTGTGCGTCTTCCGGATCGTGTCGCCCTGCGCCGCCGGTACTGGCGGCAGGGCCGGCAGGGCAGCCTGCGCGGGGGACAGACCACGTGTCAGCTGTCGGGCCAGCCGTTCCGCACTGGTCCGGTCAACGTCACCGACGATGGAAATGGTCATGGTCGACGGCCGGTAGTAATGCCGCCAGAACGCCTGCAGGTCGGCCCGGGTCAGCGCGCTGATGGCCGCTTCGTCGGTACGGGCACCGCTGGCATACGGATGCGTTCCATACATGCTGCGGTTCAGCAGCCGGTAGGCGACGGCCTCCGGGCTGTCCTGCTGCTGCCGGTAGGCGGCAATGGCCTGGGCCTTGAGCCGGGTCAGCACCCTGGCCGGAAACGCCGGCCGGGTCAGGATCTCGTTGACCAGTTTCACCGAGGCCTCGCGCTCCGTCATGGACGACAGGCTGCGCAGGTGGACAAAGGCGCGATCGCGGTCGACACCGGCGCCAAACTCGCTGGCCAGATCGGAGAAGCGATTGGAGATGGCGTCTTCGCTCAGCGTCGTCGTGCCGGCGGACAGCATGTCGGCCGTCATGCCGGCCACACCGGGCCGGTCGGCCGGATCACGCCGGCTGCCGGCGTCGAAATCGATGCGCAGGTCAACAATCGGATTCTGTCGCGCTTCTACATAGAGGACGCGGGCGCCATCGGGCTGGGTCCAGTGCTCGATGGTCGCCGCACTGGCGCTGCACACTGCGCCGAGCAGGCCGAGCGCCAGCACGGCCTTCAGGACCGGAACGTGATTAATGGACATTGCCGTCTCCTTTGAGGTTCTGCGCGGGCAGCGGGTGCTTCGGGTCCGGCGGCAGCGGCTTCAGCACACCGACTGTCAGTGCCGAATCACGCAGCCAGGCGCGGGCCACGCGCTGGATGTCGGCGCTGGTGACCTTGTTCAGCCGTGCATCCATTTCGTCTTCGGCCTTCCAGCCGAAGCCGCGCGTTTCCAGTACGCCAATATTCATGGCCTGGGCAAACTGCGAATCGCGCTGGTAGATGCGGGAAGCCATCATTTGCCGGCGGATGCGTTTCAGTTCGTCCTGACTGACGCCATCGCGCGCCAGCCGGGTCAGTTCGGTGCGAATGGCCTTTTCGACCTCGGCCACCGTCTTGCCGGCGGCCGGTACGGCAGTGATGGTGAACAGCGTGTCGCCGCGCGACGCCGGGTTGTAGTCGACATTGATGCTGTCGGCGATGCGCGCCTCGCGCACCACGCGCTTGGGCAGCCTTGACGCATCGATGCCGTCCAGCGTGGCCGCCAGCATGCTCAGCGCATACGGATCGGCATCGTCGAGCTTGTTCAGTTTCGGCACCCGCCAGGCCATGACCAGATACGGCAGTTGCGACGGCTGCTCGACCACGAAGCGGTGCGGACCATCCTGCATCGGCGGCTCGACCGGCGCTTCCGGCCGGCGCACGTCGCGCCGCGGCAGCTTGCCGAAGGTGTCGCGGGCGGCGGCCAGCACCTGGGCCGGGTCGACGCCCCCGACCACCACCAGCGTGGCGTTGTTCGGCGCGTAGAAGCGCTGGTACCAGTCGTTCAGCACGCCGCGGTCGATGCGGGGGATGTCGTCGGCCCAGCCGATGACCGGTTGCCGGGCCGGCCCCTTGAACGCGGTCGCCCTCACCTTCTCCATCAGCACGGCCGCCGGGCTGTCGTCGGTGCGCATGCGCCGCTCTTCGCGGATGACTTCCAGTTCGTTCTTCAGCGTGTCGGCGTCGATGACCAGATTGGCCATGCGGTCGGCTTCGAGCCGGAACATCTCCGGCAATGCCGCGCTGCCGATCTGCTGGTAGTACGCGGTGTAGTCGCGATTGGTGAATGCGTTGTCCTGGCCACCGCGGGCGGCGACACGGCGGGCGAACTCGCCCGGACCGACGCTGCGCGTACCCTTGAACATGATGTGTTCCAGTGCATGGCTGATCCCGGTCAGGGTGCCGATCTCGTCGATGCCGCCAACCCGGTACCATACCTGCGACACGGCGACCGGTGCCCTGTCATCGGGACGGATGACCACTTTCATGCCATTGTCGAGAACCGCCTCGACCGTCGGTGCTTCCGCCGCGCCCGCGCTGGCCGCCAGCAGCAGCAAGGCACCGGAAAAACCGGAAAGTTGAATTGCTTTCATGCCCTTGCCTAGTAGAAAGTCGAAAAAAGAATAAAATCCGGGCTTATACCTAATCATTTTGTCGCGAGTCATCCTCGCGCAACGACTGTCAGCTTATTCCATGTTCAGTTTTTTCAAGCGTAAACCCACTCCCGTCACCCCGTCGCCCGACACCGCGCCCGAAGCCGCGGACACGCCCGACACACCGGTCCCGGCAGCAGCCGAACCGGTGAACACTGTGCCCGAGCCGGTTGCGGTCGTCGAATCCACCCCGGTCCCGCCTGTTGCTGCGGAACCGGAGCCGGAACCGGCAGGCACGGAGACGGCCCGGCGCCCATCATGGACCGAGCGCCTGAAGGCCGGCTTGTCGAAAACCCGCGACAAGCTCGGCAAGCAGTTTGCCGGCCTGTTCGGCGGCGGCAAGATCGACGAGGACCTGTACGAGGAACTGGAAGCCGTGCTGCTGACCGCCGACATGGGCGTCAGCGCCACCCAGCATCTGCTGGACGACGTGCGCAAGCGGGTCTCGCTGAGGGGGCTCAAGGATGCCAGCGAGCTGAAGGGCGCGCTGAAGGATGCCCTTCTCGATCTGATCGGCCCGCTGGAGAAGCCGCTCGACCTGCAGCGCGCCGCCCCGCTGGTCATCATGATGGCCGGTGTCAACGGCGCCGGCAAAACCACGTCGATCGGCAAGCTGGCCAAGTACTTCCAGACCCTGGACAAGCGCGTGCTGCTTGCCGCCGGCGACACCTTCCGTGCCGCCGCGCGCGAGCAGCTGGCCGAGTGGGGGACGCGCAACAATGTGACCGTGGTCTCGCAGCAGGGCGGGGACGCGGCCGCCGTGTGCTACGACGCGATCCAGGCCGCCATCGCGCGCAAGATCGACATCGTGCTGGCCGATACGGCCGGCCGGCTGCCGACGCAGTTGCACCTGATGGAAGAGATCAAGAAGGTCAAGCGCGTCTGCAACAAGGCGCTGCCGGACGCGCCGCACGAAATCCTGCTGGTGCTGGATGCCAATATCGGCCAGAACGCCGTGCAGCAGGTCAAGGCCTTCGACGACGCGCTCGGCCTGACCGGCCTGATCCTGACCAAGCTGGACGGCACGGCCAAGGGTGGCGCCATTGCCGCCATCGCCCGCGAACGCCCGATCCCGATGTACTTTATCGGCGTTGGCGAAACCCTCGACGACTTGCGGCCGTTCTCGGCACGCGACTACGTCGACGCCCTGTTCGACTGAGCACGAGAGCCATGATCAAATTCGACCAAGTCACCAAGCGCTATCCCGGCAGTATCGACGCCATCAAGGGCCTGAGCTTCCAGATCGATCGCGGCGAGATGGTGTTTCTCGCCGGCCACTCCGGCGCCGGCAAGTCCACGCTGCTGAAGCTGATCTCCGGCATCGAGCGCGCGACGATGGGCAATGTGGTGGTCAACGGCCAGAACCTGTCCAAGCTGCGCGCCAGCCAGCTGCCGTACGTACGCCAGCATATCGGCGTGGTGTTCCAGGATCACAAGATCCTCTACGACCGCAGCGTGTTCGACAATGTGATGCTGCCGCTGGACATCATCGGCTTCGACCGTCGCGAATCGACCCGCCGCGTTCATGCGGCGCTGGACAAGGTCGGCCTGCTCGGCAAGGAAAAGACCAATCCGATCCGCCTGTCCGGTGGCGAGCAGCAGCGGCTGTGCATCGCCCGCGCCGTGGTCCACCGCCCCAGCATCCTGCTGGCCGACGAGCCGTCGGCCAACCTCGACCGCGCCTATGCGCTCGACATCATGGAACTGTTCAAGTCCTTCCACCAGGTCGGCGCCACCGTGGTCATTTCCGCCCACGACGAAACCCTGATGGCCGACTATGGCCGTCGCATCATCCGCCTGGCCCATGGAGCGTTCGCCGCATGAAACACTCGCTGATCCTGAACTGGCAGTCGGCCCGCCGCGCGCTGACCGGCTTTTTCCGCCAGCCGTTCGGCAATCTGCTGACGCTGTTGCTGCTCGCCGTGGCCCTGTCGCTGCCGCTCGGTCTGTACCAGACGGTCAAGGGCCTGTCGGCCTGGGCCGGCCAGCTGACCTCGGTCCCGCAAATGACGCTGTTCATGGAACTGTCGGCCGACACCGCCGACGTCAAGGCGGTCGAGGCGGCGCTGAAGCAGCATCCCGGCGTGGCCAGCATCGAGTTCGTCGGCCGCGATACGGCGCTGAAAGGGCTGCTGGCGCGCAACGGGCTGGACGGCATGCAGGACGGCCTCGGCGGCAATCCGCTGCCGGATGCGTTTATCGTGACGCCGAAGGACATGCCGGCCACGCAGCTTGAGCATCTGCAGCGCGAACTGTCCGGGCTGCCGCTGGTCGAACTGGCCCAGTTCGATGCGTCGTGGGCGCACAAGCTGGACGCCATCCTGACCCTGGGCCGGCAACTGCTGCTCGGGCTCGGCATCGTGCTGGCGGTCGCGCTGGTGCTGGTGACCCACAACACCATCCGCCTGCAGGTTCTGGCGCGGCGTGACGAGATAGAAGTCGCCAAGCTGATTGGTGCGACCAACGGCTTTATCCGTCGTCCGTTCATGTATCACGCGCTGTGGCAGGGCATTTTCGCCGCGCTGATCGCCTGGGGGCTGTCGGCCGGTTTCGCCAGCATGGCCAGCCCGGCGCTGGGCCAGATCGCCACGCTGTACGGGTCGCAGGCCCGGCTGGCGCCACTCGATGCCGACGAGATCGCCATCCTGATCGCCGCCAGCGCGCTGCTGACCATGCTCGGCGCCCGCCTGGCGGTCAACCACCACCTGCGGCAGCTGACACCGCACTGAGATCCCGGCCGCCGACGATTAAGTCCGGGCTAAGCCCTGGTGGGCAGACTGGGTTTCCCGGGCAGGACGACAGCCGTCGACCTGCCCTGCTGGATTTTTGCGCTGGCCAATCATAGTCTTGAGCTATGTTGTCGATAAAAAATGACTGGCCGGCGAAACCGGATGCTTTTAGCAGTCTCCCGATGTGAGTGCTAGAATCGAGCGTTGAAGGAGGATATCCACTTGATGAATGCCACGATGAACCTGCCGGTACCGTCTGCCAATGGCAGCCTAGATCAGTACATTGCGGCCGTGAACAGCGTTCCGATGCTGACGCAAGAGGAAGAACTCGAACTCGCTACCCGCTTCCAGCAGGACGAAGACCTTGAAGCCGCGCGGCAACTGGTGCTGTCGCACCTGCGCGTGGTGGTCTCGATCTCGCGCGGCTACGCCGGCTATGGCCTGCCGCAGGCCGACCTGATCCAGGAAGGCAATATCGGCCTGATGAAAGCGGTCAAACGCTTCGAGCCGACCCGCGGCGTGCGCCTGTTCTCGTTCGCCGTCCACTGGATCAAGGCCGAAATACACGAATTCATCCTGCGCAACTGGCGCCTGGTGCGCATCGCGACCACCAAGCCGCAGCGCAAGCTGTTCTTCAATCTGCGCTCGATGAAGCAGGGCTTCTCGGCACTGTCGGACAAGGAAGCGCAGCGCATCGCCGACGACCTCGGCGTCAAGCCGGAAGAAGTCCGCGAAATGGAAACGCGGCTGTCCGGTCAGGACATCGCGCTGCTGGCCGATGATGGCGACGAAGACGGCTACGCGCCGATCGACTGGCTGGCCGACCACGAAAGCGAGCCGACGCGCGAAATCGAACGCAAGGCCTATGACCGCCTGCAGCGCGAAGGCATCGAGGAAGCCCTGGCCAGCCTCGACGCACGCAGCCGCCGCATCATCGAGGCGCGCTGGCTGCAGGACGATGGCGGCCTGACGCTGCACGACCTGGCTGGCGAATTCGGCGTGTCCGCCGAGCGCATCCGCCAGATCGAGGCCAAGGCACTGAAGAAGATGCAGATGACGATGGTTGCCGGCTGATCGCCGCCACATCAACGAAAAAGCCCGCACATTCGCGGGCTTTTTTCTTTCCACTCACTGCCATGGCAATCCGCTGACCCGGCTGAATATCTCGCCGTCGCGGGGGGAGAAGAACACCAGCACGATGCGCTCGGGCTGGGCCATGCTCGCGCACCAGTCAGCCAGCACCCCGGCCACGACCTGTGCCGCATCGACATGCGGATAGCCGTAGATGCCGGTCGAGATGGCCGGGAAGGCAATGCTGGCGCACTCCAGTGCCGCCGCCCGCGCAAGCGCATTGCGGTAGCAGGCGGCCAGCAGCGCCGCTTCATCCCCGCCATGCCGGCCCCAGACCGGTCCGACCGTATGCAGCACATAGCGCGCCGGCAGCCGGCCCCCGGTCGTTTCCACCACCTGTCCGGTCGGCAGTCCGTCCGGCAGCACCGTCTCGCGCAGGCGCCGGCAATCGGCAAGGATGGCCGGCCCGCCGGCCCGGTGGATGGCGCCATCCACCCCGCCACCGCCCATCAGCCCCGAATTGGCGGCATTGACGATGACATCCACTTCAATCTGCGTCAGGTCTCCCACGCAAATGCGGACCCGATCAGCCGGCAAACCGGCAGGTGTGATTTTGTCCATGGACTTGTCCGGCACCTCAAAAAACGTATAATAGCGCCTCGTTGGGCCGGTAGCTCAGTTGGGAGAGCGTAGCGTTCGCAATGCTAAGGTCGTGAGTTCGATCCTCATCCGGTCCACCAGAGAACACCCGATAAAAAACGCATTACACGGCAAAGTGTAATGCGTTTTTTATTTGCGGATGCAGCGCGCAGCAGGTGAAGGACTTTGGCGACACTTCCTCCCGATGGGGCTGGCCTGACGCCGCCTGCTCGCGTAGCATCCATGCCCCTTTCACGGCGACGTTCCCACCATGAATCTCTCACCCGCCCGCGCCTGCGGCATCGATTTCGGCACCTCGAACTCCACCGCCGGCTGGCTGCGTCCGGGCGTCGCCACGCTGCTGCCACTGGAAGACGGCAAGCCGACGCTGCCGTCGGCCGTGTTCTTCAACGCCGACGAAGACAGCATGAGCGTCGGCCGCGCGGCGATGGCGGAGTACATCGATGGCTATGAGGGCCGGCTGATGCGGGCACTGAAAAGCCTGCTCGGCAGCAGCCTGATAGACGGTCATACCGAGGTGCTCGGCCGCGCCCTGCCGTTCCGCGAGCTGCTGGCGACCTTTATCGGTGAACTGAAGTCCCGCGCCGAGACCGCCGCCGGGCGACCGTTCGACCAGGCGGTCTTCGGCCGGCCGGTGTTTTTCGTCGACGAGAATCCGGAAGCGGACCAGCGCGCACAGGACACGCTGGAAGCCATCGCCCGCCAGGTCGGTTTCCGCGACGTCAGTTTCCAGTTCGAGCCAATCGGCGCCGCGCTGCACTATGAAACGACGCTGGCCCACGAGGAGCTGGTATTGATCGCCGATATCGGCGGTGGCACGGCCGACTTCTCGCTGGTGCGGCTGTCGCCGGAACGCTCGGCCCGTTCGGAACGGGCGGACGATCTGCTCGGCAATGCCGGCGTGCATATCGGCGGCACTGACTTCGACCGTGCGCTCAGTCTCGGCGGCATGATGCCGCACCTCGGTTACCGCTCGCGGATGAAGAATGGCGCCGAGATTCCGTCCGGCATCTTCTTCCATCTGGCGACCTGGCACACGATCAACCTCGCCTACACCCGCCAGGCCTGGGCCGATCTGCAGGGCATTTATCGTGACGCACTGGCACGGACCGAGCTCGACCGGCTGTCGCGGGTGGTCAATCGCCATGAGGGCCACTGGCTGGCGTTGCAGGTCGAGCAGGCCAAGATCGACCTGTCGACGGCGGAGCACGCCAGTCTGTCGCTGGAGCGGCTGGAAGCCGGCCTGGCGCCCGTCATCACCCGTGACGACTTCACCACGGCGACCCAGTCGCTGGTCGACCGGGTGGCCGTGGTGGTCGGCCAGTTGCTGAAGGATGCCGGCGTCGCCCGCGAACGGGTATCGACCATCTACTTTACCGGCGGCAGCAGCGGCGTGCCGCATCTGCGCGCCCGCATCGCCGCCGAGTTGCCGTGTGCGCGCGCGGTCGAAGGCGATCTGTACGGCAGCATCGGCGCCGGCCTGGCGGTGGAAGCGGCACGACGCTACGGCTGACGGCGCAACGCCTGAAACGGGAACAGGCATTCCCCGGACTGCTCATAAAGGGGCACCGACGGCGATCGGCCGTTCTGAGCGGACAGTCAGGGTTTTTTCGTCTAGCGTTAAGCGTCATTGTCGTTTTCCCCCACCCGCAAGGAGATCGTTCATGAGCCATACCGTCGCCGTTCTGGTTGGCAGCCTGCGCAAGGAGTCGTACAACCGCCGCTTCGCGCTGGCCTTGTCCCGGCTGCTGCCGGCCGACTTCCGCTTCGAGTTCGTCGATATCGGCGTGCTGCCGCTGTACAACCAGGATCTGGACAGCCAGTTTCCCGCCGCCGCCGTGCACTTCAAGCAGCAGATCGAAGCTGCCGATGCCCTGCTGTTCGTGACGCCTGAATACAACCGCTCGGTGCCCGGGGTGCTGAAGAATGCGCTGGACTGGGGCTCGCGTCCCTGGGGCAAGAGTGCCTGGGGTGGCAAGCCGGCGGCCGTGGCCGGCACCTCGCCCGGGGCAATCGGCACCGCACTGGCACAGCAGCACCTGCGCAACATCCTCGCCTATCTCGATGTGCAGGTGCTGGGCCAGCCGGAGATCTTCCTGCAGTACAAGGACGGGCTGATCGACGCCGATGGCCATATCGGCAACGACGACACCCGCGCCTATCTGCAGGGCTTTGCCGACCGCTACGCGGCCTGGGTCAGACAGCACAACCCGCGTTGAGGCCGGCGGCTGACGGGCTGCTTCAGGCCTCGCCGCTGGGAGCGATGCGGAAGCCCTTGACCAGGCCCAGCCCGCGCAGATGGTCCGACAGCCGGGTGCCGGCGTCAGCATGCGACGCCCGGATCACCATCCGGTACTCGAAGTAGTCATCGTCGGCATCGTACTTGTAGCTGAGTCCGGTCAGGGTGAAACCCTGGCCGGCCAGCAGGCTGGCCAGTTCCGGCTCGGACATGACCTCGCGCAGCGAGAAGCGCAGCGTCAGGTGGGCATAGAACAGCGCCGGCATCCGCTTTTCAACCCAGCGGAACACCGACAGCGTGCCAATCGCCAGTACGGTGGACAGTGCCGCCGGCCACACGAAGCCGATGCCGATCAGTACGCCGATCGCAGCCGTGGCCCAGATCGACGCGGCCGTGGTCAGCCCGCGTATCGAGAACCCTTCACGCAAAATGGTCCCGGCACCGAGAAAACCGATGCCGGTCATGATCCCCTGCGCCATCCGGGTCGGGTCCATCTGCAGATGAGCCTGCATGCCGGCCGGCACCCAGTCGGCCGGATAGACCGTCATCAGCATCAGCAGGCAGGACGACAGGCAGACCAGTCCGTGAGTGCGAAAGCCGGCCGGACGTCCATGGTAATGACGCTCGACGCCGATGATCGCGCCGGCAAACAGCGCCGCCAGCAGTCGCAGCGCCAGGTCACCGGTCTGTGCCGACAGCAGGGGAATCTCCATCGCGGTCCTTCCTTGGTGTCAGGTCTGCGCCCGGACTAGGGTCGACCCAGGGTGTCGGCCAGCGCCAGCGCCGCGTACAGGCTGCCGGGGTCGGCACGACCGCTGCCGGCCAGATCCAGCGCCGTGCCATGGTCGACCGAGGTGCGGACGATCGGCAGGCCAAGGGTAATGTTGATGCCGTGGCCGAAGCTGGCATGCTTCAGGACCGGCAGCCCCTGGTCGTGGTACATCACCAGAACGGCATCGCAGTGGGCCAGCTTGTCGGGATTGAACAGGGTATCGGCCGGCAGCGGACCGGTCAGATCGATGCCGCGCGTGCGCAGCGCGGCCAGCGCCGGTTCGATGATGTCGATTTCCTCGCGCCCCATGTGGCCGCCCTCGCCGGCATGCGGATTCAGGCCGGCCACCAGAATGCGCGGCGCCGGGATGCCGAACTTGCCGACCAGGTCGGCATGCAGGATGGTGATCACTTCGTCCAGCAGCGCGCCGGTAATGGCATCCGCCACCTCGCGCAGCGGCAGATGGGTGGTAACCAGGGCGACACGCATGCCGCCACCGGCCAGCATCATCACCACCCGTGGCGTACCGGTGCGCTCGGCCAGGTATTCGGTATGGCCGGTAAACGGCACGCCGGCTTCATTGATCACGCCCTTGTGCACCGGCGCGGTCACCATCGCCGCGAAGGTGCCGTCGAGACAGCCATCGATGGCGGCATCCAGCGTCGCCAGCACATAGTGACCATTGCGTGCATCCAGCACGCCGGCCTGCACCGGCACGGCCAGCGGCACATGCAGCACTTCCAGCGCCGTGTCCGGTGCCGGCGCGGCAGGGTCGAAAGCGACGAACTGCGCCGGCAGGCCCAGTTGTGCCGCCCGCGCGACCAGCAGTTCGCGGTCGGCGATGACCACCACCCGGCTGTCGCGGGGCCGCAGTGCCAGCTGGCAGACCAGGTCGGGGCCGATGCCGGCCGGTTCGCCGGCGGTCAGCGCGAGGGGGCGCGTGTTCATTGCGCGTCGTCCTGCTTTTCACGCCGGGCCGGGCTCGCGGACTTGCTCTCGATGGCGCGGACCACCACGTAGGCGATCATCGTGCACAGGAAGAACAGCAGCAGCAGCCAGGCGACCGACTGCAGCGTCTCGATCAGCGTGCGGTAGATTTCCAGCGTCCAGCGCGCGCCGGTCAGCTCGGTCGCCACACTCTTGCCGTCCAGGTACTTTTCCAGCTCCCACAGCCGCACCCCGCCGGATACCCCGACCACGACAATGGCGAAGCGCAGGTACTTGCGCCACGGATCGGTCAGGTCGTCACCGACGATACGGCCAAGAATGCGCGCAACCGCGCCATCGAAAAAGCGCGACACCAGCACCGACGTCACCAGGGAAATCAGGAACGTCGCGGCGAGCAGCATGAAAAACATGGAACCTCCAGGGTCAGAACAAGTTCGGCGGGCGGCGGGACAGCCACCGTCCGTCCTCGAATGCGGTCAGGCCATCCGGCCATCGGGGCCGGCGCGCACCGGCAGTTCATCGATGCGCTCCAGCGTCGCCAGCGTCGCCTCGACCAGCTGGTCCATGTGCGCGGCCTCGATCACGTACGGCGGCATGAAATATACGGTGTTGCCGATGGGGCGCAACAGGCAGCCCTGTTCCAGCATCGCGGCGAAGAACGCCGGCGAAAAGTCATTGCGCCGGCTGGTGACTTCGAATGCCCAGATCATGCCCTGCTGGCGGAAGCCGGACACCTTGGCGTGCGCCGCCACCGGCGCGAGCTTCCGGGTGAACAGGGCAGCACGCTCGCAGTTGGCAGCCAGCACGTCGTCCTGCTCGAAAATGTCCAGCACCGCCAGCGCCGCCGCGCAGGCCAGCGCATTGCCGGTATAGCTGTGCGAATGCAGAAAGGCGCGCGCCACCGAATCGTCATAGAACGCATCGTAGACCGTGTCGCTGGTCAGCACGCAGGACAGCGGCAGATAGCCGCCGGTAATGCCCTTGGACAGACACAGGAAGTCCGGCTTGATGCCGGCCTGTTCGCAGGCGAACAGCGTGCCGGTGCGGCCGAAGCCGACGGCGATTTCGTCCGCGATCAGATGGATGTGGTACAGGTCGCACAGCCGCCGCGCGCCGCTCAGATAGGCAGGCGGGTACATGCGCATGCCGGCCGCCCCCTGAACCAGCGGTTCCAGAATCAGCGCGGCGGTTTCGTCCGAATGACGCTCCAGCGCATGTTCCAGCGCTGCCAGCGCACGGCGCACGGCGTCGTCGGCCGTTTCCTGGCGCTCGGGCAGCGGCGCCGGCAGTTGCAGGCCGGAGCGCACCAGCGGTGCGTAGGTATCCCGGAAAATGGCGACGTCGGTCACTGCCAGCGCGCCGACGGTTTCGCCGTGGTAGCTGCCATCGAGGTGCAGGTAGCGGTTTTTCCACGGCAGGCCGCGGTTCTTCCAGTAGTGGAAGCTCATCTTCAGCGCGATTTCGGTGGCGCTGGCGCCATCCGAGCCGTAGAACGCATGACCGAGACCGGTCAGTGCCGCCAGCCGTTCCGACAGTTCCACCACCGGCCGGTGAGTGAATCCGGCCAGCATGATGTGTTCGATACTGTCCATCTGCCGGGTGATCGCCGCCTTGATGCGCGGTTCATTGTGCCCGAACAGGTTGACCCACCATGAGCTGACGCCATCCAGATAGCGCTTGCCGTCGAAATCCACCAGCCACATGCCGTCGCCGGAAGCGATCGGAGTGATGGGCAGGGTTTCATGCCGCTTCATTTGCGTGCATGGATGCCAGACGGCTTGCCGACTGCGTTGCAGCCAGTCGGCATTGGCGGAGGTCATAACGGGCTCCCGGGCAAGATGGTCAGGCGCCAGTTTAACAGGCTGGCCCCCGCCGGGCAGGCTGCCGACGACCGAAGCGACACCGACGGCAACGACGACGCCATCGGCCGGCCGCACCCACGGTGCCATTGCTATGATCGCGGGAACCGAACCGGAGACGAGAGAGATGACAGCACCACGGCCGCAGGGCTTTTCACTGATCGAGCGCATGCTGCTGGTCGCCGTGGTCGGCATCAGCTCGGCCATCGCCCTGCCACTGTACTGGCAGCACGCGAACCGCAGTCAGGTGACGCTGGCGCTGGAAGCGCTGGCAACCACCCGCGCTTCAGTATCGGCCTACTATGCGACCCATGGCCGGATGCCGGCCGCGACAGAACAGGCCGTGATCTCGCCATCGCCGCTGGTTGCTCGAATTGCCGACGCCCCGGCCGACGCCGGCAGCCGCCGCTATCTGGTCACGCTGTCCGCCAGCGACGCGCTGGCCAGCACGCTGCGCCACACCACATTCGAACTGATCGGCACTGGCGACAGCGCGACGCGGCGGGTGCAGTGGCGCTGTCAGCCCGGCAGCACGTCGCCGACACCGGCCCGCTACCTGCCGGAAAGCTGTGGATAACGACGGCATTCGCCCATAAAAAACGCCGCGATCACAAGAACGCGGCGTTTTTTCGTGCTTCGGTCAGCTTAGGCCAGACGACCGTGGCACTGTTTGTAGCGCTTGCCGGAACCGCACGGGCACGCATCGTTGCGACCGACCTTGATGCCGGCGGCAGCCAGGCGATCCGGCGAGTACGGGTTGCCGTCGACCGCTTCGTCGCCGTCGACGGTGAACTCGTCATGACGGAACTCCATCGGCAGCGGTTCGTGCTCGAACGCTTCGGCAGCGGCAGCTTCGTCCGGGCTGCGGATCTGCACCGTGGCCACGATCTGCGTCACTTCGCGCTTGATGCGTTCCAGCATCGCGGCGAACAGCTCGAAGGCTTCGCGCTTGTATTCCTGCTTCGGGTTCTTCTGTGCGTAGCCGCGCAGGTGGATGCCCTGGCGCAGGTGGTCGAGCGCGGACAGGTGTTCGCGCCAGGCGCTGTCGAAGTGCTGCAGCAGCACGGCACGCTCGAACTGGCGCATGACGTCGCCGCCGGCCGATTCGACCTTGGCATCGTACTGGGCGCGAGCCTGGTCAAGGATGCGCAGCTTGAACGTTTCGGTCTCGACCGACGGTTCGGCCTTCATCCATTCGTCGACCGGTGCGTCGATCTGGTAGTCGGCAGCCAGCACCTTGCGCAGACCGGCCACGTCCCACTGTTCTTCCATCGACTGCGGCGGGATATAGGCATCGAACAGGCCGGCCAGCACGTCGTCGCGCATGGCGGCGATCATGTCGGCGACATTCTCCGATTCGAGGATCTCGTTGCGCTGCTGGTAGATGACCTTGCGCTGGTCGTTCGACACGTCGTCGTATTCGAGCAGTTGCTTGCGGATGTCGAAGTTGCGGCCTTCCACCTTGCGCTGGGCATTCTCGATGGCGCGGGTCACCCACGGGTGCTCGATCGCTTCGCCTTCCGGCATTTTCAGTCGCTGCATGATCGCGCCGACGCGGTCGGAGGCGAAGATGCGCAGCAGCGGGTCTTCCAGCGACAGGTAGAAGCGCGAGCTGCCCGGGTCGCCCTGGCGGCCGGAACGGCCACGCAGCTGGTTGTCGATCCGGCGCGATTCATGGCGTTCGGTGCCGATGATGTGCAGGCCGCCAGCGGCCAGCACCTGATCGTGGCGCGGCTGCCAGTCGGCTTTCAGCGCTTCGATCTTTGCCGTTTTCTGTTCTGCAGTCAGCGACGCATCGTTCTCGATGGCGAGAATGTCCGGCGCAATGCTGCCGCCCAGCACGATGTCGGTACCGCGACCGGCCATGTTGGTGGCGATGGTGATGACGCCTGGACGACCGGCCTGGACCACGATGTCGGCTTCACGCGCGTGCTGCTTGGCGTTCAGCACTTCGTGCGGCAGCTTTTCCTTGTCGAGCAGGGCCGACAGCAGTTCGGAGTTTTCGATCGAGGTGGTACCGACCAGCACCGGCTGGCCGCGCTGCTGGCAGTCGCGGATGTCGGCGACGATGGCGTGATGCTTCTCGTCGGCGGTGCGGTAGACCAGGTCGAGGTTGTCCTTGCGGATCATCGGCCGGTTGGTCGGGATCACCACGGTTTCCAGACCGTAGATCTGCTGGAATTCGTAGGCTTCGGTATCGGCCGTGCCGGTCATGCCGGCCAGCTTCTTGTAGATGCGGAAGTAGTTCTGGAACGTGATCGACGCCAGCGTCTGGTTCTCGCGGTTGACGGTCACGCCTTCCTTGGCCTCGACCGCCTGGTGCAGACCCTCGCTCCAGCGGCGACCGGCCATCAGCCGGCCGGTGAACTCGTCGACGATGATGATTTCGTCGTCCTGCACCACATAGTGCTGGTCACGATGGAACAGCGCATGGGCGCGCAGTGCGGCCATCAGATGGTGCATCAGCGTGATGTTGGCGGCCGAGTACAGGCTGTCGCCTTCGCGCAGCAGGCCGGCATTGATCAGCTGGACTTCGGCATGCTCGAAACCGGATTCGGACAGCATGACGCTGTGCGCCTTCTCGTCGACCCAGTAGTCGCCTTCGCCTTCTTCTTCCTGCTGGCGGACCAGCAGCGGCGGAATGGCGTTCATGCGCTGGTACATGTCGATATTGTCGTCAGCCGGGCCGCTGATGATCAGCGGCGTGCGCGCTTCGTCGATCAGGATCGAGTCCACTTCGTCGACGATGGCATACGACAGCGGGCGCTGCACGCGCTCGCCGGTGCTGTACACCATGTTGTCGCGCAGGTAGTCGAAGCCGAATTCGTTGTTGGTGCCGTAGGTGATGTCGGCGGCGTAGGCGGTCTGCTTGTCGCCATGGGCCATCTGCGACAGGTTCACGCCGACGCTGAGGCCGAGGAAGTTGTACAGCTTGGCCATGGTGTTCGCGTCACGGCTGGCCAGGTAGTCGTTGACGGTCACGACGTGCACGCCCTTGCCGGCGATCGCGTTCAGGTAGGCCGGCAGCGTGGCGACCAGCGTCTTGCCTTCACCAGTGCGCATTTCGGCGATCTTGCCGTTGTGCAGCACCATGCCGCCGATCAGCTGCACGTCGAAGTGGCGCATGCCCATCACGCGGCGGCTGGCCTCGCGGCAGACGGCGAAGGCTTCGGACAGCAGCGAATCGAGCGTGGCACCCTTCTGGAAGCGGTCGCGGAACTCGTCGGTCTTGGCAGCCAGCGCCGCATCATCCAGCGCCTGCATCTCCGGTTCCATCGCATTGATGCGGGTCACCGTACCGCGGTATTGCTTGAGCAGCCGGTCGTTGCGACTGCCGAAGACTTTTTTCAGTAGACTCTGGATCATGGGTTGTCAGTAGGCGGTGCGCGCCGAAAAAAATAGAGGGAATATTAGCACAGCGGCCATGCGCCCACGCTGGGCACGCAACGATCCCGACCGGGCGCGCGGGCCTGCGGGTGCTGCGATCGCGTATTGTCTGTGCCAGATCAATCCTGCATGCGCGGTGACAGATGCGGCGATCCCGCCATTTCTCAAGCCCGACGGCATGAATTTACAGGGATGGCGACAGGCCGGGCTCGTGGCACAATCCACGGCATGGACTCCAGCGACCCCGTTACCAAGCACCTGACCCGCGTACCGAAACTGGCCGCGCTCGCCGAGCTGTCGCACCGCTACCGCGAGCTCGACGCCGCACTGAAACGGCAGCTGACGCCCGGCCTGGCCGGCAGTGTCGAGGTCGCCTGCGTGCGCGAAAACGGCGAGCTGGTGGTGTTCGCCGCCAGCGGCAGCGTGGTCACCAAGCTGCGCTCGCTGGAAACCCGGCTGTGCAACACCCTGGCCGCCGATGGCTGGCCGGTGTCGCGGCTGAAGGTCCGGGTACGGGTCGACATCAAGCCGAACAAGAAGCCCAAGAATTTCTCGGTCAACGACCCCGCACTCGACGCGCTGGAACGCACTGCCGGCAATGTCGCCGGCCATCCGCAACTCGCGCGGGCGCTGTCACGGTTTATCGCGGCACGACGGGCGAAGCGCTAGTCTTCCGCCTTCCAGTGCCCCGATTTGCCGCCGGCTTTTTCCAGCAGCCGGATGCCGCCCATTTCCATGCCGCGGTCGACTGCCTTGCACATGTCGTAGACGGTCAGCAGGGCGACGCTGACTGCGGTCAGCGCTTCCATTTCCACTCCGGTCTTGCCGACCGTTTCAGCGGTCACGGTGCAGCCGACGCGGCTGGCGGCCTCATCGAGCGCGAACTCGACCGCGACCCGCGTCAGCGCGATCGGGTGGCACAGCGGGATCAGCGACGACGCCTGCTTGGACGCCATGATGGCGGCCACGCGGGCTATGCCGAGCACGTCGCCCTTCTTGTGGCCACCATCGCGCACCAGGGCAAAGGTCGCCGGCTGCATGGCGATCCAGCCGGTGGCCACGGCGACGCGGGCGGTTTCGGCCTTGGCGCCGACATCGACCATGTGAGCCTGGCCGGCGGTATCGAAATGGGTCAGCGGAGAGGACATGCGGGGCTCCGTTCAGTCACTCAGTTGTACAGGTGGCGCACCAGCGCCCAGACCAGGGTCAATACCAGCGCCAGCACGGCCGAACCGATGACGATGCGGCGGATATAGCCCAGAAAGCGGCGCTGGCGGGTAAAGGCAAAGCAGAACAGTGACCAGCCGACGCCAAAGATGACGATCAGCAGCCACAGGCGGAAAAACAGCATGACGGCGCCCTCCGGTCAGGGTGGTTTCCGGGGCGGCGCCTGCCGCGGTTCAGACCGGGGCCGGCAGGCGATGGAAACTGGATGGTGCCTGGTCGGCCGAAGCGAAGCTGACGTATTCCCAGGCATCGGTACAGGCCAGCAGCTTGCGCAGCAACTGGTTGTTCAGCGCGTGCCCGGACTTGTAGCCGGAGAAGGCTGCGATCAGCGGGTGTCCGAGCACGTACAGGTCGCCGATCGCATCGAGGATCTTGTGGCGCACGAACTCGTCCGGATAGCGCAGGCCATCGCTGTTCAATACGTATTCATCATCGATGACGATGGCGTTGTCGAGGCTGCCGCCACGGCCCAGACCGGCCTTGGCCATGCTTTCCACTTCATGCATGAAGCCAAAGGTACGGGCACGGGCGATCGCGTCGATGTAGCTGGTGCCGGCAAAGTCGATCTCGACCTTCTGCGGCGCGCGCTGGAATACCGGGTGGTTGAAGGCGATTTCCAGGCTGACCTTGAAACCGTCGTGCGGCGACAGGCGGACCCACTTGTCGCCTTCGCTCACTTCCACCGTGTCCAGCACGCGGATAAAGCGCTTGGGCTTCGCCTGATCGACGATGCCCGCACTTTGCAGCAGATAGATGAACGGCATGGCGCTGCCGTCCATGATCGGCGTTTCCTGCGCCGTCATTTCCACAATCAGGTTGTCGATACCCAGTCCGGCCAGCGCGCTCATGAGGTGCTCGATGGTGCCGACACGCACGCCGTCGGGCGTGACGAGCGTCGAGGAGAGGCGCGTGTCGTTCACCAGTTCCGGGGCAAGCCGGATATCGTCGCTACCGGGGAGATCGGTGCGGCGAAACACGATGCCGGAATCGGGAGGCGCCGGGCGTAGCGTCAGCTTGATGCGGTCGCCCGAGTGCAACCCGACCCCGCTCGCGCTGACAGGCTCCTTGAGCGTGCGCTGGTGGATCATGGTTATCCAAACTTCCTGTACTGCGTATTGACGGCGTCAGCGTAGCACAGCGCACTCATTGCGCTGATGACTTGCACTGATACCGGCGATAGCAAACTGCTATCAGTCTGCCTGCTTGCGCAGGAAGGCCGGGATGTCGTAGTTGTCCATTACTGCCGGGTTGGCAAAATCGGCACCGGTGGTCACGGCGCGGCGGCCGGACTTCAGGAAGCCGGACACGTCGTTTTCGGCAGCCGGCACTTCGAACGGCATGTCATCGGTACCGGTACGTACGACCTTCAGGTAGTCGGGACGTTCGTCACGGGCCGCATTCTTCTTGCTGTTCGGCGACAGGCCGGTGGCGATCAGCGTCACGCGGATTTCGTCATCCGGCATGCCTTCGACTTCGGCAGTGCCGAACTTCATGTCGGCGTCGCCATCGGCGAGCTGGGTGATGATTTCCATGATTTCGCTGTACTCGCGCATGCGCAGGCAACCCGGCGCGGTCGAGATGTTGACCAGCAGGCCCTTGGCGCCGATCAGGGTCACGTCATCGAGCAGCGGGCTGGCCACGGCCTGTTCGGCGGCCACGCGGGCGCGGTCTATGCCGGATGCGCTGGCGGTCCCCATCATGGCCATGCCGTTGAGGCTCATCACCGTACGCACGTCGGCAAAGTCGACGTTGACGAAGCCCGGGGTGGTGATCACTTCGGCCACACCGGCGACAGCGCCCTTCAGCACGTCGTCGGCGGCACGGAACGCTTCACGCATGGTGACGTCGTCGCCGAGCACTTCCATCAGCTTCTGGTTCGGGATCACGATCAGCGAGTCGACGTTCTTCTTCAGGTCGTCAACGCCCTGCACCGATACCGCCAGGCGCTTGCCACCTTCGAACACGAACGGACGGGTGACGACCGCCACGGTCAGCACGCCGAGTTCGCGCGCGACTTCGGCCACCACCGGTGCGGCACCGGTACCGGTGCCGCCGCCCATGCCGGCGGCGATGAACACCATGTCGCAACCCTTCAGCACGTCGCCGATGCGCTCACGGTCTTCCAGCGCCGAATTGCGGCCGACTTCCGGCTTGGAACCGGCGCCAAGGCCCTTGGTCAGCGTCTGGCCGAGCTGGATGCGGGTCGGGGCGCGGTTCTGCGCCAGCGAATCGGCATCGGTGTTGGCAGCGACGAACTCGACGCCCTTCATCCCGGCATCGATCATGTTGTTGACCGCGTTGCAGCCACCGCCGCCGACACCGATCACCTTGATGACGGCCTGTTGGGCCGGCGCGTCCTGCAGCATTTCATAAACCATAACGCTCATGGTTCTCTCCTCGTAAAAAACACCCTGGCGATGTGCCCTGTATCCGCGACGGCAACGCCCTGCCGTCGCACTCCTTTGGCCGTCCACCCGGGTGGACGGCGCAATCCCGTTTCGGGTCCGGTCAGAAGTTGCTGCCGAACCACGCCTTCATCTTGCTGAACACCGACGTGATCGAACCGCCGTCGTTCTTCGGCATCAATACCTTGTGCTCGCGCTCCTTGCCCAGCAGCAGCAGGCCGACGGCGGTCGAGTAGGCCGGCTTGCGCACGACCTCGGCCAGGCCGGCATAGTACTGCGGCGCGCCGACGCGCACCGGCATGTGGAACACTTCCTCGGCCAGCTCGCTGACGCCCGGCATCTGGCTGGAGCCACCGGTCAGCACGATGCCCGAGCTCAGCATGCCGTCGAAACCGGCACGCTTGAGTTCCTGCTGCACCAGCTGGAACAGCTCCTCGACCCGCGGCTCGATGACCTCGGCCAGCGTCGCGCGCGACAGCTGGCGCGGTCCGCGTTCGCCGACGCCCGGCACGTCCAGCATCTGCGACGCGTCGGCCATGCGGGCCAGCCCGACGCCGTGCTGGATCTTGATGTCCTCGGCGTCCTTGGTCGGCGTGCGCAGCGCCATGGCGATGTCGTTGGTGATCTGGTCGCCGGCAATCGGAATGACGGCCGTGTGACGGATCGCGCCGCCCCGCAGCACGGCGATGTCGGTCGTGCCGCCGCCGATGTCGATCAGGCAGACGCCGAGATCCTTCTCGTCCTCGGTCAGCACTGCCTGGGCACTGGCCAGCGGCTGCAGGATCAGGTCGCTGACTTCCAGCCCGCAACGGCGCACGCACTTGGCGATGTTCTGCGCCGCGCTGACCGCGCCGGTCACGATATGGACCCGCGCCTCCAGCCGGACGCCGGACATGCCCAGCGGTTCGCGCACGTCTTCCTGGCCGTCAATGCAGAATTCCTGGGTCAGGATGTGCAGCACCTGGTGGTCCGGCGGAATGGTCACGGCGCGGGCAGTCTCGATCACGCGGTCGATATCGGCCTGGGTGACCTCGCGCTCGCGGATCGCCACCATGCCGTGCGAATTCACGCTCTTGATGTGACTGCCGGCAATGCCGGTGTACACCTCGTTGATCTTGCAGTCGGCCATCAGTTCGGCCTCGCGCACGGCAGCCTCGATGGCTTTGACCGTCGCCTCGATATTGACCACCATGCCCTTGCGCAGACCGCGCGACGGCGTATTGCCCATGCCGACAATATTGATGCCGCCCTCGTCGGTGACCTCGGCCACGATGGCCACGATCTTCGACGTGCCGATATCCAGGCCGACCAGCATCTGTTTCGTGTCCCTTGTTTTGCTCACCAATCGCTCCACCCGGTATGCGTATTCGGTTTCATTCAGGCCGCCGGTTTTCTCGGCAGCACATTTCCCGGCTTGTAGTCCGGCATCCGGACCGCAAATCCGTTCGGATACCGCAAGTCCACGTATTCAATGCGGTACGGCAGCTTGACCAGCTCCTGCTGCCACACCGCGACAAACCTCGCCATCCGGCCCTCGACATCATCGTGCCCCAGCCGGAGCTGGACGCCATTGCTCAGCATCACATCCCACGCCCGCCGCTCCGACAGCTTCAGCCCGGCCACCCGCAGCGAGGCCGGCGCCAGCAGCCGGCCGGCATCGGCCAGCGCCCTGACCAGGTCCTTCTCGCTGCCGGCCGGTCCTTCGACCATCGGCAGCGCCTCGCTCGATGCGGCATCGAACCACTCGCCCTGCGACGACAGCAGACCGCTCTCGCCCCAGCGGGCCACCGCGCGGTGCTCGTCGATCACGATTTCCAGCTGATCGGGCCATTGCCGCCGCACCACCGCACGCCGCACCCACGGCAGCTTTTCAAACGCTTCCCGGGTCGCATCGAGATTCAGGGTAAAGAACGTGCCCTTCAGCTCCGACTCGGCCACCAACCGCAACTGCTCCGGGGTCACATGCTTCAGCGCCCCGTCGATGCGGATCTTCCGCACCGGAAAATAGCTCGAATGGGCGATCCAGTACCCGCCCGCCACAAGGCTCATCAATAGCGCCGCGCCAAACAGGAAACTGGCGAAGCTGTTGAGGGCCTTGTGGTTATCCCACATGGGCCGTATCCAGAACCTGCACACACAGGTCCTCGTAGGACAGCCCGGCCACCCGCGCCGCCATCGGCACCAGCGAATGCGTGGTCATGCCCGGCGAGGTATTGATTTCCAGCAGGTACGGCTCGCCGGCCTCGTCGACGAGGAAGTCGATCCGTCCCCAGCCCTGCCCGCCCAGCACGGCGAACCCCTGCTCGGCCAGCCGGCGCATTTCCGCTTCGCGCGCGTCGCTGAGCCCGGCCGGGCAGCGGTACACCGTGTCGTCACGGAAGTACTTGGCCTGGTAGTCGTAAAACTCGGTCGCCGGCTCGATCTTGATCGCCGGCAACGCCTTGTCGTTGAGAATGGAGACGGTGTACTCGCCGCCACCAATGAATTTTTCCGCCAGCACCAGGCGATCGTACTGGCGCGCTTCGCGGTAGGCCGCTTCCAGCGTGCCGGCCTCGACCACCTTGGTCACGCCGATGCTCGACCCCTCACAGGCCGGCTTGACGAACAGCGGCAGGCCCAGCTTGCGTTCGATGGCGGCGAAGTCGCTGTCGTCGTCCAGCAATTCGAATGCCGGGATCGGCAGGCCGGCGGCCTTCCAGACCAGCTTCGAGCGCCATTTGTCCATGCCGATGGCCGAAGCCATCACGCCACAGCCGGTATACGGGATGCCCAGCGTCTCCAGCGCGCCCTGCAGCGTGCCATCCTCGCCGAACGGGCCGTGCAGGGCGATGAACACCCGGTCGAAGCCTTCGTCCTTCAGCGCCTGCAGCGGTTTTTCCGCCGGGTCGAACGCCTGCGCGTCCACACCGTGGTGCAGCAGCGCGGCCAGCACCCCGCTGCCGCTCATCAGCGACACTTCACGCTCGGACGAGGTCCCGCCGAGCAACACCGCCACTTTGCCGAAATGCCTGTTCATATCGCGCGTCATCATTGTTCCTGCTTCGCCGCCAGCTTGCCCGGCACCTGGCCGATCGAGCCGGCGCCCATCGTCATCACCACGTCGCCATCACGCACATGCGTCATCACGGCGCCCGGCATGTCGGCGATGGCCTCGACGAACACCGGTTCCACCTTGCCGGCCACGCGCACCGCGCGGCTCAGCGCCCGCCCGTCGGCGGCAACGATCGGCTGTTCGCCGGCCGGATAGACATCGGCCAGCAGCAGTGCATCGACCGACGACAGCACGCGGACGAAGTCCTCGAACAGGTCACGGGTCCGCGTATAGCGGTGCGGCTGGAACGCCAGCACCAGCCGGCGGCCGGGGAAGGCACCGCGCGCCGCGGCCAGCGTGGCCGCCATTTCGACCGGGTGGTGACCATAGTCGTCGACCAGCGTGGCATGGCCGCCATCCGGCAGCCGCAGCTCGCCATAGCGCTGGAAGCGCCGGCCGACGCCGGAGAAACCGGCCAGTCCGTCGGCGATATCGTCGATGTTCGCGCCGCACTCCAGCCCGATGGCGATGGCCGCCAGCGCATTGAGCACATTGTGCAGGCCGGGCAGATTGACCGTGACCGTGCGCCGGTGGCGTTCGCCGTTTTCCCACAGCACGTCAAAGCGCATGCGCCCGCCGTCGGCCACCACGTTCTCGGCCCGCACCTGGGCGTCCTCGCTGAAACCGTAGGTGGTGATCGGCTTGGTGATGCGCGGCAGAATCTCGCGCACGTTCGGGTCGTCGACGCAGACCACGGCACGACCGTAGAACGGCAGCCGCTGCAGAAAGTCGACGAAGGCCTGCTTCAGCTTGTCGAAGTCGTGGCCATAGGTGTCCATGTGGTCGGCGTCGATATTGGTGACGACGGCCATGATCGGCGACAGGTACAGGAACGAGGCGTCCGACTCGTCGGCTTCGGCGACGAGAAAATCACCGGACCCCAGCCGCGCATTGCTGCCGGCGGCGGTCAGCCGCCCGCCGATGACGAAGGTCGGGTCCATGCCGGCCTGGCCCAGCACGCTGGCCACCAGGCTGGTGGTCGTGGTCTTGCCGTGGGTACCGGCAATGGCGATGCCCTGCTTGATCCGCATCAGCTCGGCCAGCATCAGCGCGCGCGGCACGATGGGGATGCCTGCGGCACGCGCCGCCAGCACTTCCGGGTTGTCCGCCTTGACCGCCGTGGAGGTGACGACGACATCCGCGCCGCCGACATAGGTGGCGTCATGGCCGAACTGCACGCTCGCGCCGGCAGCCGTCAGCCGCTCGGTGGTGGCATTCGCCGCGACGTCGGAGCCTGACACGGTATAGCCGAGCGTCAGCAGCACCTCGGCGATGCCGCTCATGCCGACCCCGCCGATTCCGACGAAATGGATATGTCTGACTCTGTGTTTCATCCCGATATTCCGCGTAGACCGCACAAAACCCGCAAGGATACTGGCTTTTGAGCCAAAACTGTTTTGCGTGGCGTCATTTGTTACATCCTTTGCCCGCCAGTTGCGCGCAAATGTCCGCCACACGGGCGGCAGCATCGGTTTTCGCCTTGCCGCGCGCGACCCGCGCCATGTCCAGACACTGGCTGCGCGTCAGGCCGGAAATCAGCGCGGCGACCCGTTCGACCGTCATCTGCGGCTGCGGCAGCAGGATGCCGGCGCCGGCCTCGCTGAGGAAGCGCGCATTGCCGGTCTGGTGGTCGTCGACCGCACTCGGAAACGGCACCAGCACGCTGGCCGCGCCCACGGCGGCCAGCTCGGCCACGGTCAGCGCGCCGGCACGGCACAGCACCAGGTCGGCCCGCGCATACTCGCCGGCCATGTCGTCGATAAAGGCACGGCAGTCGGCCTCGACGCCGGCGTCCGCATAGTTCTGGTGCAGCGCCTCGATCTGCTTCTGCCCGGCCTGGTGGACTACCTGCGGCCGCGAGGCGACGGGCAGGCTGGCCAGCGCGGCCGGCAGGGTGTCATTGAATACCCGGGCGCCCAGGCTGCCGCCAACCACCAGCAGGCGCAGCGGGCCGTCGCGGCCATCGAAGCGCGTGTCGGGAGCGGGAACGGCGGCGATGTCGGCCCGAACCGGGTTGCCGACCAGTCCGGCCTCGCCGGCAAAGGCACCGGGGAAGGCGAACAGGGTGCGACTGGCAATCTTCGACAGCATGCGGTTGGTCAGCCCGGCGACCGAATTCTGTTCGTGCACCACCAGCGGAATGCCCAGCAGCCGGGCAGCCAGGCCGCCCGGCGCGCCGGTATAACCGCCAAAGCCGATCACCACGTCCGGACGCAGCCGGCGCAGGATCGCCACCGAGCGGCTGACCGCGCGGCCGAGCACGGCCGGCAGCGCCAGCCAGCGCGCGATGCCGTTGCCGCGCACGCCGCGAATGGCCAGGGTTTCCAGCGCATAGCCGCGCGACGGCACCAGCCGGGTTTCCATGCCGCCGTCGGCGCCAAGGAATACCGCCTGCCAGCCGCGCGAGCTCAGTTCGTCCGCAACGGCCAGCGCCGGGAAGATATGCCCGCCGGTGCCACCGGTCATGATCAGGGCGGTCGGCATGCTCATACCTTGTACCCCCGCATCAGCAAGCGGTTTTCCCAGTCGATGCGCAGCAGGATCGCCAGCGCGATGCAGTTGGCCAGGATCGCGCTGCCGCCATACGACAGCAGCGGCAGGGTCAGACCCTTGGTCGGCAGCAAGCCCATGTTCACACCCACGTTGATGAACGCCTGCCAGCCGATCCAGATGCCGATGGCCTGGGCGACCAGCGCCTGGAAGAAGCGTTCGAGTTTTTTCGATTCCATGCCGATGTGGAACGCGCGCCGGACCAGCCAGGCGAACAGGCCGACGACGACGGCAATGCCGACGAAGCCGAATTCCTCGGCAATCACTGCCATCAGGAAGTCGGTATGCGCTTCCGGCAGATAAAACAGTTTTTCCACGCTGTTGCCGAGGCCGACGCCGAACCACTCGCCGCGGCCGAAGGCAATCAGCGAGTGCGACAGCTGGTAGCCCTTGCCGTACGGGTCCTGCCACGGGTCGAGGAAGCCGACCACGCGCTCCATCCGGTATGGCGAACTCATCACCAGGCCAACGGCGCTGAGGCCGCCAACGGTGATCAGCGCGGCGAAGATGCGCCAGTTGATGCCGCCGAGGAACAGCGTGCCCATCGAGATCACCGCCACCACGGCGAAGGCGCCGAAGTCGGGCTCCATCAGCAGCAGGATGCCGGTCACCGCCACTGCCGCCGCCATCGGCACGAAGCCCTTGGTGATGCTGTGCATGTAGTCGGCCTTGCGGGTGGTGAAGTCGGCCGCATACAGGCAGGCCGCCAGTTTCATGATCTCGGACGGCTGCAGGTTCATGATGCCGAGCGATACCCAGCGCCGCGAGCCGTTCACCACCTTGCCGATGCCGGGCACCAGCACCAGGATCAGCATGACGAAGGCCAGCATGAACAGCCGGCTGGCGTGGCGTTGCCACATCGCGGTCGGCACCTGGAAGGCGACCCAGCCCACGGCCAGCGCGACCGTCAGCGCAATGCTGTGCCGGACCAGGTAGTAGAAGCGGTTGTGGGTGTCGGCATCGGCTTCCGCATACGCGATCGACGCCGAATACACCATCACCAGACCGATGGCCAGCAGCGCGACGATGACCCACACCAGCGCCTCGTCATACGCGGTGAAGCGTGGCGCGCCGGGGGTGGGTCGGTCGAAGGCAAAGCGCACGGTCAGCTCCTGCCTGCCGCAATGGCACGGGCGGCATCGATAAACACCTCGGAACGGTGGGCATAGCCGCGGAACATGTCGAAACTGGCGCAGGCCGGCGACAGCAGCACCACGTCGCCGGCCTGCGCCAGCGCAAAGGCCTCGCGGGTGGCGTCTTCCAGCGTGGCGCAATCAATGACCGGCTGCGCAATGCCATCCAGCGCGCCGCGGATCTGCGCCGCGTCGCGACCGATCAGCACCACGGCGCGGGCGATGCGGGCGATGGCCGGCTTCAGCGGCGCAAAGTCCTGTCCCTTGCCGTCACCGCCGGCGATCAGCACCACCGGCCGGGTCATGCCGTTGAGGGCGGCCTCGGTCGCACCGACATTGGTGCCCTTGGAGTCATCGATGAAATCGACGCCACCATGGGCCAGTACGTGTTCGACCCGGTGCGGCAGGCCACGGAAGGTTTTCAGTCCGGCGACCAGTCCGGCGCGCGGCATGCCGGCCGCTTCGGCCAGTGCCAGCGCCGCCAGCGCATTGGCCGCGTTGTGCAGGCCGACCAGTTGCATCTCGTCGGCCGCCAGCAGCGCGACGCCACCGGCCTGCAGCCAGTGACGACCATCGCGTTCGACCAGTGCGTAGTCGGCGGACGGGTCGCGCAGCGAGAAGGTGACGTGGCGGCGATCCGGGCGGGCCATGGCGCGGACGAACACGTCGTCGGCATTCAGCACCTGGACGCCCGCCCCGTTGAAAACCGCAGCCTTGCTGTCGGCATAGGCCAGCAGGTCGCGATAGCGGTTCAGGTGGTCTTCGGAAATGTTCAGCACCGTGGCAGCGACCGCATCCAGCGAGCGGGTGGTCTCCAGCTGGAAACTCGACAGTTCGAGCACAAACAGGTCCGGCAGCCGGCCTTCGCGTTCGATGCCGGTCAGCGCCGCCAGGGTCGGCAGGCCGATATTGCCGGCCACCACGGCCCGCAGTCCGGTGGCATGGCACAGATGGCCGACCAGCGAGGTCACGGTGGTCTTGCCATTGGAACCGGTGATGGCAATCACCGGCTTGCCGAGCGGGCGGATGGCGCGGGCGAACAGCTCGACATCACCGACCACTTCGCCGGTGAAGGCGGCGATGGCCGGCGTCGCCACCGGCACGCCGGGGCTGACCACCAGCAGGTCGCAGCCGGCGAACGTGGTCGCGTCAAAGGCGCCGGTGCGCACGTCGGCGTCCGGCGCCACGGCACGCAGCTCATCGGCATGCGGCAGCGTGTCGCGGCTGTCGGCCACTACCAGCCGGCCGACGCGCGAGGCAAGGAACGCCGCCGCCGCCAGCCCGGTATCGCCGAAGCCGACCACACCGACCGTTTTTTGCTTGAGTCCGAGATCCGCAAACATGTCCGTTACCTCAGCTTCAGCGTGGAAAGGCCGGCCAGCACCAGCATCATGGTGATGATCCAGAAGCGGACCACGACCTGGGTCTCCTTCCAGCCTTTCAGTTCGAAGTGGTGATGCAGCGGCGCCATCAGGAACACGCGCTTGCGGGTCAGCTTGAAACTGGCGACCTGGATCATTACCGACAGCGCTTCCATCACGAACAGTCCGCCCATGACGAACAGCACGATCTCCTGGCGCACGATCACCGCCACCGTGCCGAGCGAGGCGCCCAGCGCCAGTGCGCCGACGTCGCCCATGAACACCTGGGCCGGGTAGGCGTTGTACCAGAGGAAGGCCAGGCAGGCGCCGGCCATGGCCGCGCAGAACACCACCACTTCATGCGCGCCCGGAATGTGCGGCAGACCGAGGTAATGGGCGAAGCCGCTGTGGCCGGCCACATAGGCGAACACCGCCAGCGCCGAGGCCACCATCACCACCGGCATGGCGGCCAGACCGTCGAGGCCGTCGGTCAGGTTGACCGCGTTCGAGGTGCCGACGATGACGAAATAGGTGAGAACGCAGAAGCCGACCACCCCGAACGGATAGACGACGTTCTTGAAGAACGGCACGATGAATTCGGTCGAGGTCGGCAGCGTCGCGGTGGTGATCAGATAGACGCCGGCGCCGATGGCGATCAGCGACTGCCAGAACATCTTGGCCCGGGCCGAAATGCCCTTCGGGTCCTTGTAGACCACCTTGCGCCAGTCGTCGTAGAAGCCGATGGCGCCGGTACCGAACATGACCGCCAGCAGCAGCCACACGTATTTGTTCGACAGGTCCGCCCACAGCAGGGTGGTGATGCCGATCGACATCAGGATCAGCGTGCCGCCCATGGTCGGCGTGCCGGCCTTGACCAGATGGGTCTGCGGACCGTCGCTGCGCACTGCCTGGCCGACCTTCAGCTCGGTCAGCTTGCGGATGACCCAGGGGCCGGAGAACAGCCCGATGCCGAGCGCAGTCAGGCTCGCCAGCACCGCGCGCAGCGTGATGTAATTGAGAACGTTGAAGGCGCGGACATATTCCCCGAGCCAGTCGGCCAGCCAAAGTAACAACTCGTACTCCCTGTGTCCGCCGCGTACGGCGAACCCTGTTTTTCTGTTTGCGACCGGTGGTCCGGTCGCCGCTTGTTCTCCGCCGCCGGCTCAGTGGCCGGTCGCGGACTTTCCGGTCAGCGCGGCGACCACCCGTTCCAGCTTCATGAAGCGTGAGCCCTTGACCAGCACGGTCGAACCGCGCCCGGTCGCAGCCAGCGCCTGCAGCACCGCGTCGATGTCCGCGCCATGCACGGCACCGGCACCGAACGCCTGCGTCGCCCCGGCACTGTGCTCGCCGATGGTGACCAGGTGACGGATGCCGTGTTCGCGGGCGTAGCGGCCGATTTCGGCATGCAGCGCAGGGGCTTCGGCCCCCAGTTCGCCGATATCGCCGAACACCAGCCAGGTATCGCCACCACAGCCGGCCAGCACGCGGATCGCGGCATGGACCGAGTCGGGGTTGGCGTTGTAGGTGTCGTCGATCACGGCGGCACCGTTCAGTGCCGTGGCCGGCGCCAGCCGGCCGGCGACGCCGGCAAAGGCATCCAGTCCGGTCGCGACATCGGCCAGCGAGGCACCGAGGGCCAGCGCCACCGCAGCGGCAGCCAGCGCATTGGCGACCATGTGGTCACCGGGTACGTGCAGCGTCACGGCGGCCTCGCCCTGCGCCGTCACCAGCGTGAAGCGGCTGCCGTCGGCCTGCGCGACCAGATCGCGGGCATGGACGTCGCCGCGCGTCAGGCCGAACTCGACCCGGCGGCGGCCGGCGGCCGCAACCCGGAACAGATCTGCATGCGGATCGTCGGCATTCAGCACGGCGACACCGTCCGCCGGCAGGCCGGCGTAGATTTCCGCCTTGGCCCGCGCCACCGCCTCGACACTGCCGAAGTAGCCGATATGCGCGCGCATCGCGTTGTTGACCAGCGCCACGCGCGGCCGGGCCAGCCCGGACAGCCAGCTGAGCTCGCCGGCGTGGTTCATGCCCATTTCGATCACCGCCGCACGATGGCCGGCGGACAGTTGCAGCAGGGTCAGCGGCTGGCCGATGTCGTTGTTCAGGTTGCCATGAGTAGCCAGCACGGCGGCGTCGCCATATTGCGCGACCAGGATCGCGCGCAGCATTTCCTTGACCGTGGTCTTGCCGTTCGAGCCGGTGATGCCGGCCAGCGGCAGCGCGAAGCCACGACGCCAGCGGGCAGCCAGGTGGCCGAGTGCGATGCGGGTATCCGGCACCTTGATCAGCGAGGCGCCGTCGAGTTCGAAATCGCAACGCACGACGGCGCCCACGGCGCCGGCCGCCAGCACGTCGGCGACGAAGTCATGCGCATCGAAACGTTCGCCCTTCAGCGCAACGAACAGGTCGCCAGGCCGGACCTGGCGACTGTCGGTCACCACGCGGGCAAAGTCCGCATCCGGTCCGGTGTGCACGGCATACAGTGCATCGGCGGCGGCGGACAGGCTCAGCATGCTCATGGCCGCGTCCCCCAGCTGGCCAGCGCGTCCTCGGCTTCCCGCACGTCGCTGAACGTGTGCTTGACGCCCTTGATGTCCTGGTATTCCTCGTGGCCCTTGCCGGCGACCAGAATCATGTCGCCGCTGCGGGCATTGCTGACCGCCCAGCGGATGGCGGCGCGGCGGTCGGCATCGACATGGCCCGGCGCACGCATGCCGGCAACGATGTCGTCGATGATCGCCTGCGGGGCTTCGGTGCGCGGGTTGTCGCTGGTGACGACGGTGATATCGGCCAGCTGTTCGGCAATGGCCCCCATCATCGGCCGCTTGCCGCGGTCGCGATCGCCGCCGCAGCCGAACACGCAGAACAGGCGGCCACCGGCCGGCCGCAGCACGGCCAGCGCGCCCAGCGCCTTTTCCAGTGCGTCCGGCGAGTGGGCGTAATCGACCACCACCCGCGGCTCGTCACCGCTGCCGACGCGCTGCATGCGCCCGCGCGCCGGCTGGATGCGGCCGAGAATGCGGCAGGCTTCGTCCAGCGCCACGCCATTGGCGCACAGCGCCGCCAGGCAGGCGAGCAGGTTCGAGGCATTGAAGCGGCCGAGCAGCGGCGAATCGATATGGCCCTCGCCCCACGGCGTGACCACGTCGAGGTGCAGCCCGTCCAGGCTGGCGATGAACTTGCGCGTGCGCACATCGCCCTGGTCGATGCCATAGGTGATGACGCGGCCGGCTTCGGCGCGGGTGGCAAGCTCGCGACCGAACGCATCGTCGGCATTGATGATTGCGTGACGCAGCCCGACCCAGTGGAACAGCCGTTCCTTGGCCGCGCCGTACGCTTCCATCGTGCCGTGGTAGTCGAGGTGGTCGCGGGTCAGGTTGGTGAAGACGGCGGTGGTGAAGGCGACGCCGTTGACGCGGTGCTGGTCCAGCCCGTGGCTGGACACTTCCATCGCCACCGCACTGGCGCCCTGGCGGCGGAAACCGGCCAGCGAGGTCTGCACGGTGACCGGGTCCGGCGTGGTGTGGGTGCTGTCGGCCAGTTCACCGAAGAAGCCGTTGCCGACCGTGCCGATCAGCGCGGTCTTGCGATTGTTCAGGGTCAGCGCCTGGGCCAGCCAGGTAGTGATCGAGGTCTTGCCGTTGGTGCCGGTCACGCCGATGACGGTCATGGCCCGGCTCGGGTCGCCGAGGCGGTGGCTGGCGATCACGCCCGCGCGTGCGCGCAGGTCGGGCACGGCCAGGTTGGGCACATCCCATGCAGGGTTCCAGGCGAAGCCGTCGGCCGGGTCCCAGGCCACGCCGCCGGCGCCCTGGGCAATCGCCTGGGCAATGTAGTCGCGACCGTCGGCGTATTCGCCACGGAAGGCCAGAAACAGGTCGCCCGGCAGCACGCGGCGGCTGTCGGACGTGACGCGATCGGGACGCAGTCCCAGCGAATCGAGTTGCGCCGGGTCCCATTCCGGCAGATTGATGAGGCGGGAAATCATGTTTCTTCTTTCACTAGCGGCACATCGGCCGGGAACAGCGTGTTGTTGGTCGGCGCATCGGGCTCGACGCCCAGCATGCGCAACCCGTCCGCCATGACCTTGGCGAACACCGGGGCGGCGGAAATCCCGCCGTAAATCATGCCTCTTTCATTGCCGGGCTCATCGAACATCACGGCGACGATCAGCCGTGGCCGCGTCGCCGGCGCAAAGCCGACAAAGGACGCCACGTATTTCTTCACGTAGCGCCCGCCTTCGAGCTTCAGCGCGGTGCCGGTCTTGCCGGCAACGTGGTAGCCGAGCACCTGCGCGCGTGGCGCGGTGCCGCCCGGCTCGGTGACCTTGATCATCATGTGGCGGATGGTGCGCGCCGTCTGCGCCGAAATGATGCTCTTGCCCGGCAGCGGCGCATCCAGCTTGGTAAACGAGATCGGCAGCATTTCGCCGTCGTTGGTGAACACGGTGTAGGCACGCGCCATCTGGATCAGGCTGACCGAAATGCCGTGGCCGTAGCCCATCGTCGCCTGCTCGATCGGGCGCCAGGTTTTCCACGGCCGCACATGGCCCGCGGCTTCACCGGGGAAGCCGGTCTGCGGCCGCCGGCCGAAGCCGATGTCGTTGAAGAACTGCCACATGGTCTTCTGCTGCAGCAGCAGCGCGATCTTGCTGGCGCCGACGTTCGACGATTTCTGCAGGATGCCGCCGATGTCCAGCTCCGGATACAGGTGGGTATCCTTGATCAGCGCCGGGCCGATGGTATAGCTCCTGGTATCGAACACCTGCTCGGCACGGATCAGGTGGTCGTCGAAAGCCTTGGCGATGACCAGCGGCTTCATGATCGAGCCCGGTTCGTACTGGTCGCTGAGCACGCGGTTGCGCATCTCCGCCGGTTTCAGGTCCCAGCGGTTGTTCGGGTTGTAGGTCGGCAGGTTGACCAGGGCCAGCGTTTCGCCGGTCTGCGCGTCGAGCACGACAATGCCGCCGGCCTTGGCGCCGCTGGCTTCCATGCCGGCCTTCAGTTCGCGATAGGCGAGGTACTGGACGCGGCGGTCCAGCGACAGCGCCAGGGTCTGGCCGTCACGCGGGCGCTCGATGGCGGCCACGTCCTCGACGATATGACCGCGACGGTCCTTGATCACGTGACGGCTGCCGGCGTGGCCGGCCAGCATCTTGTCGCGCGACAGCTCCATGCCTTCCTGGCCGCGCCCGTCCATGCCGGTGTAGCCGACCACCTGGGCCATGATCTCGCCGGCCGGGTAGTAGCGGCGGTATTCGCGCTGGGTCGACACGCCGGGAATGGCGAGCTTGACCACTTCATCCGCCAGTTCCGGGCGGATCTGGCGTTTCAGGTAGACGAACTCGCGCCGCTTGTCGGCAAACTTGCGCGCGATGTCCTCGGGCTTCAGGTCCAGCAGCCGCGCCAGCGCATTGATCTTCTCGACCGGCACCGCATCCATGTCGGCCGGACTGGCCCAGATCGACTGTACCGGGGTGGAGATGGCCAGCGGTTCGCCGTTGCGGTCGGTAATCATCCCGCGCGTGGCTTCCAGCGTCAGCGTGCGGCTGTAGCGGGCCGAGCCCTGCCCCTGCAGGAAGTCCTGCTTGATGACCTGCAGGTAGATGGCGCGGGCCAGCAGCGCGCCAAACAGCACGCCCAGCACGCAGCCGACGATTTTGACCCGCGACGCGGGCAGGCGCAGGCTCTGGTTCTGCCGGCGCGGAATGCCGCCGCGCGGGGTGTGGATCGCCCCGACGCGGGTCATGGCCGGCTCCCGAGGGTAATGACCTGGATTTCACGCGTGTCCGGCATGTGCATGCCGAGCGCGTCGGTGGCGCGGCGCTCGATCAGCGCATGCGCCGCCCAGGTACCCTGTTCCAGCCGCAGGCGGCCGTATTCGACGTCAAGCTCGTGGGCAAAACGCTGTTCCTTCTGCAGTTCGCCATACCGCTTGCGCGATTCGAACCGGCAGGTGATGACCGACAGGGCACAACCGATCAGCACGACCAGCAGCAGAAGGTGGCTCCGGGTCATGTCGACGGTCCCCAGCGCACATTGTTGCGTGACGCGACGCGCATGATGGCGCTGCGCGCGCGCGGGTTCGCCGCCAGCCGTTCGCTGCCCTCGCGCACCGGTTTGCCAAGCAGCGCCAGCGGCGGCTGCGGCAGGTCGGCGGCGCGGATCGGCATGCCGCGTGGCAGTTCGGGCGGCGACGACGCGGCGCGCATGAACTGCTTGACGATGCGGTCTTCCAGCGAATGGAAGGCGATGACCACCAGGCGGCCGGCCGGCAACAGCCGCGCCGCAGCCTGCGGCAGCACGGCTTCCAGTTCGTCCAGCTCGCGATTGATGAAGATGCGGATGGCCTGGAACGTTCGCGTGGCCGGGTCCTGCCCGGGTTCGCGCGTTCGCACGCAGCGCGCGCACAGCGCCGCCAGTTCGCGGGTGGTGTGAAGCAGCGTGCCGTCGGCGCGGTTCTGCACGATGGCACGGGCAATGGAGGCGGCGAAGCGTTCCTCGCCGTATTCGCGGATCACGCGACGGATATCGTCCTCGCTGGCGCTGTTCAGCCAGTCGGCCGCCGTCTGGCCGCGCGTGGTATCCATGCGCATGTCCAGCGGTGCGTCGAAGCGGAAGCTGAAACCACGCTGCGCGTCGTCGATCTGCGGCGAGGACACGCCGAGATCCATCAGCACGCCGTCGACCCGTTCGACGCCGAGCCGGTCCAGCTCGTCCGCCAGGGTTTCAAAGCCGGCGTGGACGATGGTCAGGCGCGGATCATCGATGCGGCCGGCCTCGGCAATGGCCAGCGGGTCCTTGTCGAAGGCGATCAGCCGGCCTTCGGGCCCGAGCCGGGACAGGATCAGGCGCGAGTGTCCCCCGCGTCCGAACGTGCAATCCACATACACGCCGTCCGCGCGCACGGCGAGGGCCTCGACAGCCTCGTCAAGCAGCACGGTAATATGTTGCAGCGGCGTGCTCACAATGAAAATTCTCCCAATTGGCCGGTCAGTTCGCCCGGCGGCAATGCCAGGGTCGCCATGGTCTCGGCGTCCCAGCGGTCTTCGTCCCACAATTCAAAGCGCCGGCCCATGCCGACCAGCACCACTTTCTTGTCCAGCCCGGTCATCTGCCGGAGTTTGGCCGGCAGCAGCACGCGGCCGGCGCTGTCCATCTCCAGCGTTTCGGCGTGGCCCAGCAGCAGGCGCTGGTAGCGCAGCGCGGCCGGGTTGTTGGCCGGCAGGGCGGCAATTTTCTCCGCCACCGGCAACCAGGTTTTCTGCGGATACACCAGCAGGCAATTCAGCGATTCGAGCGTCACCACCAGCCTGTCGCCGAAATCGGCGCACAGGGTCTCGCGGTGCCTGGCCGGAATGGCAAGGCGACCTTTGCTGTCGAGACTGAGGGTGCTGACGCCGCCTAACATGATGGCCCGATGCGTTCCTGGTTTTCCCTGGGGGGAATAATCCACTTTAATCCACTTTCCCCCACATTCCGCCACTATAAGGATTCGACAAAATCCGGTCAATGACCATCCTGCGCGATTCACCTTGCAGGACAAGCACTTAGAGAATTTGCCGAATGGGAAAAAACGGAAAGAATCAGCGGCTTGCTGCAGCGCCCACACGGCAAAAACAGTAAAAGGCCCCGCAAGGGGCCTCGTACTGTGGACTGCCGGGAAAATGACGAACGGTCAGTGCCTCAGGCCAGCTTCTGACGCAGGATTTCCTGCACCTGGCCCGGATTTGCCTTGCCGCGGCTGGCCTTCATCACCTGACCGGCCAGCGCGTTCAGCGCTTTTTCCTTGCCGGCGCGGAATTCCTCGACCGCCTTCGGGTTGGCCGCGATCGCTTCCTCGACCAGCTTTTCGATCGCGCCGGCATCGGACACCTGCTTCAGCCCGTCGCGTTCGATGATGGCGTCGGCATCGAGTTCGCCGTCCCACATCGCGTCGAACACCTGCTTGGCCAGCTTGTTCGACAGCGTGTTGTCGGCAATGCGGACCAGCAGGCCGGAGAAGCGTTCGGCCGACACCGGCACATCGGCCAGCGTCTTTTCCTCACGGTTCAGACGCGCGGCGATTTCACCGGCGATCCAGTTCGCGGCCAGCTTGCCCTGTCCGGACAGCTTCGCCACCGCCTCGAAATAACGGGCGGTATGCAGATCCTGGGTCAGCGCACCGGCGTCGTAGGCGGACACGCCATAGGCATCGATAAAGCGGGCCTTCATCTCGCCCGGCAGTTCCGGCATGTCGGCGCGCACGGCGTCGAGGTCGGCATCGGTCACTTCGAGCGGCAGCAGGTCCGGGTCCGGGAAGTAGCGGTAGTCGTGCGCGTCTTCCTTGCTGCGCATCGCGCGGGTTTCGCCACTGTCCGCATCGAACAGCACGGTGGCCTGCTGGACGCGCCCGCCGTCCTCGATGGTATCGATCTGCCACTGGATTTCGGCATTGATCGCCTGTTCGAGGAAGCGGAACGAGTTCAGGTTCTTGATCTCGCGCCGGGTACCGAATTCGGCCTGGCCAAACGGACGGATCGACACGTTGGCGTCGACGCGGAAGCTGCCTTCCTGCATGTTGCCGTCGCAGATGCCGAGCCAGGTCACCAGCCCGTGCAGGGTCCGCGCATAGGCGACCGCCTCGGCCGCCGAGCGCATGTCCGGCTCGGACACGATTTCCAGCAGCGGCGTGCCGGCGCGGTTCAGGTCGATGCCGGTCACGTGCTGGAAGGCCTCGTGCAGCGACTTGCCGGCGTCTTCCTCAAGGTGGGCACGGGTCAGACGCACGGTCTTTTCCGCCTCACCGACCCGGATCACCAGCTCGCCGCCCTCGACGATCGGCAGCTCGAACTGGCTGATCTGGTAGCCCTTCGGCAGGTCGGGGTAGAAGTAGTTCTTGCGGGCGAAGATCGACTTGCGATTGATCTTCGCGCCGATGGCCAGCCCGAAGCGCACGGCCTTTTCCATGGCGGCCCGGTTCATCACCGGCAGCACGCCCGGCAGCGCGATGTCGACCGCGCTGGCCTGGGTGTTCGGCGCGGCGCCAAAGGCGACGCTGCTGCCGGAAAAGATTTTCGACTGGGTCGAGAGCTGCGTATGCACCTCAAGCCCGATGACGACTTCCCATTTCATCGCTTCAGTACCTATTTTTCGTAGATTTCCGCAATCACCGGCACCGGCACGTTGTGGCCTGGCACTTTCGGGTTGCTCATCAGGATCTTCAAGCCCTGCCGCGCCAGTTCGACCAGTTCGCGTTCGCTGCGCACACGCACGAAATCACGCTCCAGGTGGGTCGGACTGGCGGCGAGCAGGCCGTCGCGGAACCGGTGCGGCGTCAGCACGGTGCCGATCGCCTTGCCGCGGCGCACGATATGTCGAAGCTTCTCGCTCACGACGCCGGCGCCTGTCGGTGCCAGTCGGTCGACTGCTGGAACTGGTGGGCAACGTTCAGCAGCTGTGCCTCGCGGAAATAGTTGCCGATCAGCTGCACGCCGATCGGACGGCCACTGGCGGAGAAGCCGGCCGGCATGCTCATGCCCGGCAGACCGGCCAGGTTGACCGCCAGCGTGTAGATGTCGGCCAGGTACATCGCGACCGGATCGTCACCCTTCTCGCCCAGGTTCCAGGCCGGGGTCGGCGCCACCGGGCCGAGGATCACGTCGCACTGCGCGAACGCGGCACGGAAATCGTCGGCCAGCAGGCGGCGGATCTTCTGCGCCTGCAGGTAATAGGCATCGTAATAACCGTGCGACAGCACGTAGGTGCCCATCAGGATGCGGCGCTTGACCTCGGCGCCGAAGCCTTCGGCGCGCGATTTTTCGTACATGTCGGTCAGGTCGCGGTATTCGGCCGCACGGTGGCCGTAGCGCACGCCGTCATAGCGGCTCAGGTTCGAGCTGGCTTCGGCCGGGGCGATCACGTAGTAGGCCGGGATCGACAGCTCGGTCTTCGGCAAACTGACTTCGACGATGCTGGCCCCGAGCCGCTTGAGCTCGGCCACGGTCGCATCAACCACCCGCGCCACTTCGGCATCCAGCCCGTCGGTGAAGAATTCGCGCGGCAGGCCGACCTTCAGCCCGGCCAGCGACTGGCCCAGCTCGCGGGTGTAGTCCTCGGCCGGACGGTCGAGGCTGGTCGAGTCGCGTTCGTCGAAACCGGCCATCACGTTCAGCATCAGCGCGCAGTCTTCGGCGGTCTGCGCCATCGGGCCACCCTGGTCCAGCGAACTGGCGAAGGCGACCATCCCGTAGCGGCTGACGACACCATAGGTCGGCTTGATGCCGGTAATGCCGCAGAACGACGCCGGCTGGCGGATCGAGCCGCCGGTATCGGTACCGGTGGCAACCGGCACCAGCCGCGCGGCCACGGCGGCGGCCGAGCCGCCGGAGCTGCCGCCGGGCACCGCGCCGTGATCCCACGGGTTGCGCACCGGGCCATAGAACGAGTTCTCGTTCGACGAGCCCATCGCGAACTCGTCCATATTGGTCTTGCCGACGGTCACGAAGCCGGCCTGCTTGCAGCGCGACACCACGGCGGCGTCATACGGGCCGATAAAGGTGTCGAGCATCCGCGATGCGCAGCTGGTCTTCATGCCTTCGGTGACGAACAGGTCCTTGTGCGCCAGCGGGATGCCGGCGAAACGCGGGGCCTGTCCGGCGGCGCGGGCCGCATCGGCCGCGCGGGCGGCGGCCAGCGCGACGTCGCGGTCGGCAATGGTGATAAAGGCATTGAGTGCCGGGTTGGCGCGTTCGATGCGGTCAAGCGCATCGGCAACCAGTTCGGCCGCCGATGCCTGTTTGCCGGCGAGCGCGTCGGAAAGCTCTTTTAGCGTGTATTCCATGTCGGAGCGGGCAGTATCTTGATATAAAGGGAGGCGGCCGGCACGAGGCCGGGCACGGTAATGCGTTATTCGATGACTTTCGGCACCAGGTAGAGGCCAGCCTCGACCTGCGGCGCCACGGCCTGGAACGCATCGCGGTGATCGGTTTCCGTCACGACGTCCGCACGCAGACGCAGGCTGACGTCCTGGGGATGCGCCATCGGCTCGACACCTTCCGTGTCGACTGCGCGCATCGCCTCGATCAATCCGAGGATGCCATTCAACTGACCTTGCACCGCCATCCGTTCCTCGTCGCTGACCCGGAGCCGGGCAAGCCGGGCAATCCGGGTGACATCTTCGGTCGTGAGCGCCATAAAAACCTCGTTAATGCCTTAATATTTAGAACTTTGTAGGGTATCATACCGCGCCGTTTCGCCCAAGCTTCCGCCACCGGCGGATTTGCCCCCACACACGGAATTTCGGGCCGTCGCAAAACGCGGCGTCCCTGATCAGGATTGTTACATGCTCCGTTCCATTACCGGTTATTTCTCTCACGATCTCGCGATCGACCTTGGCACCGCCAACACGCTGATTTACGTCACCGGCAAGGGCATCGTGCTTAACGAACCCTCTGTGGTCTCGATCCACCACGAGTCGAATTCGAACAAGAAGACCATTCTCGCCGTCGGCCTCGAAGCCAAGAAAATGCTCGGCCGCACCCCGGGAAGCATCTCGGCCATCCGCCCGATGAAGGACGGCGTGATCGCTGACTTCACCGTCACCGAGCAGATGCTCAAGCAGTTCATCAAGAAGGTCAGCCCGAGCCGCTTCCTGTCGTCCAGCCCGCGCATCGTGATCTGCGTGCCGTGCGGCTCGACCCAGGTCGAGCGCCGCGCCATCAAGGAATCCGCGCTCGGCGCCGGCGCGCGTCGCGTCGAACTGATCGAAGAGCCGATGGCCGCGGCCATCGGTGCCGGCCTGCCGGTCGAGGAAGCCACCGGTTCGATGGTGGTCGACATCGGCGGTGGCACGACCGAAGTCGGCGTGATCTCGCTGGGCGGCATCGTCTACTCGAACTCGGTTCGCGTCGGCGGCGACAAGTTCGACGAGTCGATCATCAACTACATCCGTCGCAACTACGGCATGCTGATCGGTGAAACCACGGCCGAAGAGATCAAGAAGACCATCGGTTCCGCCTTCCCGGGCGCCGAAGTCCGCGAGATGGAAGTCAAGGGCCGCAACCTGGCCGAAGGCATTCCGCGTTCGTTCACCGTGTCGTCGAACGAAATCCTCGAAGCGCTGACCGAGCCGCTGAACCAGATCGTGTCCGCCGTGAAGATCGCGCTGGAACAGACACCGCCGGAACTCGGCGCCGACATCGCCGACAAGGGCATGGTGCTGACCGGTGGTGGCGCGCTGCTGCGCGATATCGACCGCCTGCTGCAGGAAGAAACCGGCCTGCCGGTGTTCGTTGCCGAAGACCCGCTGACCTGCGTGGTTCGCGGCTCCGGCAAGGCACTCGACAAGCTCGACAAGGCCATCGGCACCATCTTCACCAACGATTGATCCCTTTGCAGTCGAGACGGCCGGCCAGCGATGGCCGGCCACTGACGGCCCACAGACTGCCGCATGGACTTTTCCAGCCAACCGAGATTCTTTCGCCGCGGTACGACACCGCTGACCCGCCTGATTGCCTGCGGGTCGCTGTCGCTCGCGCTGATGGTCACTGACAGCCGCCTGCACCTGCTCGAGCATATTCGCGAGACGGTGGCGGTCGCCCTTTATCCGCTGCAGTGGCTGGTCAATACCCCGATCGAGGCGGCGGTGCGCGCCAGCGACTTCTTCACCGCCCAGGCGGTGCTGGAGCGCGAAAACCACACCCTGCGCAACGAACAGCTGATGCTGTCGGCCAAGCTGCAGCGCCTGGCCAATCTCGAACAGGAAAACCGCGAACTGCGCTCGCTCGGCGGCCTGAAGCCGCAGAAGCAGGGCCACGAGCAGTTCGCCGAAATCCTGTACCAGAGTCGCGACCCGTTCACCCGCAAGCTGATCATCGACCAGGGCGACCAGAGCGGCATCCAGCCCGGCATGCCGGTCATCGATGCCCACGGCCTGCTGGGTCAGGTGTCGCGGGTTGCCCCGCTGACCAGCGAAGTCACGCTGATCACCGAGAAGGACTCCGCCGTTCCGGTCATGGTGTCGCGCAACGGACTGCGCGCGCTGCTGTTCGGTACCGGCGGCGGCGTCGAAGTCCGCTTCCTGCCGTCCACCGCCGATATCGAGGCCAACGACTTGCTGGTCACCTCGGCCATCGACGGCACCTATCCGCCCGGCCTGGCCGTCGCCAGGGTGCTGAAGGTCGAACACAATGTCGGCGGCGCCTTCGCCCGCGTCATCTGCACCCCGCTGGGTGAAGTCGACCGCGGCCGCTTTGCGCTGGTGCTGCAGCAGCAGCCCGAGCTGCCGGCCCCGCCGCCCGAGCCGGTGCCGAAACCCCAGAAGAAGAAGAACCGCCGCGCTGGCGGCGACGAATAGGCCCATGGACAAACCGAGAGAACTGCTCAAGCCGATCAAGGCGCGCTGGATCCTGTTATCCGTGGCCCTGGCCCTGGTCGTCGAGCTGCTGCCGCTGGGCGGCAGTACCCGCTTCCTGCCCGACTTCGCCGCGCTGATGGTGATGTACTGGTCCATCAACCAGCCGTCGCGCTTCGGCATCGTGCTGGCCTTTCTGGTCGGCATCGCCTGCGACTTCACCAGCGCCAGCGTCATCGGCCAGCACGCGCTGGCCTACACCTTCACCACCTACCTGATCACGCTGCGCCAGCGTCAGGTGGTCATGTACAACCTCGGCCAGCAGGCGCTGGTCGTGCTGGCGCTGCTGCTGCTGAACCAGGCCATCATGTGGATTACCCGCGTCGCACTGGGCAGCGCCCCGGTGGGTCTCGGTTATTTCACCTCGCCGTTCGTCGGCGCCCTGCTGTGGCCGCTGGTCACCAATATCCTGATCATTCCGCAGCGCCGCGGGCGCCCGGGCTGACGCGATGCTGTCTTTCCGACGCCGCTTCCGGTTCAAAGCGCTGTGGCGCGCCGACTCCCCGTCCGCCCAGCAGCAGGACAGCCAGTTCCAGATCCGGCTGGTCGTCGCCTTTGCGGCAATGGTGTTCGCGTTTTTCCTGCTGTTCACCCGCTTCGTGTTCCTGCAGGTACTGCAGCACGACCACTTTTCCACCCTGGCGCAGCAGAACCGGATTTCGCTGGTGCCGGTCGAGCCGAACCGCGGGCTGATTGTCGACCGCAACGGCGAGATTCTGGCGCAGAATTATTCGGCCTACACGCTGGAACTGACGCCGTCCAAGATCGACGATCTCGATGCCACCATCGCCGAAGTCGGCAAGCTGGTCGAGGTCACGCCGCGCGACCTGCGCCGCTTCCGCAAGCTGCTGGGCGAGTCGCGCAATTTCGAGAGCGTGCCGCTGAAGGTCAAGCTGACCGATGTCGAGATCGCCCGCATCGCCGCCCAGCGCTATCGCCTGCCCGGCGTCGACATCAATGCCCGCCTGTTCCGTGACTATCCGTTCAAGAACCTGCTGTCGCACGTGATCGGCTATATCGGCCGCATCAACCAGAAAGACCAGGACATGCTCGAGGAGACCGAGCAGATTTCAAATTATCGCGGCAGTACCCATATCGGCAAGACCGGGCTGGAAAAGGTCTACGAGGAAGAACTGCACGGCGTCACCGGTTTCGAGGAAGTCGAGACCGACGCCGGCGGCCGCGCCATCCGCACCCTGCGCCGCACCCCGCCGCGCAACGGCAAGATCCTGAAGCTCGCGCTGGATATCCGCCTGCAGCAGAAAGCCAGCCAGCTGTTTGCCGGCCGGCGCGGCGCCCTGGTCGCCATTGACCCGGCGACCGGCGGCGTGCTGGCCTTCCTGTCCGAGCCCGGCTTCGACCCGAACCTGTTTATCGACGGCATCGACAGCCAGACCTGGAAAGATCTGAACGACGACTGGAAGAAACCGCTGGTCAACCGCGCGCTGCGCGGCCTGTACCCGCCCGGCTCGACCTTCAAGCCGTTCATGGCCATGTCCAATCTGGAAGCCGGCTTCCGCAGCCCGGACTACGCGATCGCCGACCCCGGTTACTTCACGCTGCCGGGCAGCTCGCACCGCTTCCGCGACTCGTTCCCGAGCGGCCGCGGTTCGGTCAACCTGTTCAAGGCGATCCAGGTCTCCAGCGACACTTACTTTTACAAGCTGGCCTGGGACATGGGTATCGACCGCCTTGCGCCGCAGCTGGCCAAGTTCGGCCTCGGCACCCAGACCGGCATCGACCTCGACCACGAGGCGCGCGGCGTGCTGCCGTCGCGGGAATGGAAGGCCAGGCGCTTCGCCCGCTACCCGGAAAACGTGCGTCGCTGGATGCCGGCCGACGTGGTGCCGATCGGCATCGGCCAGGGCTACAACACCTACACACCGCTGCAGATGGCCAATGCAACCGCGATTCTCGCCAACGGTGGCAAGGTGTTCAAACCGCATGTGGTGCAGGAAATCATCGACCCGGCCACGCATGCGCCGACCCGGGTATCGGCACTGCCGATTCGCGACAACCATTTCAATCCGAAGAACGTCAATTTCGTCAAGGAAGCCATGGCGGCGGTGCTGAAGCCTGGCGGTACCGGGGCCCGCATCGGCGCCGGCCTGCAGTACGACATGGCCGGCAAGACCGGCACCGCGCAAGTGGTGCAGATCAAGCAGGGGGCCAAGTACAACGCCGCAGCCCTGGCCGAGCAGCACCGCGACCACTCGTGGTTCATCGCCTTCGCACCGGTCGATCAGCCGAAAATCGCGGTCGCCGTCATCGTCGAGAACGGTGGCTGGGGCGCCGCCGCCGCTGCGCCGATCGTCCGCCAGCTGGTCGATTTCTACCTGCTCGACAATGGCAAGACCCCGTTGATCCACCCCGGTGACGAGGTACCTGCGCCCGATGCCGAAGCGGCGGCCGCCACGCCGGCCAAACCATCGCGCAAGCCCGGCGCACCGGCAGGGAAACCGGCCGCCGCACCGCCGCGCGGTGTCGAAGAGGTACCCGAGGAATAACATGTCGCAATCCAGCAACCTGATCGGCCGCATCTTCGAGCGCATCAAGGCGCCGGTGGACGGCTGGCTGTTCCTGTTCACCATCCTGATCTTCATCGTCAGCCTGGTGGTGCTGTACAGCGCCTCGAACCAGAATCTGGACAAGGTGCTGAACAAGATGGCGTTCATGGCCATCGCCCTCGGCGTGATGTGGGCGATTGCCAACATCAAGCCGGAGCAGCTGATGCAGCTCGCGCTGCCCGGCTACCTGATCGGCGTCCTGCTGCTGGTCGGTGTGGCGCTGTTCGGCGAGGTGGTCAATGGCTCGCGGCGCTGGCTCGACATCGGCGTCACCCGCATCCAGCCATCAGAAATCCTCAAGATCATGGTGCCGATGGTGCTGGCGTGGTTCTTCCAGAAAAACGAAAGCAGCCTGCGCTGGTATCACTTCGTGATCGGGGCGCTGATCATCGCCGTGCCGGTCGCCTTCGTGCTCAAGCAGCCCGATCTCGGTACGGCATCGCTGATCGCCGCCGCCGGCTTCTACGTGATCTTCCTCGCCGGCCTGCCGTGGCGCGTGCTGCTGATCGGCCTGCTGGGCTTTGGCGCCACGCTGCCGGTGATCTGGAACATGATGCACGACTACCAGCGCCAGCGCGTGCTGACGCTGCTGGACCCGACCCAGGACCCGCTCGGCGCCGGCTACCACATCATCCAGTCGATGATCGCCATCGGCTCCGGCGGCCCGCTCGGCAAGGGCTGGCTGGCCGGTACCCAGACTCACCTGGAGTTCATCCCGGAACGGACCACCGACTTCATTTTCGCCGTCTATGCCGAGGAATTCGGCCTGCTCGGCAACGGCATCCTGCTGGTGCTGTACCTGCTGGTCATCGGCCGCGGGCTGATGATCGCGGCCAAGTCCACCAATCTGTTCGGCCGCCTGATGGCGGGCTCGCTGACGCTGTCGTTTTTCACCTATGCTTTCGTCAACATGGGCATGGTGTCCGGCATCCTGCCCGTGGTCGGTGTGCCGTTGCCGCTGGTCAGCTACGGCGGCACCGCCATGGTGTCGATCCTGGTCGGTTTCGGCATGCTGATGTCGATCCAGAAACACAGGCCACTGATCAAGCGCTGAGCGCCGACAGGACTGTTCAGGCACGCCGGGCGGTGATAATGTTCATCCGTTATTTTGCTTGGCGCAAACAGAACAAAAGGTTATATGAAAATGCGTAAATTCCTTGCTGTGCTGGCACTCGCCGGCCTGAGCACCACCACCCTGGCTGCCGACCTGCTCGATACGGTGCAGGCCCGCGGCACGCTGAAAATCGCCACCGAAGGCACCTACCCGCCGTTCTCGTTCAAGGACAAGCAGCAGCAACTGACCGGCTTCGATGTCGAGATCGGCCGCGAGATCGCCAGGCGCCTGAAGGTCAAACCGGAGTTCGTGCAGAGCGAGTGGAGCGGCATGCTGGCCGGTCTGCAGGCCGGCAAGTACGACATTGCGCTGAACCAGGTGTCGGTGACGCCGCAGCGTCAGCAGATCTTCGACTTCAGCGTGCCGTACACGATTTCCAGCGCCCAGCTGGTGGTGCGCAAGAATGAAACCCGCGTCTTCCGCTCGCTGGACGATCTGAAGGGCAAGAAGCTCGGCGTCGGCCAGGGCAGCAACTACGCCGACATGGCGAAGAAGGTCGACGGCGTCGAGGTCAAGACTTACCCGGGTGCGCCGGAATACCTGCAGGATCTGGCCACCGGCCGCATCGATGCCGCGCTGAACGACAGCCTGATGATTCCGTTCTCGATCAAGGAATCGCGCCTGCCGGTCAAGGCCGGCGCGCCGGTCGGCGACCTGACCACCATGGCGGTGCCGTTCGCCAGGGGCAATCCGAAATTCAAGACCGCCGTCGACGCCGCACTGAACGGCATGAAGAAGGACGGCACGTTCAGGACGCTGTCGGTCAAGTGGTTCGGCATCGACGTCTCGAAGGCGCCGGCGCACAAGAAGTAACTAGCGGGTACGCATGAGCGACACCGCCCGGTCGGGCGGTGTCGCTTTTTCGGGAGAAGAAATGAACTGGATGGAACTGCTGCAGACCGCGCTGCCGGTCATGCTGGCCGGGGCCGGCTACACCTTGATGTTTGCCGTGACCAGCATGGTGCTGGGACTGGCGCTGGGCTTCGCCGTGGCGCTGCTGCGCGTCGCCCGGGTGCCGGTGCTGGCCCCGATTGCCGCCACCTATGTCAGCCTGATGCGCGGCACGCCGCTGCTGGTGCAGATTTTCGTCATCTACTACGGGCTGCCGAGCGTCGGCATCGAGTTCTCGCCGGTGCCGGCCGGCATTCTGGCGCTGACGCTGAATGTCGCCGCCTACCTGTCGGAATCGATGCGCGGCGCACTGGCCGGCGTCGAGCGCGGGCAATGGGATGCCGGGCTGTCGCTGGGCTTCACCTGGTGGCAGAGCATGCGCTACATCATCGCGCCGCAGGCGCTGCGCCTGGCCGTGCCCAGCCTCGCCAACAGCCTGATCTCGCTGATCAAGGACACGTCGCTGGTCTCGGTCATCACCGTGGGCGAGCTGATGCTGGCCACCAAGGACGTGATCGCACAGACCTTCCAGCCACTGCCGCTGTACCTGGCCGCAGCCGGTATCTACTGGCTGCTGAGTTTTCTGTTCGAGCGGGTACAGAAACGGGTGGAAACCCGCCTCGCCGTCGCGCACCGGCACTGAGCCGGTACGTGCCGCTGGCGTCAGGCCAGCTCCGACCTCGCCAGCGTAGCCCCCTCATCTGCCCAGAGCAGACCAGCAGGCCCAAATTGAAACGAGCCGCATTGAGCGGCTCGTTGGCGAGGGTGGATGAACGTGTTAAAGAACGCTGTCTGTCCATGACGCGGTTTCAAACATGCCGGCGTTACGGGCCGGCCCCTCTGTTTCCCCGTGGTCGCGCATCGATATCGCGTGTACGGCGGCTGGGGACCCCGTGCGCGCTGGGCGCAGTGGCGCGGGTCGGTTTCCGCCCTGACTGGCTACGGGACTCACCATCATGCAACGACGGCCTGCACCGCCCTGCACTGTGTTTGTAGCCCGCTTCCGGCCTCTCCGCCAATGCATGGCAAATGAAAAACGCCAGCAATGAATGCTGGCGTCGTAAAGTGATGCTGGCCCGCCCGACTACAGCCCGCCGTAGGAATGCAGGCCGGTCAGGAACATGTTCACGCCGATAAAGGCGAACGTGGTCACCAGCAGGCCGATGATGGCCCACCACGACAGCACGGCACCGCGCCAGCCCTTGACCAGACGGACATGGAGCCACGCCGCGTAGTTCAGCCAGACGATCAGCGCCCAGGTTTCCTTCGGGTCCCAGCTCCAGTAGCCACCCCAGGCATCCGCCGCCCACATCGCGCCAAGGATGGTGGCGATGGTGAAGAACAGGAAGCCGACGGCAATGGCACGGTACATGACTTCGTCGAGCACTTCCGGCTTCGGCAGGCGACCGCTGAGCACGCCCTTCGCCGACAGCCGCTCGGCGATGCCGAGCATGGCCGACAGCGAGAACGCACCATAGCCGATGAAGTTCGCCGGGACATGGATCTTCATCCACCACGACTGCAGCGCCGGAATCAGCGGCTGGATTTCATGCGCGCCGCGGCTGAAGGCATACCAGAGGATGAAGCCGACCGCGGCCGAGATCACCATCAGCACGAATGCACCCATCTGCCGGGCCTGATAGCGGGCCTCGTAGTACAGGTACATCAGTGCGGTCACCAGACAGAACAGGATGAATACTTCATACAGATTGGATACCGGAATGTGACCGATATCCGGGCTGATCAGATAGCTCTCGTCCCAGCGCACGAACAGGCCGGTCAGGCCCATGACCGCGCCGGCCCAGGTCAGCCCGCTGCCGACCCGGGTGCCGAACTCGCTGCGTGCCAGCACGCCGACCCAGTACACCAGCGTGGCCAGGAAGAACAGCACGCACATCCACATGATCGCCGACTGGCTGGACAGCATGTACTTGAGCAGGAAAAGCTTCTGGCCATTGGCCAGGTCGCCGTCATACAGCGCGATGGCCGCCACGGCCAGGGCGCCGCTCAGCGGGAAGAACCAGCGCCACGGCTTCCAGAACACGCCCAGCGCGATCAGGCCGACGGTACAACCGGCCAGAATCGCGTGTTCGTAGACGTCCATATAGGCACCGTACTGCGCGACGGCGATGCCGGCGGCGGCGATGATGACCAGCGCGTACAGTACGTCCTTGATCAGGCCGGTCCGCAGCGGGGGGCTGTCAGGCCGGTTCTTGGCTACGAGTTCCATCGGAAACGCTCCTCAGCAGGGGATTACAGGTGTTCGATGGCGTCGCGATGGCGATCGAAATCGCGGTCGAGATCGCTGGTCTTGCGGTTGGAGGCCATGGCCATCCGGCTGTTGCCCTCAGGCTGGATCAGCACCCACAGCCGCAGCTCGCGCACATAGAACATGAACAGGATGCCGGCCACCAGCAGCAGCGAGCCGAGATAGACCACGTTCTTGCCCGGCGAGCGCGTCATCTGCAACCCGGAGGCCTTGACCTCGTCAAAGCCGGTCAGCTGCAGGAACAGCGGCGAGCCATAGTCGCGGCTGGCGCTGTAGGCAACCAGACTGTCGAGCAGGAAGCGGTAGCTGTTTTCATTCAGCGGCAGCGGTTCCAGTTGCGCCTGGCGACGGGCCACGTCCTGCAGGTCGATGATCGCGCCCTGCAGGATTTTCACATAAGTCTGTGCCACGGCTTGTCTTTTCTCTTCCGGCACCTTCTGGTCGAGGAAGTTTTCCAGCCCGGCGAAACCCTGCTGCGAGAAGCGCGCCAGCACCCATTCGACGCTGCCGGCAAACTGGCGGGCAAGCGACGCGTCGATCGCGCCGCCGGCTTCCGCCTTGGCGGCCGCGCGGCGCGCCACTTCGCCGTACAGGGCAGGGTTCTGCAGCGCATTCTTCAGCCGCATGAAGCTGTCCAGCTTGCCCTCGGCATCCAGCGGATAACGCAGGAACGACATCGGGCCACCAACCTGGGTACGCACGCCGCTGACGATATAGCTGTGACCTTCGAGCTGGATCGGCGCCATGTAGGTCATGTACTCGAGCGCCTGACCCTGCGCATCGCGCAGCTTGAACTGGATGCTCGGGCCGAGGTTCTTCACCTGCTTGTCATGGTTGACCCGGCTGGCGTCGGCCAGCAGTCCCTGCAGGTTCTTCTTCACGCCCATCGCCGAGTTGTCGGCGACCGACTCGACGTTGAACGGCCGGAAATCGCCGAATTCCAGCGTATAGCGCTTGCCGTCGATGACCAGCGGCTGACCGTTCATCGACTTGCCGCGCAGTGTGACCGGCTTGTCCAGCGGACGATTCAGGTCCCAGGCGGCAAATTCGAGCCCGGAGCCGCCATCGCCGAAGCTGGCCTGGTAGATCGACACGCCATCGATGGTCAGCGGGTGATTGACCTCGATGGTGGCAGTGGTTTCCTTGCCGTTCTGCTTGTCGGTCACCACCACATCGCTGGCGAAACGCTTCGGCATCCCGTTCGTGTAGTAGTCAACATGGAATTTTTTCAGCGTGACGATGAACGGCAGTTCCTGCACGAAGTAGCCGTTGCCGGCATTCAGGAACACCACGTCGGCCGACTGGTTTTCCGGCAGCGTGACATTGCCGCGGAACGACAGGTTGCCATCGCCGAGCCGGCTCTTTTCCGGCACCTGGCTTTGCGGCACGTCGCGGACTTCCGCGCTGGCGCGGCCGAACAGTTCGGCCAGTTTCAACGGCACGTTGCCGTCGATCAGGCCGCCGATACAGATCACCACCATCGCGATGTGGGCCAGGAAGTAGCCGAGCCTGTTGGCCGCGCCCTTCTTGGCCGCCAGCATCAGGCCGTCGTCGCGCTGCAGGCTGCGCACGCTGAAGCCCTGCGCTTTCAGGTAGGCCTCGACCTTGTCAGCCGGCAGCGCGCGCTCGATGCGGGCGCTGTGGGTCATGGCGGCCAGCGACTGGCTGGTCGCGCGTTCGCGGAAGGCCTTCATGTCCTTGATGAAGCCCGGCGCATTGCGCCAGATGCACAGCGTGGTCGAGGTGACCAGGAACACCAGGATCAGCAGGAACCAGCCGGAGTGGTAGACGTCGAACAGGCCGAGCGTGCGGTAGACCTCGAACCAGAACGAGCCGAACTCGAATGCATAGTTCGAGTACGGCTCGTTCTGCTTGAGGACCGTGCCGATCACCGAGGCGATGGCGAGGATGGTAAGGAGCCCGATGGCGAAACGCATCGAGCTGAGCAATTCGTAGAGGCTGGCGGCAAAGCCAGTCTGGCGGCGTTTGGACGTCATGGACCACACAATGTAAAGAGGGGGAGGCATTGACCTCCCCCTGTGTATCACGGCCGGATGAAAGCCGACTTAATCCGAATCAGGCCGTTTCATGCCCGGCCTCAGCGCAGGCCGGACACGTAGTTGGACACCGCCTTGATTTCGGTGTCGGACAGACGCGCGGCGATGTCGGACATCACCTTGTTGTTCGCGCGCTCGCCCTTCTTGAACGCAAGCATCTGCGCCTCGACGTAGCCTGCGTGCTGTGCGCCCAGATGCGGGTACTGGCCGGGGATGCCGGCGCCGGCGGGACCGTGACAGGCCATACAGGCCGGCACTTTCCGATCGGCAACGCCACCACGGTAGATCGTGGCTCCCGCCTTGATGGTGGTCTTGTCGGCGGCTTCGCGCGGCTTCAGCTTCTGCTCGTTGAAGTAGGCAGCCACATTGCGCATGTCATCTTCGGACAGCGTGGACGCCATCCCCAGCATGATGGCGTTCTGGCGCTTGCCCGATTTGAACTCGTGCAGTTGCTTGGCAATGTACTCGGCGTGCTGACTGGCGAGGGACGGATTGGCCGCCGCCACGCTGTTGCCGTCGGCGCCGTGACACGCCGCACACACTTGTTCGGCGATCACTTTGCCTTTTGCCGGGTCGGCCTTGGGGACGGCAGGGGCCGGGTTTGCCAGCGCGCCCGTGACCAGGGAGAGGCCGGCAACCGCCAACAGCATGTTGATTTTCATGGGTTCTCCTAGCGAAAGAAGTCGCAAATCCTTGGCGGACGTAGTATTTTCAAACCACTTATTCTATACCAAATGATTTTAAGCAGACTACCGATGCCGTTGTTCCAGAATGCAACTTTCTTTACCACCGTCAACCATATCAAGGATCTGCCCGATACGGCGGCCGAAGTCGCCTTCGTTGGCCGCTCGAACGCCGGCAAATCCAGCGCGTTGAACACCCTCGCCAACCGCACCCGGCTGGCCTTCGTCTCGAAGACGCCGGGTCGCACCCAGCATATCAACTTTTTCAAGCTGGACACCGGCGGCGAGGACTACCTGGTCGACCTCCCGGGCTACGGCTATGCCGAAGTGCCCGAAGCGATCCGCACCCACTGGGTCGAACTGCTTGGCCGCTACCTGCAAACCCGGGAAAGCCTGATCGGCCTGCTGATGATCATGGATTCGCGCCATCCGCTGAAAGACCTGGATGTGCGAATGCTGAATTTCTTCCGCGTGACCAATCGCCCGGTCCACATCCTGCTGTCCAAGGCCGACAAGCTGAGCCGCCAGGACCAGCAGAAGACCCTGGCCGCCGTCCGCCATGCACTGGACGACTACCCGGGCGTCAGTGTCCAGCTGTTCTCCAGCTCGAAGAAAACCGGCGTGGCCGAGGTCGAGGCCGTGGTGTCGGCATGGTTTGCCGATCGCCAGCCGCCGCATGACGACGTGCTGCTGGACGAGGAGCCGGACCGCGACGAATAAACGCCGCCTGCGCGACGGACGGCGGGCAGTGCCGGGAACTTTTCCCCTGCCCGCGCGGCCGAAGTCGGAGTGTCCGGCATGGATGACGCGCAGCAACCTGCGCCGCTGCGGCGGATAAAAGGGAAGCGGCAACATCGCCGCCCCCGAACGCAGACGGTTGCGCCCGGAAGTGCGAACACCTCCCGCTTCTCCTCCCTGAGCGGGAGCCCGGCCTCCAGGCCAGGCATTCAGCCCTGAGTCGCACCCCTGTCGCTCAGGGCTTTTCTTGCGCCCTCGCCACCAGCACCGACTTGTGCACCGGCTCGATCAGCCACTCCAGCCGGGCCGCCATCGCCGGGCTGACATGAATTCCGCCCTCTCCGTCCACCAGCAGCACCGACTGGATGCCAAAACGTCCAGCCGCACGCAGCGCCCCTGCCGCACCGGCAAAATACACCGGCTTGCTGGCCACATCGGAACGCAGTCCCCGGTCGGTGCCACGTTCCACCAGCACCGTCACTGCCTGTACCCGGCAGCGGGCGTTGCCGTCGCGCGGGTCGATCAGGTGACAGTAGCGCTGGCCGTCGAGCATGAAAAAGCGCTGGTAGTCACCCGAGGTGCCCATGGCCTCGCCCGGCTGCAAGGCGACCACCGCCATCGCGCGCGGGTCGCGCGGATGCTGGATGCCGACCTTCCAGCGCACGCCGGGCGCCTTCTCCCCCAGCGCCAGCACATTGCCGCCGATATTGATCAGCGCATCGCGTACCCCGTGCCGATGCAGGATATCGGCGACCCGGTCCAGCGCCCAGCCCTTGGCCAGCCCGCCGAAATCCAGTGCCACATCGGGGTTGCGGCTGCGGGCCATGCCGTCGGCGACCGTGATGTCGAGGGTGGACGGATGCAGGGCGAGCACGGCGCGAAGGGCTGCTGTCGGCGGGGCGACCGGCGCAAAGCGGTCGGCGTGAAAACCCCAGAGTTCAACCAGCCGGCCGATGGCCGGATTGAACAGCCCGTCGCTGTTTCTCTCGCCGTCCTGCGCCAGCCGGATCAGGCCGGCCAGTTCGGCATCGACCGGCGCGGCACGGCCGGCCGCGAACGCCTGGTTCAGCCGCACCACGTCGCTGCCGGCCTGCCAGGCATGCAGCTTGTTGTGCATCCGGTCCAGTTCGGCCAGTGCAGCAGTGACGGCGGGTGCTGCCTGCGCCTGTGGCAGATTGGCAACACTGACTTCGACCCGGGTGCCGAATACATAGCTTTCCTGCCGGTACGGCTCGGGCCGGTCGGCGCAGGCGGTCACCGCCAGCAGCGCGACGGCAGCGAGCAGCCACCGCCGCCAGCCGCCGGCCGTCAGCTGGCCAGACAATGCTTCTCGATGGCGGCGATGAACATCCCGGCCACGTCCAGCCCGGTCTGGTCCATGATTTCGCGGAAGCAGGTCGGGCTGGTGACGTTGATTTCCGTCATGCAGTCGCCGATCACGTCCAGTCCGACCAGCAGCAGACCCTGGGCGGCCAGGCGCGGGCCGATGGCCTCGGCGATCCGGCGATCGTTCGCCGTAAGCGGACGGGCCACGCCGCGGCCACCGGCGGCCAGGTTGCCGCGCGTCTCGCCGGCCAGCGGAATGCGCGCCAGGCAGTAATCGACCGGCACGCCGTCGATCAGCAGGATGCGCTTGTCGCCATCGACGATCTCCGGCAGATAGCGCTGGACCATCAGCGTGCGCGTGCCGCGCCCGGTCATGACTTCCAGCACCGAACCCAGGTTCGGGTCGGTCGGCGTCAGCCGGAAAATGCCGTCGCCCCCCATGCTGTCCAGCGGTTTGAGGATCGCATCGCCATGTTCGGTCACGAAGGCGCGCAGCGCGGCCATGTCACGGCTGACCAGGGTCGGGGCAATGAAATCCGGGTACTGGAGGATGGCGAGCTTTTCATTGTGATCGCGGATCGCCTGGCCCCGGTTGAAGCAGCGCGCACCATGCCGCTCGGCCAGACTCATCAGGTGGGTCGCGTACAGGTACTCGTCGTCGAACGGCGGGTCCTTGCGCATCACTACCGCGTCGAACGCGGCCAGGTCGTGCACGGCGGTATCGCCGGGCACATACCAGTCATCGCGCTGACCGGTCAGTCCGATTGCGGTGGCCTCGGCCAGCACCCGCCCGTCGCGGGCGAACAGCTGCCGGGGTTCCAGCGCATACAGCGTGTGACCGCGTGCGGCTGCCGCCTCCATCATGGCGAAGGTGGAGTCCTTGTAGGTCTTGAAGCTGGCGAGCGGGTCAGCGATGAAGGCAATTTTCATGGGAATATTTTCCTGGGTCCGCGCCGGTTCAGCCTTGAGCCGGATCAGTGGCTTCGAGTTCGCGCGATGCCGCCAGCAGCGCCAGCCGCGCAACGACGCCATAGGCGTACAGCCGGTTGGTCGAGCATTCCGGCCCGCAGGTCATGTCCGGCAGGCAGGCCGCATCGAAGGTCATCGGCGTGAAATGCATGCCCGGCGCATTGAGGTTCTCGTCCACGCCGCGGCCCTCGTGCACCCGGTAGAAGCCACCGACCACATGGCGGTCGATCATGTAGATGACCGGCTCGGCCACCGCATCAGCCACCGTCTCGAAGGTATAGACCCCTTCCTGGACGATGACTTCGCTGACCTGCTGGCCTTCCTTGATCACCGACATCTTGTTGCGCTGCTTGCGGTTCAGCCCGACCACGTCGTCCGGGCTCTTGGCGGTCATCACGCCCATGCCGTAGGTGCCGGCATCGGCCTTGACGATCACGAACGGCGTTTCGCTGATGCCGTGTTCGCGATATTTGGCACCGATCCGCGCCAGCTGGTCGCTGACCGCGTCGGCCAGTACCTGCTCGCCCTGGCGCTCGTGGAAATCCAGCCCGCCGCAGGCGGCAAAGTACGGATTGACGAACCACGGGTCGATCGACAGCAGTTCGCCGAACTCGTTGGCCACGCTGTCATAGGCGGCAAAGTGGTGGGTCTTGCGGCGCACGTCCCAGCCGGCATGCAGCGGCGGCAGCACGTTCTGTTCGAGATCGCGCAGCAGCGCCGGCGCGCCGGCCGACAGGTCGTTGTTCAGCAGGATCAGGCACGGATTGAAGCCGTCGGCCAGCACCAGCCGGTTGCCGCGTCGCACGATCGGTTCCAGCGTCAGCGTGTCGCCGTCCGGCAGGTCGAACACCGTCGGTGCGGTGATTTCCGCCAGCAGGCTGCCGATGCGGACCCGGAAGCCGGCCTGCGACAGGATGCGCGCCAGTGCCGCAACATTTTTCAGATAGAAAGTGTTGCGGGTGTGGTTTTCCGGAATCAGCAGGATGCTCTTGGCGTCGTTGCAGGCCCGCTCCACCGCATGGGTGACGGCCTGCACCGCCAGCGGCTGCGCATCGCGTCCCAGATTGTTGAAGCCGCCCGGGAACAGGTTCATGTCCACCGGCGCCAGCTTGAAACCGCTGTTGCGCAAGTCGACCGAGCCATAGAACGGCGGCGCATGCTCGGCGAACTGACGACGGAACCAGTGTTCGATCTGCGGTTGTCCGGCGAGCAGGCGTCGCTCGAGTTCGATGAGCGGTGCGGTCTGACAAGAAGCAAGCGACGTGACGGGCATGGTGTCCCCTTGGGGAGGTTTGTATACAAACGGCGTTGATGGCGATCGCCGGGTCATTTTTCAAGAGTAGCCGGCGAAATTAGTCAAGGCAGCTGCCCTGGCCACGCGTCGCCGAAATGCGTCTGGTACTGCCGCGCCAGGCCCGGCCAGTCGAATACATGGTTCTGTCCGCCGCGGCTGGCAATCTTGATGGCGCCCAGCATCGACGCCAGCCGGCCCGACGCCAGCCAGCCCAGTCCATGACTGATGCCGTACAGCAGACCGGCACGATACGCATCGCCGCAACCGGTCGGGTCCACGACCCGCTCCGCCGGCACGCCCTCGATACGATAATGCCGGTCGGCATAGATGTCCGAACCCTGTGCACCACGGGTCACCACCAGTGCCTCGACCCGTCCGGCCAGTTGCGACAGCGTCAGACCGGTGCGCGCCTGCATCATCTCGGCCTCGTAGTCGTTCAGCGCCAGATAGGTCGCCCGCTCGATCATTTCCTGCAGTTCGGCGTCCGACAGCAGCGGCAGTTCCTGGCCCGGGTCGAAAAAATACGGCACGCCGGCAGCGGACAGCTCGCGCGCATGCTGCAGATCGGCCTGGTGGCCGCTCGGGGCGACGATGGCAAGCTCGATGCCGGGCATCTGCCCGGCATGGTTCAGCGTCGCGAAATCGGTGGCACCCGGATGGAAGGCGGTGATCTGGTTGTCGTCGCGATCCGAGGTGATGAAACACTGCGCGGTATAACAGTCGGCAATCTCGCGAATGCCGTCGGTACGCAGTCCCTGTCGTTGCAGATGCTGGCGATACGGGCCGAAATCGTCACCGGCCGACGACAGGATGACCGGGTCGCCACCCAGCATTTTCAGGTTGTAGGCGATATTGCCGGCGCATCCGCCGAACTCGCGCCGCAAGTGCGGCACCATGAAACACACCGACAGCTTGTGCAGTTGATCGGGCAGAATATGCTTGCTGAACGAATCCTGGAACGTCAGCAAGGTGTCATAAGCAATGGAACCGCAGACCAGCACGGACATGGGCCGGCTCCTGTATGTCGTAATCCGCCCATTCTAAGATGGTTCGCGCTCCCCCCTGAAAGGCCCGCAATGAAAAAATCCTCCCTCCTTCTGCTCTCCGCGCTGCTGTTCGGCGCCGCGCCGGCCGTCAGCCTGGCCGCGCCGCCGTTCGACGGCATCAGCTATGCGGACCTGCAGGGCAAGCCGCACGGCTTTGAAGCGTGGCGCGGGCGGGTGGTGGTGGTGAACTTCTGGGCGACCTGGTGTGCGCCGTGTCGCGAGGAAATGCCGATGCTGAACACGTTCAGCCAGAAATGGGGCCCGCATGGCGTGACCGTGGTCGGCGTCGCCATCGACGACAAGGTGTCGGTACGCAACTTCGTCAATCAGTTCGGCATCACCTATCCGGTGCTGATCGGCGACCAGAGCGCCATGAATCTGCTGCGCGCCGCCGGCAACAAGGTCGGTGCGCTGCCATTCACCGCCGTGCTCGACCGCAGCGGCCGCCAGGTCGCCAGCCTGACCGGCCGGCTCAATGAAGCCCAGCTTGAAGCCGCAGTCCGCCCGCGCCTGTAAGGCCCTGAAAAGCATGCCCGGGCGACAGCCAAACGCTGAATCCACCCGGTTTTCAGGTAAGATCGCGCTTTCCGTTGAACAACAACTGCATCGCATGAAAATCGGTATTGTGATGGGGAGTCAGAGCGACTGGCCCGTGATGGAACACGCCGCCCGCGTCCTCAGGGATTTCGGCGTCGACTTTGAAACCCGGGTCGTCTCCGCCCACCGGACCCCGGACCTGTTGTTCGAGTACGCGGAAACGGCCGAACAGCGCGGACTGGCAGCCATCATCGCCGGCGCCGGTGGCGCGGCCCACCTGCCGGGCATGCTGGCCGCCAAGACCCATGTGCCGGTGCTTGGCGTGCCGGTGCCGTCGCGCTACCTGCGCGGCGAGGACTCGCTGCTGTCCATCGTCCAGATGCCGAAGGGCATCCCGGTCGCGACCTTCGCCATCGGCGAAGCCGGCGCGGCCAATGCCGGACTGTTCGCCGTCGCCATGCTGGCGAATGCCGATCCGGCGCTGGCGACGCAGCTGAAGGCCTTCCGCGAAAAACAGAAGCAGACCGTGCTGGACATGGTCCTGCCGGAGATCAGCGCCGAATGACCCCCATCCTTCCGCCGGCCATGCTCGGCATTCTCGGCGGTGGTCAGCTCGGCCGCATGTTCACGATCGCCGCCCGCACGCTCGGTTACCGCGTCACCGTGCTCGACCCGGACGCCAGGGCCCCGGCCGCCGCGTTCGCCGACGTCCACCTGTGCCGCGCCTATGACGACCGCGATGCGCTGAAGACGCTGGCCGATACCTGTGCCGCCGTGACCACCGAATTCGAGAACGTCAATGCCGACTCGATGCGCTGGCTCGCCCAGACCATCCGCGTCAGCCCGTCGGCCGACTGCGTCGCCATCGCCCAGGACCGCATCGCCGAAAAATCCTGGATTCGCCGCGCCGGGCTGGATACCGCGCCGTACCTCGCCATCGAATCGGTGGAAGAGCTGGCCTGTGACCTGTCGCCGTGGCTGCCAGGCATCCTGAAGACCGCCCGCCTCGGTTACGACGGCAAGGGCCAGGTCCGGGTCGACACGCCGGAAGCCGCGCGCGCCGCCTATGCCAACCTTGGTGGCCAGGCCTGTGTGCTGGAGAAGCGCCTGCCGCTGCAGCGCGAGATCTCGGTCATCGTCACCCGCGTGTCCGACGCGCTGGTCAACAGCTTCCCGGTATCCGAAAACGAACACGTCGACGGCATTCTGGAGCTGTCGATCGTGCCGGCGCGCATTGGCGATGCGCTGGCCGCCCGCGCCCGCGAGATGGCCATCCGCCTGGCGCACGAGCTCGACTACGTCGGCGTGCTGGCCGTCGAGTTCTTCGTCCTTGCCGACGACTCGCTGGTCATCAACGAGATCGCCCCGCGTCCGCACAATTCCGGTCACTACACGCTGGATGCCTGCAATACCGACCAGTTCCAGCAACAGGTCCGCGCACTGTGCGGCCTGGCGCCGGGTCGCGCCGACCTGCTGACCCCGGTCGTGATGGCCAATCTGCTCGGCGACCGCTGGAAGGCCGACGGCTCGGCACCGTACTGGGCCGTGCTGATGGACACCCCGAATGCCAAACTGCACCTGTATGGCAAGGACACCGCCCGCAAGGGCCGGAAGATGGGGCACTTCACCGTGGTCGGCAGCGATGTCGACAACCTGATCGAGCAGACCAGGGCCCTGCAGGAAACGCTGTAACCATCACATCGCCCCGGACCCGCCTCCGGGGCCTTTTTACTTTTTTACTGTGTTGTTCGCCCCCTACCGCTTCTGGCAGTAAGCCCGTCCGATCCCCATTGCCGGCCGGCCGACCCCACAAGCGTTTTATCGTTTTAACCGAGGTTCATCCCAACATGGCAACAGCCATCCTCATCGACGGTGCCTTTTTCCTGCACCGCTACCGTTCGCTGGTATCCGACGCCGCAACGCACACCCCTGAAGACGTGGCCGATACCCTGGTCCGCTGGTCGCTCGCCCACCTGAACCAGCAGGACGAACGCCGCGACCTGTACCGCATTTTCTTCTATGACTGTCCGCCGCTGGCGAAGAAAGTCCACATGCCGGTTTCCGGCAATCTGCGCGATTTTGGCGAATCGGCCGAGGCCCGCTTCCGCACCGGCCTGCATGAAGCGCTGTCGCGCAAGCGCAAGCTGGTGCTGCGCTACGGCCAGCTGGCCGATTTCGGCCAGTGGAACCTGAAACCGATGGTCCAGCGCGCGCTGGTCAAGCACGAGCGCGCCGTCGACGAACTGCGCGACGAAGACTTCGCCTATGACGTGCGCCAGGGCGGCATCGACACACTGATGGCCCTCGATGTCGCCGGACTGGTGTACAAGAAGCAGGTCGACCAGATCGTGCTGTTCTCCGCCGACGCCGACTTCGTGCCGCTGGCCAAGCTGGTGCGCCCGGAAGGCATCGACCTGGTGCTCGATCCGATGTGGAAGCCGGTCGCCTCCGAGTTGTTCAACCATATCGACGGCCTGCGTTCCACCTGTCCGCGCCCGGTGCGCGAAATCAGCGGCAACGTCTGAATCGACTGCGGACGATGCCACCCCGCATCGTCCCGCGCCTTTTTCCTGATCCGAAAGATAGCCATGAGCGGCCTGACCACCACCGACCTCAAAAGCCTGAAGAAAATCTACTCCGGGAAAGTTCGCGACCTGTACCAGATCGACGACACCCGCATGCTGATGATCGCCACCGACCGCCTGTCGGCGTTCGACGTCATCCTCGACGAACCGATCCCGGAAAAAGGCAAGATCCTGACCGCCATTTCCAATTTCTGGTTTGAACGCTTCAAGGACCTGGTGCCCAGCCACCTGACCGGCGATCGTCCGGAAGACGTGGTGTCCGCCGAAGACCGCGCACAGGTCGAAGGCCGCGCCGTGGTCTGCCGGCGACTGACGCCGATTCCGGTCGAAGCCGTGGTGCGCGGCTACCTGGCCGGTGGCGGCTGGAAGGATTACCGCCAGAGCGGCGAAGTCAGCGGCATCAGGCTGCCGGCCGGGCTGCGCGAAGCGGACAAGCTGCCGGAACCGATCTTCACCCCGTCGACCAAGGCTGCCGTCGGCGACCATGACGAACCGATCTCGTTCGCCCAGTGCGCCGACCTGATCGGCGCCGACCGTGCCGCCGAAGTGCGCGACACCGCCATCCGCCTGTACCAGGCCGCCGCTGCCTTCGCCGCCACCCGCGGCATCCTGATTGCCGATACCAAGTTCGAATTCGGCCTGGACGAAAACGGCACGCTGACGCTGATGGACGAGGCGCTGACCCCGGATTCGAGCCGTTTCTGGCCGGCCGACCAGTACCAGCCCGGCAGCAACCCGCCGTCGTATGACAAGCAGTTCGTGCGCGACTGGCTGGAAAGCGTCGGCTGGAACAAGCAGCCGCCGGCCCCGGCCATTCCGGCCGACGTCGCGCAGAAGACCGCCGACAAGTACCGTGAGGCGCTGACCCGGCTGACGGCCTGAGTCAGACAGCACCGGCAATTGCAGTCGCGCCGGTGCGCACCACCACAAGCATCTGGCCGGCCCGGCAACGGGCCGGCCAGATGCTTGCAAACCCCGTCCACGAATGTCAGTGCCGGCGGTTTCGCGCAGCGAGGCGCGACCCCCGCTTCGGCAGGCCGATCAGCATCACCGCGCAGACAATCACGCCCATCGCCATCCATTCGGCCGCACCGATATGCTCACCGGCGAACAGCATGCCGAGCAGCACGGCCACCACCGGGTTCACATACGCATAACTGGTTGCCGCAGCCGGCCGTACATGCCGCAGCAGGTACTGGTAGGCAGAAAACGCGATCAGCGAGCCGAACACCACCAGATAGGCGAGCACGGCCCAGCCCGTCGCCGTCGGCAGGGCGTGCATGCGCTCGCCAGCCAGCTGACTGGCCACCATCAGCACCGCGCCGCCGGCCAGCATCTCCGCCGCCGGGGCCATCGCACCGGCCGGCAGTGACAGGCGCTTGCCCCAGACCGAGCCCAGCGCCCACGACGCCGCCGCCAGCAGGATCAGCACGGCGCCGACCGGACTGGCCTGCAGATTGCCGCCCATATTCAGCAGCAGCATGCCGAACAGTCCGAGTCCGATACCCAGCCATTCGCGGCGGGTATTGCGCTGGCCCCACAGCTGGGCGAAAACCAGGGTGAACAGTGGCACCGTGGCAACGCCCAGGGCAGCAACCCCGGAAGCCACCCACTGCTCGGCCACGGTCACGCCGCCATTGCCGCCGGCCAGCAGCAGGGCGCCGACGAGGGCCGCCCCCTTCCACTCGGCACGGGTCGGCGCCGGCGCGCCATGCCGGCGCAGCCAGACGTACATCAGGCTGCCGGCAATCAGGAAGCGGACGCCGGCCATCATCAGCGGCGGCCAGCTTTCCACGCCGAAGCGGATCGCCAGATAGGTCGAGCCCCAGATCACGTAGAGGGCAAAAAAAGAGGCGATCAGCCGCAGTCGGTCGGCTGGAGCAGGGGCTTGCATGGAAGGTCTTTCGGAAAAAGCGGGACAGGGGCCGGCAGCGGCTCATTCTATGGGCTTCAGGGTCAGGCAGACGGCTGACACCTGTCAACGATAGCGATTGACAATCAAACTGGTTTTTACAATCAAATTCATCTCTGGCCCGGTGATGGGTAATCTGCAGACATCGTTATCACGCCGACCCCGCCGGAGCCCGCCATGCACTTCCATCCCGCCCCGAACTCGCCGCTGCTGAAGACGCTGACTTTCGCCGCCGTCCACTTCACCGTGGCCTTTACTGTCGCCTATCTGCTGACCGGCAGCCTCGGCATCGCCAGCCTGCTGGCCATGGTCGAACCGCTGTGCAATACCGTGGCCTACTTCTTCCATGAAAAGGCCTGGAACGCGCTCGGCCGCGCACGGCGCCAGTCACAGGCGGTCGCCGGTGCCGGCATCTGAAATCCGCCGCCGAAATCTTAGACAGCGCTTAAAGAAAGGTCCGATAATGGACTTTCTTCTTGACTAAGTAGTCACGCACGTTACAATTTCAGTGCTGACCATTTGACCCAGAGCAATGAACGAATCCTTCAAGCAGTTCGAGCAGGCCATCGACCGGGCCGGTGCACGCTACCCCGGCTCGCCGCGGCAGGAAATCCTGCTGACCCGGCTCTACTATCACATCATTCCGCGCCTGAACAATTTCTTCAATGACGGCCTCAGGCAGTACGGCCTCAACGAGACGCTGTACCTGGCCCTGATGTCGATCTTCTCGGCCGAGAACCACGCCATTGGCCCGTCCCACCTGTCCGATGTACTCGACTCGTCGCGGACCAACATCACCCGCGTGGCCGACGAGCTGGTCCGCAACGGCTGGGTGTCGCGCGAAACCTGCAGCGAGGACCGCCGCCGGCTGTACCTGAAACTGACACCGGAAGGGCTGAAGATGGTCGAACAGTTGCTGCCGGAAATCCGCGTCATGCACCGCTCGCTGTGGGGCTCGTTTTCCGAGACCGAGAAAGTGGCCATGGAAGGCCTGATGCGGAAGCTGCTGGCCACGCTGGGCGGCTGAAATTTGTCACAAATATAATTACAAATGAAATTAATCGCATGGGAAGTATCGACTTCCTGCCTGCGAGACTTCACAGGACATAAAGAACACATGAGTGCATCCCAGCTTGCGGGCCGACCGCATTGCGACGCCCGGACCCGGCACGGACAGCCGGCCCGGTCCGCTTCGCCCCTGGCCGCGCTGGTCGCGGCGCTGATTCTGGCCGGCTGCGCATCACCGCACGGCATTGCGCCGCAGACCACCACGCCGGACCCGGCGCAAATGCAGCTGGCCCGTCCGGCCGGCGTCGAGGCCGCGCCGGTAGCGGATGGCTGGCTCGCGCTGGCGCAGCGCGACCCGCAGTTCGCCGCCGCACTGGCCGAGGCCCGCGCCGCCAGCCCGTCACTGACCGCCGCCGCCGCCCGCGTGCGCTCGGCCATGGCCGCCGCCGGCCTGGCCGAAGCGGCCCAGGGGCCGAATGTCGACCTGCAACTGGCCTATGACCGCCAGCGCATCTCGCTGAACAACCCGATGTTCCCGGCTCCGCTCGGTGGCGAGTGGTACCCGCTCTACCGGACCGGCCTGTCGGTGCAGTATGTGTTCGACTGGTGGGGACAATTCGCCGCCGAAGAACGCGCGGCACAGGCGCAGGTCGAAGTGGCGCGCGCCGAGGCCCGCGATGCCGACCGGCTGCTGGCCCATACCCTGGCCGCACAGTATGTGACGCTTGGCGACGCCATCACCCAGCGTGATCTGGCCCGTGCCGAACTGGCGGCGCTGGAACGCCGCGCGGCGCTGACCCGGCAGCAGGTGACGGCCGGCATCGCGCCGGCCGATCTGGCGGCCAATATCAATGCCCAGCGCGACCAGAAGAAGGCGGAGATCGCCAGTCTCGACCAGAGCGTTGCCAAGGCGCGCCATGCGCTGGCCGCGCTGGCCGGCAAGGGACCGGATGCCTTTGCCGCACTGACGCCGGCCGCGCTGCCCGCCGCCAGCGCAGTGACCCTGCCGGCCCAGCCGACACTGGCCCACCTGGCAGCCCGCCCGGATGTGCAGGCCGCCCGCGACAGCGTGACGGCGGCGGCCGAAGGGGTGAAATCGGCTCGCGCCGCCTTCTATCCGACCGTGTCGCTGACCGGCTTTGCCGGCGTGTCCGCCGGCCATGTCAGTGATCTGCTGAAAAAAGCCAGCGGCACCTACGACATCATGCCGGCCATCTCGCTGCCGATCTTCGACGGTGGCGCTCTGCGCGCCCAGCTCGGCAGCCGCGCCGCCCGTTTCGATCTGGCCAATGCCGAGTACACCCGCACCCTGATCAACGCTGCCCGTGATGGCGCCGATGCCATGGTGACGGTGCAGGCCAGCAGCGATGCCCGCCGCCAGGCCGATGCCGTGCTCGGCGAAAACGCCCGCGCCGCCAGCATTGCCAGGGCGCGTGCCGCCGGCGGCATCGCACCGGTCCGCAACGCGCTGGAAGCCGAACTGGCCCGCCTGCAGGGCGAGCGCAGCGCCCGCCACGCGCTGGCACAGGAATGGCTGGCACGCATGGATGCTGCCCGCGCACTCGGCGCCTGACCCCGATCACACCCCCACAGCTATACCCTACCCAATGACACGAGCGTGCCGGCGTCCCTGACGCCGGCCCGGAGATAAAGAAAAATGAACGCACAAGCCAGACCGAAGTCCCGCAAGCAGGCCCTGACCCTGCTGGCCGCCGCTGTTGTCGTCGCCGGCGTTGCCTATGGTGCCTACTGGGGACTGCATGGCCGCTATCACATCGAAACCGATGATGCCTATGTCGCCGGTCACATGGTCGCCATCACCCCGCTGACCGGCGGTACGGTCAGCACGGTCATGGTCGACGACACCGACTTCGTCAAGACCGGCCAGGTACTGGTCAAGCTCGATCCGGCCGATGCCGAACTCGCCTACCAGCGCGCCCGTGCCGCCCTGGCCGATGCCGTGCGCTCGACCCGTGGCGCGACCTTCAGCGCCGACAGCGCGGCCGCCCAGGTTGCCGCCCGCGAAATCGACCTGCAGAAGGCCGAAGGCGATCTGGCCCGGCGCGAAAAACTGGTCGGCACCGACGCGGTGACGCCGGAAGACCTCGCCCATGCCCGCGACGCGGTCGCCGCCGCCCGCGCCGCCCTCGATGTCGCCAACCGCAACCGGTCCACGGCCCGCGCCCAGGTGCTGGACTCGCCGATCGCCGAACAGCCGAAGGTGGCCCAGGCTGCCGCTGCGCTGAAGGAAGCCTACCTGGCGCGCAAGCGCAATACCGTGGTGGCGCCGGTCGACGGCTATGTCGCCCGCCGCTCGGTGCAGGTCGGCCAGCGCGTGGCCGCCGGTACGCCGATGATGGCCGTGGTGCCGCTGCGTGACGTCTGGGTCGATGCCAACTACAAGGAAGTGCAGCTCGACCGCGTGCGCATCGGCCAGCCGGTCAAACTCGAAGCCGACCTGTACGGCGGCAAGATCGAATACACCGGCAAGGTGGCCGGCGTCTCGGCCGGCACCGGCAGCGCCTTCTCGCTGCTGCCGGCGCAGAATGCAACCGGCAACTGGATCAAGGTCGTGCAGCGCCTGCCGGTGCGGGTGACGCTGGACCCGAAGCAACTGGAAACGCATCCGCTGCGTGTCGGCCTGTCGATGACGGTGAATATCGACACCCGTGACGAATCGGGCCGCATCCTGGCCGACGCCCCGCCGGCCCGTCCGGCCTCGCACACCGGGGTCTATGCCCAGGACCTGGCCGATGCCGACGCGCTGGTGGCCGATGTCATCGCCGCCAACGCCGGCAAGTAAGGGAGCGGTCACATGACCCCGCATCCGCCGCTGGAAGGCAGCACCCGCTGGCTGATCACCATTGCCCTGTCTCTGGCGACCTTCATGCAGGTGCTCGACAGCACGATCGCCAACGTGGCGATCCCGACCATCGCCGGCAACCTCGGGGCGTCCACCAGCCAGGGGACCTGGGTGATCACCTCGTTCGGGGTGGCGAACGCCATCTCGATTCCGATCACCGGCTTCCTGGCCAAGCGTTTCGGTGAAGTCCGGCTGTTCATGCTGGCCAATATCGGCTTCATCATCACCTCGGCGCTGTGCGGCATCGCGCCGAGCCTGGAACTGCTGATTTTCTTCCGCGTGCTGCAGGGCGCGGTGGCCGGTCCGCTGATCCCCTTGTCGCAGAGCCTGCTGCTGTCCTGCTATCCGAACGAGAAAAAGGGCATGGCGCTGGCGCTGTGGTCGATGACGGTGATTGTCGCGCCGATTTTCGGCCCGATTCTCGGCGGCTGGATCTCGGACAACATTCACTGGTCGTGGATCTTCTTCATCAACGTGCCGATCGGCATTCTGGCCTGCTGGATGGCCTGGCCGATCCTGCGCGAGCGCGAAACTGCCCGCTTCGAGATCCCGATCGACCGCATGGGCCTGATCCTGCTCGCACTCGGCATCGGCGCGCTGCAGGTGATGCTCGACCAGGGCAAGGATCTCGACTGGTTCGCCTCGACCGAGATCGTCACCCTGGCCATCGTGTCCGGGCTGGCGCTGATCGCACTGGTGATCTGGGAGCTGACCGACGCCCACCCGGTGGTCGACGTGTCGCTGTTCAGGCAGCGCAACTTCCTGGTCGGTTCGGTCTCGACCGCACTGGGCTACATGCTGTACTTCGGCTCGATCGTGCTGCTGCCGCTGCTGCTGCAGGAACACCTCGGCTATACCGCGACCCAGGCCGGTCTGGCGGCAGCGCCGATCGGCATCCTGCCGGTCATCCTGTCACCGATCATCGGCAAGTTCTCCAACCGGATCGACTTCCGCTGGCTGGCCACGCTGAGCTTCGTGGTGTTCGCCTTCACCTTTATCTGGCGTGCGCTGACTTTCGAGCCCGGCATGGCCTTCTCCGATGTGGTCTGGCCACAGTTCGTCCAGGGCATCGGCATCGCATGCTTCTTCATGCCGCTGACCGCCATCACCCTGTCCGGGCTCAAGCCGAACCAGATCGCCGGCGCCTCGGCGCTGTCGAACTTCATGCGGGTGCAGGCCGGCGCGATCGGCACCTCGCTGATCACGTCGATCTGGGAGCGGCGCGAAGCCGTCCACCACGTCGACCTGAGCGCGAACGTGTCGACCTACAACCCGGCCTGGCATGCAGCGCTGGGTGACTACCATCTGGCCGGGCTGACCGACGGCCAGGCACTGGGGGTCACGCTGCGCGAAATCGTGCGCCAGGGTTACGTGATCGGTGCGAACGAGATCTTCTGGGCCGCTGGCGGGCTGTTCCTGATCCTGACCGGCACCATCTGGTTCGCCAGCCGGCCATCCGGTGGCAGTGCGTCCGACGGCGGTGGCGCCCACTAGTCAGCCAGTATGCGGAAACAGAGAACGCTCCGGAAACGGAGCGTTCTTTTTTTACTGCTGCTGAATGACTACTTTTCTGCCGGCAGGTCGTACGGCCCCGGCAGCAGGCCGCCGGTATACACCGCCTGCTGATTGGCGCGCTGCGCCAGCGGCATGTAGTTCGGCGAGGCCTTGGCGATGGCTGCAGTCACTGCCATGGCGACCAGATCCACCAGCGGATTGCCGGAGCTGTTGTTGTTCTGCGGCGAATAGGCAAGCTGCTGGTGGCTCTTCCACAGCGTCTCGCCGGTCAGGCCGCTCTTCAGCGTATAGTCCAGCGCCACGGTGACCGTGGTCGACAGCACGATATAGCGCGCATCCCAGCGCTCGATCGAGATGTACAGCACGCTGTCGGCGCCAAACAGGCCGGCCAGCTGGCGCGGGTCGGCCCCGTGCACCATGTCGGCATCGGCCATGCCCTCGTCCTCCATCATCCGCTTGACCAGATGCACCGGAAAAACGTAGTAGCCGCGTTCGGCCAGCGGGCGGGAAATGGTGGTCAGGAAGTAGTCCTGCGCATCCACGTCCACGCTGCGGTTGACCACCGGCACCACCAGCACCGAGCGCAGGTTGGCCTCGCGCAGTTTTTCCGCCGACGGCTTGTCGGCGTCCTCCGCCCTTGCCGCGAGGCTGGAGACGGCCAGCATCAGGCCGACCAGCACGGTTCCGATCCGGCGCGCGATCATGATGCACTCTCCTGGCTGGCGGGTTTCTTGCCGGCCGAAGCCGCCTTGATCATGTTGTCCATCAGCTTGCCGGACTCGGGCCAGCGCTGCTTTTCCTTCTCGAATGCGGCAATGGCTTCCTGCTTCTTGCCCTGCTGCATCAGCAGGTAGCCGTATTCGGCATACAGGCCGGGCGCCGGCGGCAGCTTGCCCTTTTCTGCGCCTTCGATGGTTTTCTGCAGCGCCAGTGTCAGGGCGGCGGCGTTTTCCGGGTTCTTGTAGTAGCTGTACAGCGAGCTTTCATACTCGCCCCACGTGTACTTGTCGCGCTGGGCGGCGCAGCCGGCCAGCATCAGCGCGGCCAGCAGCGGCAGCAGGAGGTGGCGATGGATCATCTGGCAGCCTCTCCCAGCCGGATCACGTGGCGCTCACCATTGGTCAGCAGCACCTGCTGCCGGTACAGGTCCTGGCCGTCGGCCGCGACGCGCAGCTGGTGCGGTCCTTCCTCGACCGTCAGCGTCTGCCGGACACCATCGTATTGCGACGCATCGCCGGCAGCGATGCCGTCGACGAACAACTGGGCCCGGGCCGGCGCGCCCACGACGCTCAGCGTCGGACGAAGCGTGGCGGTGCGGACATCGGTATGCGGCAGCGCGCAGGCGGTCAACGCCAGCAGGGCCACCAGGGAAAGCCGTTTCATGCGGGTTCCTTCAGGTCGGGGATCAGTGACGCGATTCAGCGATGTACAGGTCCGAGGTTCTGGCCTTGCCGAGCGAGCCGGACACCAGTTCGACGACGGCGCCTTCGTTGCTGTCGTTGTCGCCGAACAGCTGCACCACGCGGACCCGGGCCACCTGCGTGCCCGGCAGGGCGATGCGGAAGCCGGTCTGGCCGCTCTTGACCTTCTCGCCCTCATGCATCACGTCGAGCATGTCGCCGACGCGCAGACCCTGCCGCTCGCCGCCGCTGATATACAGCTGGCGACCGCTGACCTTCAGGATGTCGGTGCGCCATGGCCGCGCATCGAGCTTGTTCATCAGCGCGGTCTGCACATCGGACAGCGCGGCGCCGATTGCGCGATCATTCAGCGAGCCGTCGTAATCGGCCTTGCTGCCGAAACCGGCGACCTGGCCGGACTCGGTGCTGGCCTCGCCGGCACCATTGGCCGAGAAGAACACATGCCCGGTACGGGCATCGACCAGGCGGATTTCGACCTTGGCCCGTGCGGTCTGGATCTTGGTGGCGCTGAGGAAGCCGGACTTGCCGGTGGTGCTGCGACCGAACTCGGTCACCGAGCCGAGGATCAGCGTGTCGACGCCGACCAGGTCGGCCTGCTGCAGGATGGCCTGCTCGGCCTTGATCCTGTTCAGGTCCTGGCGCTCGAACACCAGGAAGCGGTTGGACGCCACCAGCCGGTTGGCCAGCATGTCCGAGGCCTGCTTGCCGATCGGATCGAGGTTGTCGTCAGTGACGAAGGTGCGGCCGTAGCGGGTTTCATTGGTGAAGCGACCGATGGCGAGCTTGCGCTTCAGCGTCTTCTGCTGCGGCTGGGCAGCGGTGGCCTGGGCCTCTGCCTGGCGAACCGGCGACACCGGCAACTCGACCGACTTGGGAACAGGGTTCTGCGTGGCGCACCCTGCCAGCAGGGCAGCCAGTACGGCCAGGTGGATTTTGGTCATCGGGAAAATTTTTCGTGAAAAAAGGTAAAACGGCAGCCATATTGGCATGACATGCAGGACCCCGTGAAACCCATGCCGTCAGAATGTCGGCATTTTGCGACAGGGCAAATTAGCTTGTGAATACGTGCACAGAGAGGTGAAACACGGGCATGATCCGACAGGCGGGAAGCCGTCATTGGTCAATTCGTGCAGGAATCACTACACGGGCGGGCCAACAACCGCTAAAATCCGCCAGCCCGCGTCGAGCCAGTCCCCGCGGGCTGGAATCCTTCTAGAAAAGACCCTGCCAGGAGCGTCCTGCTCCGGCTGAAATCCGACAACATCTGCACCGGATTGGCATCACGCGCTCGCGTTGATGGTGTGGATGCAGGAAAGTCTATGAGCCAAACGACGTTTGCAGACCTGCGTCTGGCCGAGCCGCTATTGCGTGCCGTTGCCGACCAGGGCTATACCGAACCCACCCCGATCCAGCGCGAGGCCATTCCACAGGTGCTCGCAGGCGGAGACCTGATGGCGGCCGCGCAAACCGGCACCGGCAAGACCGCCGGTTTCACGCTGCCCCTGCTGCAACTGCTGGCGTCCACCCACGCCAACTCGCACCCGCCCGGCAGGCCGCGCGCGCTGGTCCTGACCCCGACGCGCGAACTCGCCGCCCAGGTCGAGGAATCGGTGGCCACTTATGGCAAATACCTGCCCCTGACCTCGCTGGTGATTTTCGGCGGTGTCGGCATCAATCCGCAGATCAGCGCGCTGAAAAAGCGCGTCGACATCCTGGTGGCAACGCCGGGCCGGCTGCTGGACCTGATTTCGCAACGCGCGGTCGATCTGTCCGGCATCGAAATCCTGGTGCTGGACGAAGCCGACCGCATGCTGGACATGGGCTTTATCCGCGACATCCGCAAGGTGCTCGCGCTGCTGCCGGCCCATCGCCAGAACCTGCTGTTCTCGGCAACCTTCTCCGACGAGATCAAGCGTCTGGCGGATACCCTGCTGCAGTCGCCGAAGCTGATCGAGGTCTCGCCGCCGAACACCACCACCGAGCTGGTGGAACAGAGCGTGCACCTGGTCGACCGTGACAAGAAGCGCGAGCTGCTCGAACACCTGATCCGCGAACGTCACTGGGAGCAGGTGCTGGTGTTCACCCGTACCAAGCACGGTGCCAACCGCCTGGCGGAAACGCTGGACAAGCATGGCGTCCGCGCCGCCGCGATCCACGGCAACAAGAGCCAGGGCGCCCGTACCCGTGCGCTGTCCGAATTCAAGGACGGCTCGCTGCAGGTGCTGGTGGCCACTGATATCGCCGCGCGCGGTCTCGACATCGACCAGTTGCCGCAGGTCGTCAACTTCGAACTGCCGAACGTGCCGGAAGACTATGTGCACCGCATCGGTCGTACCGGCCGCGCCGGCAGCCCCGGCTGCGCCGTGTCGCTGGTCTGCGTGGACGAGATCAAGTTCCTGGCCGATATCGAAAAGCTGACCCGCCAGTCGATCCCGCGCTTCACCATCGAAGGTTTCGAGGCCGACCTGAGCGTGCCGCCGGAACCGATCCCGATGGGTGGCAACCGCGGCCGCCAGCAGCAACCGCGCCACAATGCGTCGCCGCGCCAGCCACGCCCGGCCGCAGGCGACCGCCAGGACAGCGCCGCGCGCGAATCCGCCGATGGCGCCGCCCGGAAGAAGCGCCGCCGCACCAAGAAGCCGGCCGGCGAGCAGGCCGCAGGCCAGCAGCCGGAAGTCCAGGCAACAGCCAGCGCCCGCCCGCCGCGTGCACCGGGCAAGCCGCACGAGGGCCGTTCGTCGCAACCGGGCAACCGCAATGGCGGCAAGGGTGGCAAGCCGCGTGACCGCGACGCGCAACCGCGTGACCGCGATGCCCAGCCGCGCGACAACCGTCCGCAGGACAGCAATCGTGGCGAAGCCAACGGCAACAAGCAGTCGCGCAACGACCGTGCCGCCCCCGGCAACTCGATGGAAAGCGATCCGTCGGTCTACAGCGGTCAGCCGGTGCTGTTGAGCCATGTGCTGAACAACGGCGGCAACCGCAAGCCGCCACGCAAGCCGGTCGCCGCGCTGCTCGGCGGTCACGGCAACAAGAACCGGGGTCGCTGAGCGCAGACAAGGGCGGGGAGCGATGCCGCCGGGGTAGAATGGCCGTTGTCTCTTTCTGAACGGAATCCATGTCCGCTCCGCTCGTACTCGTGACCCGTCCGGACACCGTGTCCGCCGCGCTGACCGACCGGCTGGCGCAGGCGGGCCTGGTCCCGCTGGCGCTGCCGGTCATCGACATCGTGCCCGACCCGGCCCGGCTTGACCGGCTGGCCGGTGAGCTGGCCGGCTGTGACTGGCTGGTCGCCGTCAGTCCGTCGGCCGTCTCGGTGTGTGCCGATGTGCTGCAGACACTGCCACCGGCGCTGAAACTGGCTGCCGTCGGTGCCGGCACTGCCCGCGCGCTGTCGGCACTGACCGGCCGGCCGGTGCTGTTCCCGACCCACGGCAATGACAGCGAAGCCCTGCTCGCCTGTCCGGAACTCGCCGATCTTCACGATCGGCGCTTTCTTGTCGTCAAGGGCCGTGGCGGACGTCCCCTGCTGACGGAAACACTGGCTGCGCGCGGTGCGCGCGTGGTATCTATTGACGCTTATGAACGCCGGCCCCGGCCGGTCGATCGCGCCGCGCTGGCGGCCGCGCTCGCGGCCCATCCGCGCGCTGGCGCGGTGGTGACCAGCCGTGAAATCGCTAATGCCTTGCGCGACGCGGTTGGCGAGGCCCTATGGGCGTCGTTACAATCAATCGTGCATATCGTGCCGCATGAGCGGGTGGCCGACCGCCTGCGCCAGCTTGGCGTGCATGATGTCCTGACAACTTCGGCCGGAGACGACGGCATCGTCGCCGCGCTGATCGAATGGTTTGCCACGCATGACTGAATCTTCTGTACCTGTCGTCACCCGTACGCCGCGCCGCATCAGCCTCGCGCTGATCGTCGCCCTCATCGCGCTCGGGGTTTCCGGCTGGCAATGGTATGAGACCCGGCGCGTTCTCGATCGCGCCGAGCTCGACCTGGCCAAACGGCTGGCGGAAACCTCCGGCCTGAGCGTCTCCGCGCGGGCCGCGCAATCGCAGAGCCAGCAGGCCATCGACCAGCTCGCCACCCGCCTGAACCAGACCGAAGCGCGCGTCGCCGAGTCCGCCGGCCAGTACGCGACGCTGCAGTCGATGTACGCCGAGCTGACCAAGAACCGGGAAGACTGGCAGCAGGCTGAAATCGAACACGCACTGACCATCGCCAGCCAGCAGCTCGAACTGGCCGGCAATGTGCCGGCCGCCATCGCCGCGCTGGAAAACATCGACGCCCGTCTGGCCAACCAGGACAAGCCGCAATACATCGCGCTGCGCCGCGGCATCGGCCACGATCTGGAAGCGCTGAAGGCGCTGCCGTATGTCGACGTGGTCGGCCTGTCGGTCAAGCTGGACCGGCTGGTCTCCGGCGTCGACACCCTGCCGCTGGTCGTCGACGGCCACCGCGTGGTGGAAACGGCGGCGAACGGCAAGGCCGCCACGCCGCCCGCGACGGCACCGGCCACCAGCCGCTGGCGTGAAATCACCCGCGAGCTGTGGAACGGCTTTACCGGTCTGATCCGCATCCAGAACATGGACAAGCCGGATGCGCTGCTGCTGTCGCCCGAACAGGCGTTCTTCCTGCGCGAAAACCTCAAGCTGCGCCTGCTCGATGCCCGTCTGGCCCTGCTGCAGCGTGACTCGCAGGGCTACACGACCGATCTGGGCCAGGCGCAGGACTACGCGCGCCGCTACTTCGACACCCAGACCCAGCAGACGGCGCAATGGCTGCAACTGCTCGACAATGTCGCCAGCAGCCCGGTCAGCACCGATATTCCCAGTCTTGATGCCAGCCTGAAGGCGGCACGGGCGCTGCTGACGCCGCTGGCCAAGCCGGGGAGCGCGTCATGAAGTGGGTGTTGTGGCTGGTCGGCCTGTTTGCCGTCGCTGTCGGCTTTGCGCTGTTCGCTGAAGTCAGTAAGGGTTACGCGATCCTGATCCTGCCGCCGTACCGGGTGGAGCTGTCGCTGAACCTGATGGTGGTCCTGCTGCTGGCGGCAGTGATCGCAACCTACCTGATCCTGCGTGCGCTGAGCATTGCGCTGTCGCTGCCGGAACGGGTCAAGCGCTTCCAGCGCCAGAAAAAACTCGACGCGGCGCGCCACGCGCTGCGCGATGCGACGCTGTCGCTGTTCGAAGGCCGCTACCAGAAGGCCGAACGCGAGGCGATCAAGTCGGTCGACAACGAGAGCGACGCGCAGAATCGCGCCATTGCCCTGCTGGTCGCGGCCCGTGCCGCCCATGCGGTCAAGGATGCCGGCAAGCGCGACAGCTATCTGGTCCGGCTGGAGAACGAGGGCGAGGCGGCCGAACTGGCCCGCTGCGTCAGCGCCGCCGAATTCCTGCTGGAGGACAAGCAGTACGTCGCGGCTCGCGCCGTCATCGACCGCGCGCGCCAGCTGTCGCCGAACCTGACCGCCGCATTGCGGCTCGAACTGCGGCTGAGCCTGGCCCAGGGCGCGCCGGATGCCGTGCTGGCCCTGACCGAGAAACTGCTGAAGGCCGAGGCCATCAGCCCGGAACAGGCACGCCGCTACCGGCTGGCCGCCTGGCGCCAGCAGATGGGTGGCCTGATCGACGCCGAGGAACTCAAGCGCTGGTGGAGCAAGATTCCGGCGCAGGAGCGCGAGAATGACGAGTTGCGCATCGCCGCCGCCCAGCACGCGCATGAACTCGGCGACACGCCGATGGCGGTCGATTTCCTGACCCGGCGCCTGGATGCCAGCTATTCCAGCGAACTGGCCGGGGAACTGGGCCGCTACGTTGCCGACCTCGACGACGAGGGTCGTCTGGCGCTGGCCAAGCGGGCAGAGAAGTGGCTGGAAACCGAACGCCGCGATCCGCGCCTGCTGCTGACGCTGGGCCGGCTGGCCGTCGCCCAGAAGCTCTGGGGCAAGGCACAGGGCTATCTGGAAGCCAGCGCCACGCTGGACCCGGCCCTGGCGACACATGCCGAACTGGCCAAGCTGTTCAAGCGCCTCGACCGCGATGAAGAGGCCCGTCGCCACTTCGACGAATGCGTGCGACTGGCACTGGCACAAGCCGGCTGAGCCGGGAACACGTCTGAATGAGAACAGGCCGGCATATGCCGGCCTGTTCTCATTTTCAGGCGTCAACCATCCGTATCCCGCGTCTTCGCCACCGCCTTCAGCCAGCCGGCGTACAGCGTCGCGCGCCGGTCCTCGGCCATGGCCGGAACGAAGCGGGCCTGGCGCCGCCACAGCGCCGACAGCTCGGCCAGGTCGCGGTACCAGCCGCAGCCGAGCCCGGCCAGCCACGCAGCGCCCAGGGCCGTGGTTTCGCTGGTACCCGGGCGTTCGACATCCACGCCGAGCATGTCGGCCAGAAACTGCATCAGCCAGTCATTGGCGACCATGCCGCCATCGACGCGGATCGATGCCGGGCAGGCGCCATCGGCGCGCATCGCATCGAGCAGGTCGCGACTCTGGTAGCAGACCGATTCCAGCGCCGCACGCACGATATGGCTGATGCCGGAATCCCGCGTCAGGCCGGTAATGGCGCCACGCGCCAGCGGGTCCCAGTACGGCGCGCCGAGGCCGGTGAAGGCCGGCACCAGATAGACGCCGCCGGTCGAGTCGACCTGCCGCGCCAGGCCTTCGGTATCGCCGGCGTGCTCGATCAGCTTCAGCGCATCGCGCAGCCATTGCACCGCCGCCCCGGCAATAAAGATGCTGCCCTCGACCGCGTAGGTCGGCACGCCGTCCAGCCGGTAGGCCACGGTGGTCAGCAGCCGGTGGCGGGAACGCAGGGCCAGGCTGCCGGTATTCATCACCATGAAGCAGCCGGTGCCGTAGGTGGACTTGACCATGCCCGGCTCGAAGCACGCCTGGCCGACCGTGGCGGCCTGCTGGTCGCCGGCCATGCCGGTAATCGGCATCAGGTCGCCAAACAGCCGCGTCTGGCCGAAATCGGTTGCCGAATCGCGCACCTCGGGCAGCAGCGAGCGCGGGATGTCGAACAGCGCCAGCAGTTCGTCGTCCCACTGCTGGGTATGGATATTGAACAGCAGGGTACGGGCGGCATTGCTGGCGTCGGTCGCGTGAACGCGGCCCTCGGTCAGCCGCCACAGCAGAAAGCTGTCGATGGTGCCGAACGCCAGTTCGCCGGCCTCGGCCGCCGCACGGGCGCCGGGCACGGTTTTCAGCAGCCATGCCAGCTTGGTCGCGGAAAAATACGGGTCGAGCAGCAGACCGGTGCGCCCGGCGATCCAGTCCTCGTGATCGGCCAGCGCCTCGCAGTCGGCGGCGGTGCGCCGGTCCTGCCAGACGATGGCGTTGTGCAGCGGACGGCCGCTGCGGCGATCCCACAGTACGGTGGTTTCGCGCTGATTGGTCACGCCGATGGCGGCAATGCGGCTGCCGTCCTCCAGTTGCGACAGGGTTTCGCGCACGCAGTGGCGCACATCGTCCCAGATCCGCTCCGGGTCGTGTTCGACCCAGCCTGAGGCCGGATAGATCTGCGGCAGCTCCCGCCCGCTGCTGGCAGCGGCGTGGCCGTCGCGGGTGAAGGCAATGGCACGCGAACTGGTCGTGCCCTGGTCGATGGCCAGCAGGTATTCAGGCATTTTTCGGGCCGCAGGCAGGGATGGGCGAAGGCCCGATCCGGGTGGAGAAATGGACGCCGGTCATTTTATGTCAAACCTCGCCATTGCCGCCGTCTGTCGGTTTTTTCCTGGTGCCCTGTTTCGATTCCGAACCGGAACGCAGGGCAATGGTGCGGATGCTTTCGTTTGCGCACCCCTGTCAATCATGCTAAAAACATGTGATCCAAACGCAACACAAGATCCCTGCCAGATGAATCGCCTGCCGCGTCATGAACAGATCCTGAAGCTGGTACGGGCCAGCGGGTTCATGCCGATCGAGGAACTCGCCCGTCTGCTCGATGTCACGCCGCAAACCATCCGCCGCGACATCAATACCCTGTCCGAAGAAAACCTGCTGCGCCGTTTCCACGGTGGTGCCGCCCTCGGACCCAGCGTCGAAAACGAGGAATACGCGACCCGCAAGGTCAAGAACCAGGCCGAAAAGACCCGGATCGCCAAGCTGGTCGCCGAGCACGTGCCGGACGACTGTTCACTGTTCATGAGCATCGGCACCACGATAGAGGCTGTCGCACGCGAGCTGATCATCAATCACCAGCACCTGCGCGTCATCACCAACAACCTGAATATCGCCACCATCATTACCCGCCGCCCCGACTTCGAAGTCATCATTACCGGTGGCGTGGTGCGCAGCAAGGATGGCGGGCTGACCGGCATGGCGCCGGTCGACATGATCGAGCAGTTCAAGGTCGACTACGTGATCATGGGTGCCAACGGCATCGACAACGACGGCACGCTGCTCGACTACGACTACCGCGAAGTCCGCGCAACCAAGGCCATGATGAACAATGCCCGTCAGCGCTTCCTGGTCGTCGACTCGAGCAAGTTCGGCCGCAACGCGATGATGAAGGTATGCCATATCGGCGAGATGAACGCACTGTTCACCGACGACGAGCCGCCGGCCGAGCTGATGCCGCATCTGAACGAGAACAGCGTGCGCCTGTTCGTGGTCGAAGGTCAGCCGGCTCCCGTGCGCGGATAAGTCCCCCGCGCATTGCGGACAGCAGAACGCCGGGCCATGCCCGGCGTTCTGCTATCCGCTTACAGCACCGGACGGCGCTTGCCCGGCGTGTGCTCGCTGGTTTCCGAACGCACCACCAGCAGCGGCATGTCGGCCTGACGCATGACCGACTCGGCCACACTGCCGAGCATCATGTGCATCAGTCCGCTGCGGCCATGCGTGCCCAGCACCAGCAGATCGGCCGGCACGCTGCGCGCATAGTTCAGCAGCCCGTCGGCGATTTCATCGCCACCGCCCCAGCACTCGGCGATGAACAGCGACGGTTCCAGACCGGCGGCGCGAGCCTGCGCAGCGGCCCCTTCCAGCCGCGCCTCGCCGTGGCGGTGAGCCAGTTCGGCCAGCTTGGCCTTGTCAGCCAGCACCACTTCTTCCAGTGCCAGTTCGAACAGATTGACGATATGCACCAGGTGCAGTTGCGCACCTGCCAGTTTCGCCACTGCGATGGCCTGTTCGAGCGCTTGCGACGCGTTGTTGCTCTCGTCGATCGACGCAACGATGTGCTGGTACATGAGGACTCCTTGGATTTTCACGATGACTGGACGCCGGCACGGCCCGATGCCCTGTCTCCACATCATTTTCCCATGATGGGGCTGCACCGGCCGCAGGCGAAAACACCTTCTCTCCCCCTGCCGGCCGACCGGGCCCGGCAACCGCTGTCACGGCCGGTTCATTAACGGCAGGGAAACCGATACGTGCGGGAATGATGGCAATGAGGATAACGCAATCCCCCGGCCCGCCGCGACGGCAGCTGTCATATTCGGCAAACGATTTGACGTGAAGCAAGCGCCAACCGTGACTATGCTCAAGTGACCATCGAATCGTTGTCCTCCGGCTTGAGCAGGAAAAGGAGACTGCCATGTTGACCAAGTCCACACTCGCAGCCGTTCTGGCACGGCTGACCGGCCCCGGCTTCCAGGTGAAATGGTGGGACGGTGATGTCCGCCGCTACGGCGGGGACGAGCCTGCGTTCGGCCTGAATTTCCATGCCGAACCGGCCTTCAACGCCGAAGATCCCATGGTATCGCTGGGCGAAGCCTATATGGATGGCGTGCTCGACTTCGATGGTGACTGGGATGCCATGCTGGGGCTGATCAACAGCAACCGGCAGATACTGGACGGCCCGCTGGCGCGGGTGGCCGGTGTGGCACGCACACTCGACCGGTTGCGGCTGCGGGCGAGGCAGAAGGAAAACATCGCCCATCATTACGATATCGGCAACGATTTCTACCGCATGTGGCTCGATCCGGACATGAACTACTCGTGTGCGTATTTCGCCACAGCGGACATGACGCTGGAGCAGGCACAGCAGGCCAAGATCGACCATATCCTCGCCAAACTGTGTCTGAAACCGGGCGAACGACTGCTGGACGTCGGCTGCGGCTGGGGCGCCCTGCTGATCCGCGCGGCCCAGCGCCACGGCATCTGCGGCGTCGGCCTGACCCTGTCTGCGGAACAGGCCGACGCCGGCCGCGCACGCCTTGCCAAAGCCGGTCTGTCGGACCGGATCGAGATCCGGCAGATGGATTACCTCGACCTGTCCGGTGCCAGCGACCGTTTCGACAAGGCGGTCAGCGTCGGCATGTACGAGCATGTCGGTGAACGGCATGCCGCCCGCTATTTCGCCCGTGTCGCCGATGTGCTCGAACCGGGCGGCCTGTTTCTGCTGCATACCATCGTCGGCCATACCGACGATGGCAACACCAACCGCTGGGTCGAGAAGTACATTTTTCCCGGTGGCGAGATCCCGTACCTGCCGCGGCTGGCCGATACCGCCGCAAAAACCGGCTTCTTCCTGCTGACGCAGGAAAGCCTGCGCCTGCACTACGCCGCCACCCTGGCGCACTGGCGCGCCAATTTCGACCGTCATCTGGATGCGGTCCGTGCCCGTTTCGATGAACGCTTCGTGCGCATGTGGACGCTGTACCTGCGCGGCAGCGAGGCGTCATTCCGTGGTGGCGGGCTGGATCTGGGCCAATTCCTGTTCTCGCGCGGACTGGCCGCACATCCGCCGCGCCATCAGGCGCACCTGTACAGCGGCGGGGAGCCGGTGCTGTGGTAGCTCAGGCCACGCCATGGCGACGGAACCACTCCAGCATGCGGCGCCAGCCATCCGTGGCGGCGCCTTCCCGGTAACTGGCCCGATAGTCGGCAAAAAAGGCATGCGGCGCATCGGCATAGATGACGATTTCGCTGCCGCTGGCACCGATTTCCGCACGCATGCGCTCGACAGTATCGAGCGGAATCCCGCTGTCGGCCCCGCCATACAGGCCAAGCACCGGCACCCTGAGCCCGGCGCCGATATCGACCGGTTGCTGCGGCGTCAGCGCCGTGTGCTCACCGACCAGCCGGCCATACCAGGCGGCAGCGGCCTTCAGCGTCGGCCGGTGCGCCGCGTACAGCCAGGCGATGCGCCCGCCCCAGCAGAACCCGGTAATGGCCGCACGCCCGGTATCGCCATGGCTGTGGGCCGCGGCCCAGGCCAGTGCCGCGTCGAGGTCGGACAGCACCTGCGCATCCGGCACCCGGCTCACCACCGTGTCCATGATGGTCGCGATGTCACTGATCCGCGACACGTCTCCCTGGCGAAAATACAGTGCCGGTGCCACTGCGCAGTAGCCGAGCCGGGCCAGCCGACGGCAGATATCCTGGATATGGGCGTGAATGCCGAAAATTTCCTGTACTACCAGCACGACCGGCCACGGACCGGGTCCGGTCGGCATGGCGCGGTAGGCCGGCAGCGCGACGCCATCGGCCGCCGGTATCGTGACCAGCCCGGCAACCAGTCCGTCCGACGGTGTGGTGATGACCGTGGCCTGCGCAACCGGCTGCACGGCCAGCGCAAAACCGCCGGCAGCCAGCGTGGTCAGGAAATCACGACGGGAAAAGGGGGGCATGACGGGCACTCCACGGCGGCAGGCAATGTTTCCGGTATCGCCTTCCGGCCGGCGTACGTCAAGCCCGGCTTGCCGGTCCGCACCGGCCAAGGTAGAAAGACGGCGTGCGACCGCTTCCCGTTTCATCCCGACACCTGCTGCGCCCACTGCTGATGCTTGCGGGCGGGCTGAGCCTCGCCCTCGGCATCCTCGGCATTTTCCTGCCGCTGCTGCCGACCACGCCGTTCGTGCTGCTGACCGCTGCCTGCTGGGCGCGTGCCTCGCCGCGTTTCCATCGCTGGCTGCTCGGTCACCGCACTTTCGGCCCGATCGTCATCGCCTGGGAAACCCGGCGCGCGCTACCGCGCCGCGCCAAGCGGCTGGGCCTGCTGCTGATGACGGCATCGATGTGGACGTCGATGTGGATCGTCCAGCAGCGCCCGTGGCTGGTACTGATGCTGCTGCTCACCTGGCTCGTGGTCGGTGGCTGGCTATGGCGCCTGCCGGAAACGACGGCGGCGCCGGCACAGGCCGGCGCCGCCGTCGGGCGGGATGACTGACGTCATTCGCCCAGTGCGGCCAGCAGTTCAGCCTGGTGCTCGGCGGTCAGCGCGTCGGTCAGTTCGGACAGATCGCCATCCATTACCTGATCGAGCTTGTACAGCGTCAGGTTGATGCGGTGGTCGGTCACCCGGCCCTGCGGGAAGTTGTAGGTGCGAATGCGTTCGCTGCGATCGCCGGAGCCGATCAGGCTCTTGCGCTCGGCGGCTTCCTTCTGCTGTTGCGCGCGCCGCTGCACGTCGGCGATGCGGGCGGCCAGCACGGCCAGCGCCCGTGCCTTGTTCTTGTGCTGCGACCGGTCGTCCTGGCACTCGGCGACGATGCCGGTCGGCAAGTGGGTGACGCGAACGGCGGAGTCGGTCTTGTTGATGTGCTGACCGCCGGCGCCGCTGGCGCGATAGGTATCGATGCGCAGATCGGCCGGATTCAGGTTCACCTCTTCCAGCTCGTCGGCTTCCGGAATCACCGCCACCGTGCAGGCCGAGGTGTGGATGCGCCCCTGGGTCTCGGTGCTCGGCACCCGCTGCACGCGGTGGCCGCCGGACTCGAATTTCAGCCGCGAGTAGGCGCCGAAACCGGCAATGCGGGCGATGACTTCCTTGTAGCCGCCAAGGTCGTTCTCGCTGGCGCTGACGATTTCGACCTGCCAGCGGTTGCGTTCGGCATAGCGCGAGTACATGCGGAACAGGTCGGCGGCAAACAGGGCGGCCTCGTCGCCACCGGTGCCGGCGCGCACTTCGAGGAAGATGTTGCGTTCGTCGTTCGGGTCTTTCGGCAGCAGCAGCCGTTGCAGTTCGCGCTCCAGCGCATCGATCCGCGCGTCGGCATCGGCCAGCTCGGCTTCGGCCAGTTCGCGCATGTCCGGGTCGGACAGCAGCTCGCGCGCGGTGGCAATGTCGGATTCGGCCTGGCGGAAGGCCAGGTACTGCTCAACCACCGGGGTCAGCTCGGCGTGTTCGCGCGTCAGCTTGCGGTAGTTGTCGATGTCGTCGGTCACGGACGGCTCGCCCAGCAGACCGGTCACTTCATCGAGTCGGTCGGCAAGCTGTGCCAGTCTGGCGGCAATGGAAGGTTTCATGTGGGCGTTTGCTGCGAGTGAACGCAAAAGACGACCCGCCGGCGGCGGACCGTCGCCCGATGCGGGCATCGGGCAGGTGAATGAAGAAAACGGGGGCTCAGGGCAGGCGGACCCTGGCGGGACCACGATGCCGGTTTACCAGCCGGTACGGCACAACGGACCAGTCCGGGTACTCGCAGGCACGGGCGACACGCGGGAAGGACGGACCGAGGTACACGCCCTTCGGCGTCAGGTACCACGAAACGAACTGCCACACCGACGGGTCGGCGTAGTTGCATTCGTCGTCCTTCGCCGTCGGCATCATCATTTTCGGATACAGGCTCTTGAAGTGGTCGACCACCCATGGCGCGAACTGCTTGTCCCGGTAGCGGGAGAACGCATCGAAATCGCGGGTATGGCCGTTGCCGCCACGCAGATAGCGTACCGGCTTGCCACGACCGAGCCAGAGGATGTCCTCGAGATCCAGCTCGCGACCGCTGGCGACGTCGAGCGTCATCGGATTGTCGGCGAAATCCGGATGCGCGCCGCCGCAATCATACCGGCTGAACACGCTGAGGCTCAGCACGGCCGGATTGATGAAGCGGGGCGTGACCTTCTGCGTCATCTCGCCACCGTGGCTGCGCGCGCCGCCAAGCTGGCATTCGTAATAATTGCCGACACTCTGCCACAACCGGTTCATCAGCAGGCGGTTGATCCGCTTGCGGTCGCCTTCGGACCAGCCGTCAGTCAGCTGGAACATGCTGCTGCCGCTCCACGGGTCCTTCCACCACTGCAGGCCGTAGCCCATGAAACGCTCGTGGCTGCCCCGGTTGAACTGGTGGTCGGCCAGGCGCAGGAAGTCATACGGCGAACGGACCCGCAGCCGGTGCAGATAGGGGCTGTCGCGGTCGCCGTCCGGCAGCCGTGCCGGTGCCAGCGTGACCTTGTGCGTCTTGCCATGGTCCTGCCAGCGGCCCTGGAAGCGGTTGCCGCCGGCCGGATGCAGCACCAGCGCCGGCTGGCGGCGGCTGGCCTCGCGGCCGGCCTGCTCGACCAGTTTCAGCTCGCCGCTGGCCTCGTTGCGCTGGCCGGCCAGCACGATGTCCTTGCGGAACTTGCGATAGAAATAGCGCCCCTCGACTTCGTTCTGGGCGTTCCAGTCCAGTTCCATCAGCACTGGCGCATCGCCGACGCGGCCTTCCAGCAGCAGCGGCGCGGCGATGGCCGGAGCGTGCAGCAGGGGCAGCAGGCAGAGAAGCCAGAGCGAGCGAATCTTGGGCATGGGCGGAAACCGGTTGGGCTAGTCGGCGTGCAGATCGTAAAGACGCGACACGGTGTCGATCAGATGGTCACGCTCGCCGCCGCTGGCCTGGGTCAGGGCCGTGGTCGGGGCATGCAGCAACTTGTTGGCCAGCTGACTGGACAGGGCTTCCAGCACGGCTTCCGGCGATTCACCCCTGGCCAGCCGCTTCATTGCCGCGTCCAGCGCATGCCGGCGGACCCGCTCGCCATGGTCGCGCAGCGCGCGCACCACCGGGACGGCGCGACGACTGTCGATCCAGCTGACGAATTCGCGGGTTTTCTCGGTAATGATGGCCTCGGCGGCTTCCGCTGCCATCCGCCGCTCCTCGCGACCGGACTCGACCACCTGGGCAATGTCGTCGACGGTATAGAGGAAAATGTCCGCCAGCTCGCCGACTTCGGCCTCGACGTCGCGCGGCACCGCCAGATCGAGCATGAACATCGGCCGGTGGCGGCGCAGCTTGATCGCGCGCTCGGCCAGGCCCTTGCCGAGAATCGGCAGCGGCGACGCGGTCGAGGTCACGATCACATCGTGATTGGCGAGAATGTCCGGCAGGTCGTTCAGCACCACGGCACGGGCGCCGAACTGGCGTGCGAGTTTTTCGCCGCGCTCCAGCGTCCGGTTGGCGATGGTCATGCCGCGCGGCGTGTGTGCGGCGAAGTGGGTCGCGACCAGTTCGATCATCTCCCCGGCGCCGATGAACAGTACGTTCAGGTCGCGGATCGAGCCGAAAATCTGCTCGGCCAGCCGCACGGCGGCGGCGGCCATCGACACCGAGTTCGCCCCGATCGCCGTCTGGCTGCGGACTTCCTTGGCCACGGCGAAGGTACGCTGGAACAGCTGGTTCAGCAGGGTGCCGAGGCTGCCGGCGGTTTCCGCCGCGCGCACGGCGTCCTTCATCTGGCCGAGAATCTGCGTTTCACCCAGCACCATCGAGTCCAGCCCGCTCGCCACGCGGAACGCGTGCCGGGCTGCGGCCTCGGTGTTGTACACGTACAGGTACGGCTCCAGCCGGTCCACCGGCAGCTGGTGGTAGTTCGCCACCCAGGCCAGCGTATCGCGCACATCCGGCGCGTTACAGTAGATCTCGGTGCGGTTACAGGTGGACAGGATCGCCACTTCGTTCGCTGCGTGCGCGCCCACCATGCCCGACAGCGCGTCCCGCAGCCGCTCGGCCGGGAAGGCGAGCTGCTCGCGGATGGCGAGAGGCGCGGTCTGGTGATTGAGGCCGAAGGCTACGAGCGACATGTACGCTGGTCTTGAGTGAATGAAGACGAATGGGTAAGGGCAAACATTCTAGCGTAAGCACGCCGGTTATGCCGGTCGAAGCGCGCAGCGGCAGCCGGCGCTGACGTCATTATCGACCCGGTCGCTGATCGTTGCCGGAGAAACCGCTTTTCACATGCAGTTTTTCGCGCTGCAACAATCGGTTAGAATCGTGCCCATTTTTCACGCCACGCCGCCCCCCCGCCGATGACTGCCCCCGAAGTCCACCGATTGCGCGAAATACCTTACAACTACACCTCGTTCTCCGATCGCGAGATTGTTGCCCGACTGCTGGGCGAGGAGGGCTGGCACATCCTCGACGAACTGCGCAGCGAACGCCGCACCGGCCGTTCCGCGCGCATGCTGTTCGAAGTGCTCGGCGACATCTGGGTGGTACAGCGCAACCCGTACCTGCAGGATGACCTGCTGGAAAACCGCCAGCGCCTGACGCTGCTGGTCGAGGCCATGCGCCACCGGCTGGCCGAAGTGTCCAAGCGCCGCGCCGGCAACGAGAAGGTCGGCCGCCTGCTGACCGGCACCGAGGCCGCCGTCGATGCGTTCGAGTCCGGTTTCGACCAGGCCGACGCACTGCGCCGCAAGATCCTGAAGCGCATGGCCGGCATCACCCGCAAGGACAACATCTGTTTCGATGGCCTCGCCCGCGTGTCGCACGCGACCGACGCCACCGACTGGCGGGTCGAATTCCCGTTCGTGGTGCTGAATCCGGACAGCGAGGAAGAAATCGCCCGCCTGGTCGCCGCCTGTATCGAGCTGGAGCTGACCATCATCCCGCGCGGGGGTGGCACCTGTTACACCGGCGGCGCCATTCCGCTGACGCCGTTCGCGGCAGTGATCAATACCGAGAAGCTCGACCGCCATCAGGGCGTCGAGTACCTGACCCTGCCCGGGCTGGACCAGCCGGTCGCCACCATTCAGTGCGGTGCCGGCGTGGTCACCAAGCGGGTGGCCGAGGCGGCCGACGCCGCCGGGCTGGTGTTTGCGGTCGACCCGACCTCGATCGAGGCGTCCTGTATCGGCGGCAACGTGGCGATGAACGCCGGCGGCAAGAAGGCCGTGCTGTGGGGCACCACGCTGGACAACCTGGCGTCGTGGCGCATGGTCGACCCGGACGGCAACTGGCTGCTGGTCGAACGTATCGGCCACAACCTCGGCAAGATCCACGATGCCGAAATGGCCAGCTTCCGCCTGACCCGCCATACGCCGGACGGCAAGCAGTTGCTGTCGGAACAGCAACTGGACATCCCGGGCCAGGCCTTCCGCAAGGTCGGGCTCGGCAAGGACGTGACCGACAAGTTCCTGGCCGGCCTGCCCGGCGTGCAGAAGGAAGGCACCGACGGCATCATCACCTCGGCCCGCTTTATCCTGCACCGGATGCCGGCGCACACCCGCACCGTCTGCCTGGAGTTCTTCGGCACCGTGGCCCAGGCGACGCCGGCCATCGTCGAGATCACCGACCTGTTCAAGCCGGGCCATGAAGGCGACGCTGCCGGCGTGAAGCTGGCCGGTCTCGAACATCTGGACTGGCGCTATGTGCGCGCCGTCGGCTATGCGACCAAGGCCAAGAGTCGTGGCCGGCCGAAAATGGTGCTGCTGGCCGACATCGTGTCCGACGACGAGAACGCGGTCGGCGACATGGCCAGCCGCATCGTGCGCATCGCCAATGCCCGCGTCGGCGAGGGCTTCATCGCCGTCACGCCGGAAGCGCGCAAGAAATTCTGGCTCGACCGCTCGCGCACGGCCGCGATCGCCCGCCATACCAATGCCTTCAAGATCAACGAGGACGTGGTGATCCCGCTGCCGCGTCTCGGTGATTATTCGGACGGCATCGAACGCATCAATATCGAGCTGTCGCTGAGCAACAAGCTGCGCCTGCTCGACGAACTGACCGAGTATTTCCACAGCCGGCTGCCGGTCGACAAGCTCGGCACCGATCTGCCGAGCCTGGAACTGATCGGCGATCGGCGTGAAACCGCGCTGGCGCTGATTGCCGAGACCCGCGCCCGCTGGCAGTGGGTCCTCGACCATCTCGATGCCCCGTTCGACGACTACCGCCAGCGCTATCCGCAGGCGCCGCTGGAGCCGGTCACCCCGCCGGAACCGCCGCATACGGTATTCCACGCGATGCGCGACTTCCTGCTGCGCGTCAGCTTCAAGCGCGAACTGCTGGCCGAGTTCGAGGCGCATTTCGGCGGCAACACCGATGCGTCCATTCTCGCCGCGATCCGCGCCATCCACGCCCGCATCCTGCGTGGCCGGGTGTTCGTCGCGCTGCACATGCACGCCGGCGACGGCAATGTGCACACCAACCTGCCAGTCAACTCCGACGACTACCAGATGCTGCAGACCGCCCATCGCGCCGTCGAACGCATCATGGCACTGGCGCGCGGGCTGAACGGTGTCATTTCCGGCGAACACGGCATCGGCATCACCAAGCTGGAGTTCCTGTCCGACGAGGAAATCCGCCCGTTCGTCGAGTACAAGCAGCGGGTTGACCCGCACGGCCGCTTCAACAAGGGCAAGCTGCTGCCCGGCGCCGACCTGAAGAACGCCTATACGCCGTCGTTCGAACTGCTCGGCGCGGAAAGCCTGATTCTCGAACAGTCCGAGCTCGGCTCGATCTCGGACATGGTCAAGGACTGTCTGCGCTGCGGCAAATGCAAGCCGGTGTGCGCAACTCATGTGCCGCGCGCCAATCTGCTGTACTCGCCGCGCAACAAGATTCTCGGTGTCGGCCTGCTGACCGAGGCGTTCCTGTACGAGGAACAGACCCGGCGCGGTGTCAGCTTCAAGCATTTCGACGAGCTGTCCGACGTGGCCGACCACTGCACCGTCTGCCACAAGTGCGCGAACCCCTGTCCGGTCAAGATCGACTTCGGCGATGTCACCATCGCCATGCGCAACTTCCTGCGCCGCACCGGCAAGAAGAAGTTCAATCCCGGCACCTTCGCCGCCATGGCCTTCCTGAACGCCAAGGACCCGGCGACGATCAAGACCCTGCGCCGTTCGATGATCGGCTTCGGTTACAAGGCGCAGCGGCTGGGCGTGAAGGTTGCCGGTTCGCTGGGGCTGACCCGCTCGGTTATCGAGGCGCCGCCGGCCACGGTCGGCCGCCCCGACGTCAAGGCGCAGGTGGTGCACTTCTTTACCAAGCCGATGCCCGGCAATCTGCCGAAGAAGACCAGCCGCGCGCTGCTCGACATCGAGGACCCGGCCGTGGTGCCGGTGATCCGCAATCCGCAGCAGGCGGCCGAGGACAGCGAGGCGGTGTTCTACTTCCCCGGCTGTGGCTCCGAGCGGCTGTTCAGCCAGGTCGGCCTCGCCACCCAGGCCATGCTGTGGCATGTCGGCGCCCAGACCGTGCTGCCGCCCGGCTATCTGTGCTGCGGCTATCCGCAGAACGCGACCGGCAACGGCGACAAGGCCGACGTCATCACGACGGAAAACCGCGTGCTGTTCCACCGCGTCGCCAATACGCTGAACTACCTCGACATCAAGACGGTGGTGGTCAGCTGCGGCACCTGCTACGACCAGCTCGACAAGTACCAGTTCGACAAGATCTTCCCCGGCTGCCGCATCATCGACATCCATGAATACCTGCTGGAGAAGGGCGTCCACATTGAGGGACTGGCCGGGGTGCAGTATCTGTACCACGACCCGTGCCATACGCCGATGAAGACCCAGCAGCCGATCAAGACCGTCAACGGTCTGCTCGGTGGCGGCGTGGTGCAGAGCGAGCGCTGCTGCGGCGAGTCCGGCACCCTGGCGGTGTCGCGCCCCGACGTGTCGACCCAGCTCCGCTTCCGCAAGGAAGAGGAGATCAACCGGGCGCGCGATATCGCGGCGGAAAAGGCCGGCGAAGCGGCGCAACAGGTCAAGATCCTGACCAGTTGCCCGTCCTGCCTGCAGGGGCTGTCGCGCTATCAGGACAGCACCGGCATTGAAGCCGACTATATCGTGGTGGAAATGGCCAAGGCGGTGCTCGGTGACAACTGGATGGCCGACTATGTCGCCCGGGCCCGCGATGGCGGCGTGGAACGGGTGCTGCTGTAGACCGGTGCGATCGGGTGGCCTCCGGGCCACTCAATCGACGAAGATCTCGATCCGTTCCTTGCCTTTGCCGACGTTTTTGCGTTTCAGCGTGATCCGGCCGATTTCGCCGGTACGGCGCAGGTGGGTGCCGCCACAGGGCACCCGGCCGACGCCGGCGATTTCCCAGTAGCGCCGCTCGGCCGCTTCGTCGCTGAAGGCGCTGACGATCGGCTGATCGGCCGCGACCAGGCTCGCCAGGGCCGGTTCCAGCGCGGCGAACAGCACGCTGATATTGCTGTCATGCAGAAAGTCGATGCGCGCCTTGTCGGCGGCAATGTGAGCGCCGATCTTGCCGATGCCCGGCACCCGGGCGCTGACCAGCTCCAGCACGATCTCGGCAGCGAAATGCAGTCGCATCAGCCGGTAACGCCGGTCCCAGTCGATCTCGATCCGGGCCGGGTCGCCGGCGTTCAGCCCGTGCCCGTCCGCCAGCGTATACACGATGTCGCGCCCGGCCTTGCGTGCCGCCAGCACCGGCAGCCCGGCCAGTGTGCCGCTGTCGCTTTCCTGCCCGCCCGACTCCGCGTAGAAGATCGTCGCCTCGACGGTCACCTCGTTGCCGTTTACCGTCGCCACGCGGGTGTCGAGCCCGGTGCAGTACGGGTCCTGCCAGAATGCCTTTACGGTCATGCTCGCTCCTGCCGGGCCTGTGCCCGCTTTTTCCTATCGTCGTTCGGCGTCGCCCTGCCAGACTTCGCCTTCCACCAGTACCGAATGCGCCGGGCCGGCCAGCCACAACTGCCCGTCCTGGATTGTCGCCTGCAACTGCATCCCGCGCTGGGTCAGCGTGGTCAGCTGGGCCAGCGTGTCCGGCGGGATGCTGATCACGGTCAGGTTCTCCAGCCGGCTGACCTTGCTCTGCATGCCCTGCCACCAGACGTCGGCGGCACGCCCGCCATAGCAGTACAGCCAGACCCGGTCGGCGCGGGCGCAGGCTTTTTTCAGCCGCTTCTCGTCCGGCTCGCCCAGATCGATCCACAGTTCGATCTCGTCGCCGTAGTTCTTCTGCCACAACTCGGGCTCGTCATCGGCGATCAGGCCCTTGGTAAAGGCCAGCCGCTCGCTGGCGTGCAGCGCGAACACGGCCAGTCGCAACATCATCCGTTCGTCGGTTTCCGACGGATGACGGGCCAGCGTCAGGCTGTGGCTGGCGTAATAGCCCCGATCCATGTCGGAAATATCGAGATCGGCTTTGAAAATGGTGGCTTTGAGCGCCATGGGGACTTCCGGGCAAAAGATCGAGTTTACCGGTCCGCGCGGCTTGCCGCCTTGTCTTGTGTGCCATGCTGGCGCGTTCCCGGCTTCCGTGGCAGGGTTTGCCACCCTGATATTGTCATTCCGGAGCCGCCATGCCATCCCCCAGACTGGAAATCCACTATTGCACCCAGTGCCGCTGGCTGCTGCGCGCCGGCTGGATGGCGCAGGAACTGCTGACCACCTTCAGCGACGGCGAACTGGCAGAAGTCGCGCTGATTCCCGCGCGCGGCGGGCTGTTCCGCATTCTGCTCGATGGCGAGCAGCTATGGGATCGCAAGGAAGAAGACGGCTTTCCGGATATCAAGACCATCAAGCAGCGCGTGCGCGACCGCCTGTTTCCGGACCGCCCGCTCGGCCACAGCGACCGGCCCGGCAAGGCCGAAGCCGACTGAAATCGGGACCGGCCAGCAGTTGACGCCCAAGAATGGTGCCATGTGGTCGATATAGCGGATATTGGAAACAGCTAGAGAATGCCATGCTGATCAACACCAACACCGCCCAGACGACCGCCGCCCAGAGCGCCAGTGCCAAAACCGACGCGACGGCATCGGCGCAGGCGCAACGCCAGAGTGTGCTGGCGCCGCTGGTCGAGGATGTGCGTGTCACGCTGAGCAACGAGGCACGCAAGGCCAGTCTGTCGCTGAACACGCTGAGTCGCACCACCAGGAGTCAGGCCAGCGAGCAGTCCAAGGCCATGGCACGCCAGCGGCTCGAGCAGTTGAAGGAACGCGTGCGCCTGATGCGCCAGTTGATGATCGGCATGACGCCGGCACAGAAGAAGGCCATGGCGCCGCAATTGAAGGAAATGGCGCGCGAGCTCAAGCAGATTGCCCAGCAGCTCGGCCAGTCGAGCGGGGACTCGTCGTCGGCCAGCAGTGGCAGCGTGTCCGGTGGCAGCAGCGATGGCGGGGCGTCGGCCAGCGCCAGTGCCGATGCCTCCGGCGCGGCCTCAGCCGCCGCAGCGGCCGAGACCGGTGGCGAGTCCGCCGGCGCAGGCGATGAGGCTGCCGCGCAGGCCGCCGCCGAGGTGCCGGTCGACAGCGAGCCGGCTGCCGCCACCAGCGACGAGGGCGGCGAGGAAGACGGCAGCAGCGGCGACAACACCGGCAAGGAAGCCGCCACTGCGGCTGCGGCAGGCACCGCCGGCGCCACCGCCACCCAGGCCGAGCAGGACGCGAACCGCGCCGCCGGCACTGATCAGACCTCGCGGATTTCGCTGTCGCCGTCCAGTGAAAAGAAGCTGAACCTGTCGCCGGAAGATGCGGCCAAGATCCGCGAAGTCATGCAGATGCTGCGCAATATGGTCAAGGATGTGCGCCGCGCCGCGCCGAACGACGCTTCGGCGCGCGATGCCGACAAGATCCTCGCCTCGCTGAACGAGTCGATGTCCGGCGCCGGCATCAGCATCAATATCAAGGCTTGACGCGCGACAGCGGCAGTTCGTGATAATCCTCGCTGCGCGGCATGTCATCGAAGATGGCCTGCAGCTCGGCCGGCGGGGTGGTCAGCTTGCGCGTCGACAGGTCCAGCCACGCGCCGGCGACTTCGTAGTGCGCCGCCAGCTTGCCGTCGTCGCGCACCATCTGCTGACGCAGCACCCAGCGCTGATGGTCCGCTGACGAGGCCACCAGCACCACGTCGATATCCAGTCGCATGCCGAGTTTCACTTCGCGCAGATATTCGGTCGTTTCCTTGAAAATGACCGGACCGAATCCAAGCTGGAAAAAGCGGTCCGCACCGAAGCCGGCATCCTGCAGCCACTCCAGGCGGGTATGGGTGCACAGATCGGCGTAGGCGGTATGCCGCATGTGCTGGTTGGCATCGATATCCGACCAGCGGATCTCGACCTGTTTGTGGTATCGGGACATGAACGGCCTCCAAAAAAGAACGGTCGTGCTATTTTTATGTGAGACGGAACGAAAGGGCAAGCCATTTATGAGCAAGGGCGATGACACCCGGGCGCTGATTCTGCGCCAGGCCAGCGATCTGGCCAGCGAAGTCGGCATCTCCGGTCTGACGCTGGGTGCGCTGGCCGAACGCAGCGGCCTGTCGAAAAGCGGCCTGTTCGCCCACTTCGGGTCCAAGGAAGAGCTGCAACTGGCCACCGTCCGCGCCGTGCAGGCGCGCTTTGTCGACGATATCGTGCGCCCGGCACTGGCGCATCCGCGCGGTCTGGTGCGCCTGCGCGCGCTGTTCGATGGCTGGCTGCAGTGGATTGCGCACGGCCCGTTTGCCGGCAGTTGCCCGCTGCTGGCTGCCGCCTCCGAGTTCGACGACCAGCCGGGGCCGATCCGCACCGCACTGGTCGACGGCCAGATCTGGCAGCGTGATGCACTGATCCGCGCCCTGGAGCTGGCGATCGCCAGCGGCGAGCTGCCGCCGGCTTTCGACTGTGTGCAGGCCGCCTTCGAGCTGCGCGGGCTGCTGTATGCGGCGCATCACGACCTGCGCCTGCTCAATGACCCGCGCGGCATCGACCTGGCGCAGCGCGGCTTCGAGCGAGTGATCGCCGCCCGGCCTGGCGATCAGTAGCCGACGGTAAAGCGCTGACGATGGTGACGCGGCGTTTCCGCCTCGTCGACCAGTGCCACTGCCAGATCGGCCACGCTGATTCGTGCCGGACCGGCTTCGCCCATCAGCACCTGGTCGCCCCCCACGCGGTACTGGCCGGTGCGCGCGCCCGGTTCCAGAAACACCGGCGGCGACAGGAACACCCAGTCGAGCACGCTTTCCTGACGCAATTCGGTCAGCACGTCGCGCGCACCGAGCGCACCCTGCTTCCATTCGGCCGGAAAATCGTCGGTATCGACCAGTTGCACGCCCGGGGCGATTTCCAGACTGCCGGCGCCGCCGACCACCAGGTAACGCGCGACGCCAGCCTGTTTGACGCCGGCGGCGATGGCGCGCGAACCGGAGACGAACTGGGCGTAGATATCCGGGTTGCCCCAGCCAGGATTGAAGGCACTGAGCACGGCGTCGTGGCCGGCCACGGCGGCGGCGACCTGCGCCGCATCCTGCGCATCGGCACGGACGGCATGCAGTTGTGGGTGTTGCGGCAGCTTTTCCGGGTGACGGACCAGGGCCGTCACCTGATGGCCACGTTGCAGCAATTCGGTCAGCAGCGCGGTGCCGACAAAGCCGGTGGCGCCGATCAGGGCGATTTTCATGAATGTCTCCGGTAAGTTCCAGGTGATGATGCATGGTAGACCCTTGACACCGGGCTGATTAGCCGTCGACATTCGCTTTATCTGTTTAGCAGGACTTAACAATGGACGCGCTGCGCAGCATGGCGATCTTCGCCACCGTGGTCGAGCAGGGATCGATGCGTGCCGCCGCGCGCGTGCTCGGCATCACGCCGTCGGCAGTCAGTCAGCAGATCGCCCAGCTGGAGCGCGATTGTGCGGTCACCCTGCTGTACCGCACCACGCGCAAGCTGACCCTGACCGAGGCCGGGCAGATGTTCTACGACGGCTGCGCCGACATGCTGGCGGCGGCACGGCGGGCCCGGACGCGGCTGGCCGAGCTGCGCGACACGCTGAACGGCGAGCTGCGCATGACTGCCCCGGTCGGTTTTGTCGGCCGGATGATCAGCGACGCGCTGGCGCCGCTGCTGGCGGCCAACCCCGGCCTGACCCTGACCCTGATCGTCAGCGATGAACGCATCGACCTGATCGGCGAGCGCATCGATCTCGCACTGCGGGTCGGGCAACTGGAAGACTCGACCCTGATCGCCCGCCAGCTGGCGCGCTGCGACAGCCTGCTGGTGGCCTCACCGGCCTACCTGGCACGCCATCCGCCCTTGCTGACGCCGGAACAGCTGGTCCGGCACACCTGGCTGCTGCTGGATGTCGGTCAGGGCGCACAGATGCCCGGCTTCAGCGGTCCGGATGGCCAGACCTTCACCCTGCGGGTCGAACCCCGGGTCCGCAGCAACAATATCCTGCAGGTACGTTCCTTCACCTGTGCCGGGCTCGGGCTGTCGGTGCAGCCGGAAACGGAGATCCGCAACGAGCTGGCGCGCGGCGAACTGGTGCGCGTGCTGCCGGGCTGGAGCCTGCCGCAGATGGGCATCTACGCGGTCACGCCGCGCCGGGACGCACAGCCGGCCAAGGTCCGCCACGCCATCGCCGCGCTGCAGGACTATTTCGCCCGGCAGGCAGGCTGACGCCAGCGCTCAGCGCTGCTGCCAGAGCGTGTTCACTTGCTGCGAGGCCGCGTCATAGTTGCGGCGCGCCTGCTCCATTTGCAGTTGCGCCGCGGACAATTCGTTCTGCGCCGTCTGTTGCGCATTCTGCGCATCGATCAGCCGTTTGTCGGCGGTGTCCTTGGCCGTGGTGGCGGTCTGCAGGCGACGCTCGGCATTGCTCATGCCGTCGCGTGCCTGCTGGAACACGACCTGGGCACGATAGATCTGGTCTTCAATCGGCGGATTGGCCGCATGGACGGCCAGCGTGGCGCCGGCCAGCAGTCCGGCGAGGCAAAGTTTCTGGATCATGGCGGGGCCCTGGAGAAAGAGGAATCACTGTAGCAGAACCCCGCCGGCAGACAAATCGGCAGCCCCGGCCGCCACCGGCTTGTGCATTTCCTTCATTTGCACAGCATTTTTAAATGTTTGTCGTTTGCCGGGGGGCAGCGAATGATCACGGACCTGAATTCTGCATCCGGACCGAACGCGTCATGACCCCGATTTCCCCCGCCGCCACGCCATCGTCGTGGCCACACCCCCCCTCCCTCGACGCACTGGAAGCCCGGCTGCGACAGGATCTCGACTGGCTGTGCCGCCCGGCAAAAGCCTGGGTACCGTCCCGCGGACGCGGCGTGCTCGACGTGGCCATCATCGGTGGCGGCATGGCCGGGCTGACGCTGGCCGCCGCGCTCAAGCACCAGGGCATCCAGGCGATTGCCTTCGACCGTGCGCCGCAGGGTTTAGAGGGGCCGTGGGCAACCACGGCGCGCATGGAAACCCTGCGCTCGCCAAAGGAACTGACCGGCCCGGCGCTCGGTCTGCCGGCCCTGACCTTCCGCGCCTGGTACGAAGCGCAGTTCGGACTGGCGGCCTGGCAGGCCCTGGACAAGATTCCGCGCCTGCAGTGGATGGATTACCTGCGCTGGTATCGCCGCGTGCTGGAGCTGGACGTACGCAACCGCCAGCGGGTGGTCGACGTGCGACCGCGCGCGGACGGCAAGCTGGTCTCGCTGCAGCTGCGCGACGAGCAGCAGCAGGACCGGCCGTATGAAGTACTGGCCCGGCATGTGGTGCTGGCCACCGGCCATGACGGCCTCGGCGGCCCCTGGCTGCCGGACTGGGCCGCACAATTGCCGCGCGACCGCCGGGCCCATTCCTCGGACGACTACGACGTCGCCGCACTGCGCGGCCGGCGGGTGGTGGTCATCGGCGGCGGCGCCTCGGCCATGGACAGCGCCGCCACCGCGCTGGAAGCCGGTGCCGCGCGCGTCGATCTGCTGATCCGCCGCGATGACCTGCCGCGCATCAACAAAAGCAAGGGTGCCGGCAGCCCGGGCATGCTGCACGGCTACTGGCAACTGGCCGACGAGTGGAAATGGCGCTGGCGTCACTACATCAACGAGCAGCAGATTCCGCCACCGCACAACAGCACGCTGCGCGTGTCGCGCCATGCCAATGCCCATTTCCATTTCGGCACACCGGTGCGCTCGGCGTCACAGCGGGCCGACGGCGCCCTGCGGCTGGACACCGCCCGGGGACCGCTGGCGACCGACTTCGTGATTTTCTGCACCGGCTTCCGCACCGACTGGCAGCAGCGGCCGGAATACGCCGCCATCGCGCCGCATGTGCGACTGTGGCAGGACCGCTACCAGCCACCGGCCGGGCTGGAAGACGCCGAGCTGGCCGGTTCGCCGGACGTGGGCAGCCTGTTCGAGTTCCGGCAGAAGACCGATGGCGCCTGCCCCGGTCTGGAACGCATCCATGCCTTCTGCTACCCGGCCGCCCTGTCCCAGGGCGCCGGTGCCGGCGACATCCCTCAGATCAGTGTCGGCGCCCAGCGCCTGGCCGAGGGGCTGGCCGCCAGTCTGCTGCTGGAAGATGCGCCGCTGCACTTCGCCGCGCTGCAGCACTATGACGATCCGGAGCTGCTCGGCAATGAATGGGCGCCGGCCACCTTCCCGGCCTACGAGGACGACAGCGAGCTGGTGTCGTAACCGCACGCAGCATGAAAAATGGCCAGGCCCGCATCCGGTGATGCGGGCCTGGCCATTGGTGTGAATGCCGCAGTACTCAGACGACGGCCGGCGCCTCCGGCTCGCCCAGGCTCAGCATCAGCCGGTTGGCCCAGTTGAAGAATGCGGCGCCATGGATGACGTCGGCAATGGCCAGGTCGTCCAGCCCGGCCGCGCGCAGCCGTGCGGTCTCCGCCGCACCGAAGGTCGACGGGGTGGCCGACAGCGCGATCGATGCGGCGACGATGGCGTTCCAGCGTTCCCCCAGATCCGCCCTCACGCCGTCATCGAGCAGACGCTGCACGTCGTCGTCACGGTGCGAGAAATGGGCGGCGAAGCGCGCATGGACCGACGCGCAGTACAGGCAGCCGTTGTAGCGCGATGTCGCCGCGGCCGACAGTTCGCGCTCGGCGCGCGGCAGGCCGGCATCCGGGTTGTAGAAAATGTCCTTGTCGGTCCGGGTGCGCGCGCCAAGGGTGTCCGGGTCGCGCGCCAGCAGGCGGAAGTACGCCGACCTGGCCCGGGCGGCATCGACCAGCCCGGCGCGGTGACGATCGGTCAGTTCCGCTTCCGGCAGCGGCTCCAGCCACGGCAGCCATTCCAGTTGCTCACGGGTAAAGGCCAGCGGCGGCCGGTTGTCCGGATGGGTCAGCAGGGTGTCGGTCATGCCAGGGCTCGCTGCGGGGAAAGGTGGGCGGCCAGGACCTGCAGGCCGGAAACGACGCGGATCTGGAAGGCCAGGAAGGCCACGATCTGCGCCAGGATGACGATGTCGGTCGCCGACCAGCCGGTGTCGAGCAGTGCCTGCAGATCGGCCGCTGCCGCGTCACGCGGATGGAACACCAGCAGGTGCGCATGCCCGAAACCCGCCGCCAGGCGCTCGCCCAGCAGCAGGCACTGCGCCGGGTCGGCCCGCCAGCGCGGCCCGTCGACATCCTCGACGCTCAGCGGACCGGCCGGATAGTGCCCGTACGGGCCCTGGCCTGCCGCCTGCGCCGCGATGGCCGCGACAGCGACCGCCAGCCCGGCATCCCGTTGCGCCAGGGCGTCGGCGTAAAAGCGGGCAGCATCGCCCTGACGATGCAGGGCGGCGACAAAGGCGGCAATGGCAAAACGTTCATCGGCATCAACCTGGCCGGGCACCGGCGCGGCCGGCGCGAACAGCGCCAGATAACTCTGCTGCGCGTGCAGTCGCGCCTGCGGGCGCTGCGAGCGCAATCGGTCGATGGCGTCGCCCGGCAGGACGCCGGCCAGCTGGTCAATGACATCGGAAGGGGGAGATAAGGTCATGCGGCTTCCAGGCAAGGTGAAGGATGAAGGACAGGGCGCGGATGGCCCTGACCGGGAATGGCGGCCAGCAGCTCGCGGGTGCAGTCGCTGCCGGGGCGGAGGAACACGTCCTCGACCCGGCCGCAGTCGACCTGGCGGCCGCCATGCAGCACCGACACCGTGTCGGCGATCTGCCTGACCACTGCCAGGTCGTGGGAAATGAACAGATAGGTCAGGCCGAGGTCGCGCTGCAGGGTCTCCAGCAGGTCGAGGATCTGCGCCTGCACCGTGACATCGAGCGCCGACACCGCCTCGTCCAGCACCAGCACCCGGGGGTCCAGCACCAGTGCACGGGCAATGGCCACCCGCTGGCGCTGGCCGCCGGACAGTGCATGCGGATAGCGCGCCAGCACCGCCGGCGGCAGGCCGACCCGCGCCAGCATGTCGCGCACCTTGCGTTCGCGTACGGCGCGCGGCAGTGGTTCGAAATTGAGCAGCGGCTCCTCGATAATGCGGAACACGGTCTGACGCGGATCGAGCGAGGTAAACGGGTTCTGGTAGACCAGCTGGATCCGGCGGCGGAATTGCCGCAGCGCCTCACCGCGCAGGGTGGCCGGATCGATGCCGTCGATCCGCACCCGGCCCGATGTCGGGCGCAGGAAGCCGGTCACATTGCGCAGGGTGGTGGTCTTGCCGGAGCCGGACTCGCCGACAATGGCGTGGGTCGTGCCACGGCGGACACGGAACGACACCCGGTCGACCGCACGGAAGCGGTCATGGCGACCGTCCGACGCGAATTCGTGCACCAGTTCATCGACCTCGATGGCGATATCGTCGTCATCACCGGACACGGCGGGCCGGAACGCCGTCGTCGACAACGACGGGGCATCGGCCAGCAGCTTGCGGGCATAGGCGCTTTGCGGATTGCGCAGCAGTGCGGCCGTCGGGCCCTGTTCCTGGATGCGACCGTTCTGCATCACCACCAGCCGGTCGGCGCGGTCGGCCGCCACGCCGAGGTCATGGGTCACCAGCAGTACGGCGGTGCCCTGCTCGCGGCGCAGGGAGTCGATCAGGTCGAGGATGCGCCGCTGCACCGTCACATCCAGTGCGCTGGTCGGCTCGTCGGCAATGATCAGCGCCGGCCGCAGCGCAATGGCAATCGCGATCAGCACCCGCTGCTTCATGCCGCCGGACAACTGGTGCGGGTACTGGCGGGCACGTCGCTCCGGCTGTGGCAGGCCGACGTGGGCCAGCAGTTCAATGACCCGGGCGGCGATCGCCTTGCGGTCGCCGTGACGGTGAATGCGCAGGATTTCCGCCACCTGCTCGCCGATGGTCAGTACCGGATTCAGCGAACTGGTCGGGTCTTGCGGGATCAGGCTGAGCACGCGGCCGCGGATGCTGTCGAAGCGCGCCGGCGACCAGCCGGCGATATCGGTGCCATTCAGCCGGATCGCGCCCTGCTCCAGCCGGCCATTGCCGGCCAGCAGGCCGATCACCGCCTGCGCCGTGGTGGTCTTGCCCGAGCCGGACTCGCCGACCAGGGCCACCACCTCGCCGGGACCGACCGAGAACGACACCTCGTGCACCACGCGCCGGCACTGGTCACCATCGCGATAGCTGATGGACACCTGGTCGAGTTCAAGCACCGGAACCGTCATGACAACTCCTTTCTCATGCCCACGCTGATGCGGTTGGCCGCGACCACCACCGCCACCACCAGCAGGCCGGGTACCGTCGTCAGCCACCAGGCGCTGGCGATGTAGTTGCGGCCCTCGGCAATCAGCAGCCCCCATTCCGGCGTCGGCGGCGGAGCGCCGTAGCCGAGAAAGCCCAGGGTGGAGATCGACAGGATGGCCGAGCCGAACTGCAGTGCCGCCAGCGCGATGACCGAGGTCAGCGAATTGGGCAGCACATGCCGCCACAGCACGGCGGAAAAGCGGCCCCCGCTGCCGAATGCCGCCTCGACATAATCCGAACGGCGCACGCGGACGCTTTCCGAGCGCGCCAGCCGCGCAAAGCTGGCCACCGAGGCGGCGCCAACGGCAATGGCCGCATTCAGGGTGCCGAAGCCGAGCAGGATGATGATGCTCAGCGACAGCAGCAGCGCCGGTACCGACAGCAGGACGTCGACGATGCGCATGATCACGGCATCGGTCCGGCCACCGAGCGCACCGGCAATCAACCCGAGCAGGGTGCCGAACAGCAGCCCCACCGCCACGGCGACAAAGGCGCCGGACAGAGAATGGACGGCGCCGTACACCAGCCGGGCATACAGATCGCGCCCCAGCGCATCGGTGCCCAGCAGATGACCGGCGCCGGGCGCCAGCAGTTGCTGGCCGGCCACGCCCTGGGTCGCGCTGTGGGGCGTGAACAGGCCCGGCGCCAGCGCCCACAGTGCGACCAGCAGCATCACCAGCCAGGCCAGTGCCAGCGTCGGCGGCACCCGGCGCAGCCGGGCTGCGGCACGCTGCAGGACAGGGCGGACGGCACGTCCGCCGGAAGAGGTCAGCGCGACACGCGCCAGAAGGGGGGTATTCATGATGCGGCTCCCGCCTCGCGGCGCAATCGGGGATCGAGCACCGGCAGCAACAGATCCACGATCAGGTTGATAACGACAAAGACGGTGGCGGAAAACACGACAATGGCCTGCAGCACGGCCGTGTCCTGATTGCCGACCGCCTGCTGGGTCAGGCTGCCGAGGCCGTTGAGACCGAACACGGCCTCGGTGACTACCGCGCCGGCCAGCAACTCACCGAACAGGATGCCGGCCATGGTCAGCGTCGGCGGCACCGCATTGCGGGCTACGTGCCGCCACAGCACGCCGTTGCGCGTGGCGCCCTTGGCCCGCGCCACGGCGACGAACGGTTGCGTCAGCACCTCGTCGATATTGCGCATCAGGATCTGGGCCAGCGGCGCCGAAATCGGCAGTGCCAGTGTCAGTGTCGGCAGGACCAGCCCTTCCCACGGGCCGGGATTGATGACCGGAATCAGCCCGAACCGGAACGAGAACACCTGGATCAGCATGATGCCAAGCCAGAACACCGGCACCGAAATGAACAGCGACGGCAGCGAACGGATGACCTCGCGCAGCCACGCGCCACGCGCAGTGGTCGACAGGACGGCCAGCACCACCGCCAGCGCCGCCGCCAGCAGGAAGCCCAGCCCGGCCAGGCGCAGCGTCGGCGGCAGGCTGGTGGCCAGGCTCTGGCTGACCGGCACGCCGGCCTGCACCGAGTAGCCGAAATGACCGCCGAGGAAGTTGACCAGCGTATGCAGGTACTGCTCCGCCAGCGGGCTGTCCGCCCCGTAGGACGCACGGATGTCGGCCACCTGCTCCGGGCTCAGTCCGAGGTCCGGATTCAGGAACTTGATCAGGATCGCGTCACCGGGCAGCGCCTGCAGCAGCAGGAACGACAGGGTGAAGGTCGCCCACAGCACCAGCAGCGCCTGGCCCAGCCGGCCCGGCAGGGAATGGCTTGTCGACATGCAGGCTCCTTCCGGTCAGTGCGGCGCAAGCCAGGTGGTGTAGAAGCTCGGCCGGCCGACCGCCTCGAAGGTGGTATCGCGGACCCATGGCGCACCGGCATAGACCTGCGGCTCCTCGAAGATCGGGATCACGTAGGCCTGATCGATCAGGTAGCGCTGCGCCTCGCCGACCAGCGCCAGCCGCTGCTTGCGGTCGGTTTCCGCCGCGATGTCGTCCAGCAGGCGGTTGAGCCGCGCATCTTCGAAGGTCCGGACCTTGTCGCTGACGCCACCCTTCTGCAGCAGCGCATTGCGGTTGCCCGGGTAGTACTGGCTCTTGATCACGTCGGGATCGGCACGGCCGACCATGGTCGGATAGACCGGCGCCTTTTCCGGATCAAGGTTGTCCAGGGTCTTGCTGCCGGCATCGCCGGCCACGATGTCGAGCCGGACCCCGACCTTGCGCCACTGTTGCGCCACCAGTTGCAGCATTTCCTTGTTCTGCGGCTGTGGCAGCGACTCGTAGGCGGTCAGCGCCAGTGTTTTGCCCTCCTTGTGGCGCAGCCCGTCGGCACCGGTCAGCCAGCCGGCCTCGTCCAGCAGCCGTTTTGCCTTGCCGTCGTCGAAGCCGAGGCTGGCCGACAGGTCGACATGACCGGCCGCACCGGCCGCGATGACCGAGGTCGCCTGTGGATAATTGGCCGAGTACAGGGTCTGGACGATTTCCCTGGCATTGGTCGCGTGCAGCAGCGCCTGGCGCACGCGCAGGTCGGCCACCAGCGGATTGTCGGGACGGAAGTTGATGCTGTTGTTGACGCCGCGCGTCGCCGCGCCATACACCGGGAACCGCTGCGCCTGCACCCGCTTCTCGTCATAGGCCTGGATCTGGCGGATAAAGCCGGCCTGACCGGCCAGCAGCGCGCCGATGCGCACGCTGTCCTCCGGCGTGACCACCACCTTGATCGCATCAAGCCGCGCCCGGCCCTGATGCGCCAGTCTGACCGGCCCCCAGCGGTAGTCCTTGCGCGCAGTCAGCGTCAGCTCCTTGCCCAGCGTCTCGCTGCTGACCACGAACGGACCGGAACCGATGATCCGCGTCGCGTCACCCAGCTCCTCGAACGGCCGCGCCAGTGTCGCCGGCGATACCAGACCGGAGCCGATGACCGATGTCGCCTGCAGGAATCCCGGCGACGGCTTGCGGAAGTGGAACCTGACCGTCAGCGGGTCGAGCACCTCGCTGCGCTCGTAGTTGTTGATCGCCTCGGACACCGGCTGCTTCAGCACCTTGTTGCCGAGCCCGTAGGTATCGAAGTTCTTCGCCACCGCGGCCGCATCCAGCGGCGAACCGTCGGAGAAGGTCACGCCCGGGCGCAGCTTGAACGTGTACTCGGTCACCTGGTCGTTGACCGTCCACGACTCGGCAATCCACGGCTCGATCTCCAGCGTGGCCGGATTCTGCCAGGTCAGCTTGTCGGTAATCTGGTTCAGGATGCCGCCATTCGGGTAGAAGCCCCCCGCCGGCGGATACAGGCTGGTATGCGGCTGCTGCTCCAGATAGACCAGCGTGCCACCACTGGCCGGCGCCGCCCCCTCGGCAGCTGGCGCCTCCGCCGGCTTCGAGCACGCCCCCACCAGACCGGCCATGGCCACGGCGGCAATGGCGCTCACGACCCCGGTACGCTTGCTGAAAAACACGTTCATTTCTTTCCCTGACAACAACAGTCGAAGGAAAGTCATGCTACCGGACCCATATAACCTTGCTGGCAGATTAAGTGGATTGTTTATTTGGAATGGGAATAAAAGAGTGCAGGCAACCCCGCGCTCGCACGGCGTGGACCTCCCCCGCAATGGGCCCAGTGACGGGATGCGCGTTAAGATGCAGCAGAGGAGATGCCCATGCCCGATTCAGCCCTGCCAGATAGTCGCCTTGAAGCCGTGTGCCAACGACTTCGCGATGCCCTGCCTGGCGTAATGGGCATTTATGCCTTCGGCAGCCGGATGCAGGGCACGGCCAGGCCGGACAGCGACCTTGACCTCGCCGTGCTGGTCGACGGCTACGCCGATCCGCTGCAATTATGGGAGCTGGCCGGACAGCTGGCCGGACTGAGCGACTGGCCAGTCGACCTGCTGGACCTGAGAGCAGCCAGTACGGTCATGCAGTATCAGGTGCTGACGACCGGGCGACGCCTGTGGGCCCGGGAACCGGAGGCAGGACTGTTCGAGTGTTTTGTCATGAGCGAAAAAATCGCCCTGGATGAGGCAAGGGCCGGACTGCTGCACGATATCGCCACGGAAGGGCGCGTATATGGTCGATGATGTACTGCTGAACAAGGTCGCCACGATCGAGCGCTGCGTCGGACGTGCCCGCGAGGAGTACGCCGCTGCCGGTGCGGGCTTCGACACCGATTACACGCGCCAGGATGCTGCCGTCCTCAATATCCAGCGCGCCTGCGAAGCAGCGCTCGGCGCCGGCCACCATCTGATCCGGCGCGAACGACTCCGCATCCCGCAGAGCGCCCGCGATGTGTTCACCTTGCTGGCGCAAGCGGAATGGCTGGAAACCGGACTGGCCGGGAAGCTGAAACGCATGGTGGGTTTCCGCAATCTTGCCGCTCATGACTACCAGAGCCTGCTGGTACCGATCACGATCAACATCATCACCCTGCATCTGGATGATTTTCTGCAGTTCACTGCCGCGCTGCTTGCCCATGCAACGGACAATGAAAAACAAAAAGGCCCGGTCACGAAGACCAGGCCTGATGCTTGAAGCGATTGGTGGGTCGTGCGGGGCTCGAACCTGCGACAAACGGATTAAAAGTCCGCTGCTCTACCAACTGAGCTAACGACCCACGACATCGAGGGTACCGATGCCGGGAAAATTGGTGGGTTGTGAAAGGCTCGAACTTTCGACCTACGGATTAAGAGTCCGCTGCTCTACCAACTGAGCTAACAACCCGTCGGCCACGGAAGAACCGTTGCCGGGGAAACTGGTGGGTTGTGAAAGGCTCGAACTTTCGACCTACGGATTAAGAGTCCGCTGCTCTACCAACTGAGCTAACAACCCCAACAGAGGGGCGCAATATAACGAGCCCCCGGACACCTCGTCAAGTGTTTTTTGTCGACACGCTAGCGCAGCAGCGCCTGCACCCGGTCGAAAAACGGCGACGGCGGCAGGTAGCCAATGACCCGGTCGCGCTCCATGCCCTTGATGTCAAAGAAAATCGTGCCCGGCGGTCCGTACAGGCCGAAGTTTTTCAGCAGTTGCTGGTGGGCCGGCGAATTGGCGGTCACGTCGGCCTGCGCCAGCGCGAACTTTCCGAGCGCGGTGGCCACGCGCGGATCGCTGAACGTGTCCCGTTCCATCTCCTTGCAACTGACGCACCAGTCGGCATAAAAATCGAGCATGACCGGGCGGCCGCGGTTGGCAGCCAGAAAGCGCTCCCAGTCCGCCGGGCTGTCCACCCGGGTAAAGGCCGGATGGGAAACCGTGACGGTCGCGGCAGACGCGCGCGCAGTCAGCGGCAGCAGCGGGCGCAACGGATCGTCGGCACCGGCCAGGCCGCCGACCAGCTGGATCACGCCGGTAATCGCCGCCAGCAGGCCCAGCAGTTTCAGGAATCGGCGGCCGCCATGATGACCCGCCGGCAGCGCGTCGAACGCGCCGGCAAACACCGCCGCACCGACCAGCACCACGCCGTAGCCGAGCAGGGCCACCGGAGCCGGCAGCCACGGCGACAGCAGATAGATCGCCAGCAGCAGCATCAGCACGCCGAACACGCCCTTGACCGCCTGCATCCAGCCGCCGGCTTTCGGCAGCAGCTTGCCGCCGGCTGCACCGAGCAGCAGCAGCGGCGCGCCAAGCCCCAGCGCCATCGCATACAGCGCGGCGCCCCCCCGTACGGCATCGCCGCTGGCGCCAATATAGCCGAGCGCCACCGCCAGCGGCGGCGCCACGCACGGGCCGACGATCAGTGCCGACAGCGCGCCCATCGCGAACACTGACAGCAGGCGTCCGCCGGTCATCCGGTTCGATGCCGACGCCATTCTCGCCTGCAGGCTGGCCGGCAGTTGCACATTGATCACCTCGAACATCGCCAGCGCGAACACCAGCAGCAGCACGGCGGCCACGATGGCGACCTCCGGTCGCTGCAGCCAGACCGTCAGCAGACTGCCGGTCAGCCCGGCGGCGACGCCGACCACGGTATAGGTCAGTGCCAGTCCCTGCACATAGGCCATGGCCAGCACAAAACCGCGCCAGCCGTGCGCCGCCTCACCCTGGCCGGCGACGATGGCCGACACGATCGGCAGCATCGGATACAGACAGGCGGTAAAGGCCAGCCCGAGGCCAGCTACAAAGAAGCTGCCGAGCAGCGCAATCCAGCCCAGTTTTGCCAGCCCGCCCGTGTCTGCCGGTGCGGCAGCCGGTGTGGCCGGCGCACTGCCCAGACCGGCCGCCGACACGAAGCGCGACAGCAGGTCATCGCCCTGCTCACCGCCGGCCGGCACGCCGTCGGCGCCGAGCGTCAGCCGCCGCGTTTCCGGCGGATAGCAGACGCCGGCATCGGCACAGCCCTGCTGCGACACCACCAGCACCAGCGGACGCGGTGCGCCGGCCGGCAGCGTCACCGTGGCCTGGCTGCGGCCATGGTAGATTTCCGAGCGACCGAAGAACGCGTCCTGCTTGAGGGTGCCGTCGGCCAGCGTGGTCCCCAGTTCCAGCACCGGCTCGGTCGCAACCCGGATGCGCTCCTTGTACAGGTAGTAGCCGTCGGCAATGCGCCAGTCGAGCGTGACCGTGTCACCCTGCCGGGTGGCCGTCAGCGCAAAGGCACGTTCCGGTGGCAGCAGGTCGTCGGGATTGACCGCCAGCGCGGACAGCGAACACAGTCCCAGCACGAAGGCCAGCACGATGCGGATCAGGGTTCTAGGATTCAGTACGGAGGGCATGCGCAGGTTTTTTCTGTGGTTTATCACGCGTCAGTGCTTGAAATGGACTCACTGGCGACCCAGTTTATATAGGCGGGCAGGCCGGCAGTGACCGGCAGCGCCAGGATTTCCGGTACCGCGTACGGGTGCAGTGCCTGCACCTGTCGCTCAAGCGCCGGCCAGGCAGCCCGCACGGTCTTGATCACCAGCGTCACTTCGCTGGCGGTTTCCACCCGGCCCTCCCAGCGATACACCGATTCGACGGCGGGCAGCAGATTCACGCAGGCGGCCAGCCGCGAGCCGACCAGTTCTTTGGCAACAAGACGCGCACACTCGATATCTGGCACATTGACCAGCCCGACCAGCACTTCGCTCAACCGACTGCTCTCATCCATGAAATACCTTTTTCTGCTTGTTCTGGCGTTCCCGCTCATCGAGCTCGCCACCCTGATCGCCCTGGCCGGCCGCTTTGGCGGGGGCCCGGTGTTTCTGGCCCTGCTCGCCGGTGCGGTCATCGGCGTGCTGATCCTGCGCAACCAGCAGCTCGGCGCCTTGCTGACGCTGTCGTCGGTCATGCGCAATGGTCAGCAGACATCGCTGTGGCAGTTGCTGTGGCCACTGCGCTATGTGTTCGCCGGCCTGCTGTTCATCTTTCCCGGCGTCATCAGCGACGTCCTGGCGCTGCTCCTGCTGCTGCCGTTCAAGGGGCCGAAAATCATGGCCGGCCCGATTGGCGGCGATTTCCGTGCCGACCCGTTCGGCCGGCCACCGCAGCGCGACGACGGCACCATCGATGGCGAATACACCCGTGTCGACGAACAGCCTACGCAATTGACCGATCGTAAACCTTAAGGCAACAATCGTCGGGCCAGGTCGGACGCTTCGAAATGCCCGGCCAGCTCGACCACTTTCCGGCGGCTGCTGTCGCCGCTCCTGAGCCGGACTGCCGCGCGGGACACGCCGCAGCGTTCGGCCAGAAACGCCAGCAGGCAGGCATTGGCCTTGCCGTCCACCGGCGGGGCAGCCAGACGAATTTTCAGCGCCTCGCCATGCAGGCCGGCGGTCTCGGTCTTTTTGGCGCCGGGCTGGACATGCAGTGTCAGCCGCGCAAAATCGGGGCCTGTGGTCAACCAGTTCATGTCGTATCCGTTCTGCTTCGCGGTTGCGAATTTTATCAGCACTCAACAGGGAGGTTTCATTATGGATATCGGTATCAGCAAGGAAGATCGCGGCACCATCGTCAGCGGACTCTCGCGCCTGCTGGCAGACAATTTCACCCTGTACCTGAAGACGCACAACTTTCACTGGAACGTGACCGGCCCGCAGTTCCGCACCCTGCACCTGATGTTCGAGGAACAGTACAACGAGCTGTGGATCGCCAACGACCAGATCGCCGAACGCATCCGCACGCTGGGCTTCCCGGCCCCGGCGTCCTACGGCGAGTTCGCCAGGCTGACGTCGATCAAGGACACCGACGGCGTGCCGAAGGCCACCGAAATGATCGAACTGCTGGTGAACGGCCATGAAACCGTGTGTCGTACCATCCGCGGCCAGTTCGCCGCGGTCGAGGCCGCCAATGACCAGCCGACGCTGGATCTGCTGACCCAGCGCCTGGAAGTGCACGAAAAGACCGCCTGGATGCTGCGCAGCCTGCTCGACTGAGCGCGACAGTAACCGGTAACCGCCAAGCCCGCCTGCCTGCGGGCTTTTTTCTTGCCCGCCGTCAACGCCGCCTCATGCACGACGGATCAAACCGGCGCGCAGCGCGGGCGGGCGCAACGCGGTTTCCCCGCGGCAGCGAGGGCGGGGGACAGTGGGCAGCGGCAGGCTGGCGGCGGGCCCGCCCACCCTGCTCACCGCGACATGTTCCTGCCGTTCCGGCCCATGGCGGACTGCAATTGTAGCGCCGTCGCGGCAGGAAAATGCCACGAGTGAAATGACCGTCCGTCGCTCGCGACTTATGGCATGGGCATCCACCATTTACAACAAAGGGTGTCCATCATCATGCAGCGCGCGGGCGGTCCCTGTATGCGAGCCCCTTCCTTCCTGTCTGTCGCCAGCACGTCAACCGGCATTACCTCACTGCTGTTCACCACCCTCGGCGCCGCCGCGGCGAGCTGGATTTCGTTGCAATTCCCGTTCAGCACGGGATTCATCGCTTTTATCTGGCTGCCCAGCGGCTTGTCCCTGGTCGCGATCCTGTGGGGTGGCTGGCGCATGCTGCCGGCGCTGGCTTTCGGCATGACGCTGCCGATGCTGCCGGAGACGCCGCTGGCGCTGTGGCCGGCACTGCTGCTGCTGGCGCTGCTGTCAGCCGGACACAGCGGGCTGATCGGCACCCTGTTCGGGCGCTGGCGCCACCGGCACTGGGATCGCCTCGATCTCGGCGACCTGATCCTGGCCCTGCTGACGGTCGGCGCCATCACGCTGACCACTGCCCTGCTGTCAATTGCCATCTGCGTGGGCAGCGGCCTGCTGCCATGGGGCGCGCTGACCCGTGCCATCCTGCCGTGGTGGAATGCCGATCTGCTGTCACTGGCGGTGCTGCCTCCGCTGCTGATCGCCTGGCGCGGCACGCCATGGCCGGCCGGCCGGCGGCAGCAGGAACTTGCGCTGATCCTGGCCGTCACCCTGGCCAGCGTACTGCCGGTCCTGAACCAGCCGGAACCGCTGGCCTACCACGCATTCATCTACCTGCACTTCATCACCGTGATCTGGATGGCGTTGCGCTTCGGCCAGCGCGAGGTTGCGCTGCTGTGCCTGCTGGTCCAGGCCGGCCTGCTGCTCGGCTGGGGCACGCAGCACCAGTCGTTCCAGCAGCAGATGACCGATCAGTTGCTGCTGCTGACCGGTGCGGCGATGGGCCAGATCGTGACCGTGCTGGTCGCCGCGCTGCGCGCCCGCAACCAGCAACTGGAAAACCTGCTGGCCAGTACCGAGGCGCAGAAACGGGACCAGGGCGCCATCCTGTCGCGGGCACTGATGCTGATGCCGTCCGGTGTGGCGATCATCCGCGCGTCCGACGGCCATATCGTCGACTGCAATCCGCGCATGTGCGAGATGTTCGGCGTGGAAAGACAGGCAATGCTGGGCCGCAGTTCGATCGAATTGTGGCTGTGGGACAATCCGGCCGACCGTGACACGCTGGTCACCACCCTCGATCAGCCGCTGGCGCAGGAATTCTGGATGCGGCACAGCGACGGCAGCCGCTGGCGGGCGCTGGTCTGTGCGTCCTGGCTCGATCTCGGCGGCGAGGCGCACTATCTGGCGATGATCAGCGACATCGACCGGCTGGTGCACGCCGAGGCCACGGCGCTGCACAGTGAACGCCGCATCGAGTCCGCGCTCAGTGCTGCCGGCATCGGTTACGTCGATCTGGACTTTGCCCGCAACCGCGCCAGCGGCAACGAGGCCATGGCCCGCTTTTTCGACTATCCGGTCGCCGGCGAGCACGACATTTCACCGATCCGGACTGACTGGATCGACCGCATCCATCCGGAAGACCGGCAGAAGATCGCCGATGCCTTCTGCGCCATGCAGGCGTTCAGGGATATTCCGCGCCGCAGCGAATTCCGCATCCGCGACGGCGACAACTGGCGCTGGATGGTCTCGACCATGGAACCGATCGAATCGACCCGGGACGGGCGCGTCCTGCGCTGGGTCGGCACCTATGTCGACGTCAGTGCCCAGCATCAGGCGGTCGAGCAGCTGCAACTGGCCGCCCATGTGCTGTCGCACAGCTCGGACGCCATGGTGATCTGCGACACCCGGGGCAACATCCTGCAGGTCAACCACGCGTTCGAACGCCTGACCGGCATGTCCCGCACCCAGGCCATCGGCGCGTCGCTGGCCCGCCTCAGCGGCCCGGAATGCCACTGCGAAACGCCGCCTGACAATCAGGCCTGGGAAGGCGAACGGCCCTTCCTGACCGCCAGCGGGCAGTTGCTCGCCTGCTGGCAGCGTCAGACGCCGGTCACCGATGCCCTGGGCGAAACCCGCCATCTGTTCATCACGCTGACCGACCTGACCGAACGGCGCCGTGCCGAGGCCCGTATCCGCTTCCTCGCCGAGCACGATCCGCTGACCGGCCTGATCAACCGGGCCGCATTCAGTGAGAGGCTGGAGCAGGCACTGCTGCAGTCGCAGCGCGACGGCAGCAGCAATGCGCTGATGTTCATCGATCTGGACAATTTCAAGCAGGTCAACGACAGCCTCGGCCATGCCGCCGGCGACCTCCTGCTGCGCGAGGTGGCCCAGCGCCTGCGCGGCGTGGTCCGCGCCAGCGATGTGATCGGCCGGCTGGGCGGTGACGAGTTCGTCGTGCTGCTGAGCCGGATTCCCGACCCGGGCGATGCCGCCCAGGTCGCGGAAAAGATCCTGGCCACGCTGAACGAGCCGTTCAGCCTGGCTGGCGACGAGGTCCAGTCGCCGGCATCGATCGGGGTGGCGCTGAGCCCGCAGGACGGCAGCGACAGCGATCTGCTGATGCGCCACGCCGATGCCGCCATGTATTTCGTCAAGACCCACGGCCGGCATGGCTGGCGCTTCTTCGCCCCGACCATGCAGGCCGAAGTGATCGAACGGCGCGAACGCGAGCAGGCGCTGCGCCGTGCGATCGAGACTTTCGACTTCGAACTGTGGTACCAGACCGAACACGATATCCGGACCGGTTCGGTCATCGCCATCGAGGCCTTGCTGCGCTGGCGTGACGAGGCCGGCCTGTTGCGACCGGCAGCCGATTTCATCGCACTCGCCGACGATATCCGCCTGTCCACCGAACTGACCAGCTGGACCCTGAACGCCGCCTGTGGACAGGCCCGCCACTGGCGCGACAACGGCCTGATCCAGTGCCCGGTCGCAGTCAACCTGAGCCCGCGCCAGTTTGCCGATCCGGCACTGACCGAGCATATCGCCAAGGCGCTGTCCGACAACCGGCTGGATGCGGCCTGGCTGGAGATCGAGGTGCCGGAGGCCTCGCTGGTGCAGGATATCGTCCATACCCGCCGTCAGTTCGCGGCACTGTCCGCCCTCGGCGTGCGCGTGGTGGTCGATCATTTCGGGGCCTCCGCCTTCGACCTGCTGCTGCTGTGCCAGCCGCCGCTGGTCAGGCTCAAATTCGACCGCGCCCGCCTGCAGCACCTGCTTGCCGACGGACGCGCGGTACCGGCGCTGGCGGCCTTCCTGTGCGCGCTGGGGCTGCCGCTGACAGCCAAGGGCGTCGAGCACCTGGACGAACTGCCGATGCTGGCCCGGCTCGGCCTGCGGCATGTGCAGGGCATTGCGGTCGGCGAACCGCTGTCAGCCGGCGCCATGACCGCGCGGCTGACGGCATCGAATGACGCCCATGCTAAAATGACCGCCATCTCGCCCCCCGCGTCCTGAGCTGCACGGCCGGAGGGCGTACGCCGCGCAAGGACGTCCCGACCATCGTGCACCCGGATCTCACCTACGACTCATCGCCCCGACACGCGCCGCTCTGGCTGGCGGTGGGGGTGTCGTTTGCCGTGCATGTGGCCATTGTCATCGGCATCCGCTGGCAGCCGGCACTGCCGCTGCCGGCCGACCCGGTGCCGCTCGAAGTCGTGCTGAGCGCCGGCGCAGCGCACGACAAGCCGGTTCGCGCCACCGTCGCCGCGCCGCCGGCGCCGGCAACGGTCAGGCCGGACAGCACGCCACAGCGGCGCCATGACGCACCGAAAGCCAAAGCCGACCGCCCGGTCCGCGAACCAGCCCCCCGCACCAGACCCGAGACCGCCGACATCCCTGCCAGCGAACCGGCACCCCGTCCATCGCGTCACGTTCCGGCACACCAGGCAACACCGCGAACCGGCACCCCCTCGTTCACTACCGGCGACCTGCTGGCCGACGCCAGGGCTCTGGCGCGGGCGGACAGCGACACGGCGGCACCACCGGCGGCCGGTGCCGCCTCCCGTCGCGCCGTCATCAGCGCCACGACCCGCGATGCGGTCTTCGCCAGCTATGCCGAGGACTGGCGGCGGAAGATGGAACGCGTCGGCAACCTGAACTACCCGCAGGATGCCCGTGACAAGGGGGTCTACGGCCGTCTGAAGCTGCGGGTCGACATTCGCGCCGACGGGTCGCTGATCGATGTCCGCATCCAGCGCGGCTCCGGCCATCCGGAGCTGGACGACGCGGCAATCCGCATCGTCCGGCTGGCGGCACCGTTTGCCCCGTTCCCGCCGGCACTGGCCCGCGACTACGACCAGCTGGCCATCATCCGCAGCTGGAACTTCACCCGCGACAACCAGTTCGCAGCCGGAAACTGAGCGTTCCCCTCTCGCAGCCCGGTTGCCGCAGCGCTTACAATGGCGTTTTGCGGAGAGCCCCATGTACGAAGTCAATCGCAGCGTCATCATCGTCAAGCCCAGACAACCGTTCGTCGACTGGCTGCTCGGCCTGCCGTTCGAAATCGATGCCGACGAGGTCAACCTGGTCAATCTGCGCCGCGACAGCAATGCGCTGCTGGTGCCGGCCATCGAGGACTACGACGATCTGCGCGCCGTACTGAAGCAGCGCTGGCCGGACATTTTCGAGGCGGAGCTGGCCGACTGGTGCGCCGACGACACGCTGTGGCCGGAAAAGCGCACGCAGAACCTGTTCTCGCAGTGGTTCGAGATCGAACTGTCGTCGGTGCTGACCGACCTGTGCGATGAGCCGCTGGAACGCGAAGCCTACGATGACATCGAGTTGCCGGACGCCGAATAAGGCTTGCCCGGCGGCAACCCGACTGTGCTGTAATGGCGGGAAAACGAGCGTTTGAACTCGTTCGTGGCCACACGGCCACCCCCCGCCATTCGACAAAGGAGACTCCGATGCATCAGACCGACATAAAGGTTCGCGGTTATCATCTCGACCTGTACGGTCACGTCAACAACGCCCGCTACCTGGAATTTCTCGAGGAAGCGCGCTGGGCCTACTTCGATGTGCACACCGATCTGTACGGCTTCATGCAGACCGGTCTGGCCTTCGTCGTCGTCAATATCAACATCAGCTACCGTCGCCCGGCACTGATGAACGAGATCCTGACCGTCGATACCGCGGTCAGGGACGTCGGCAACCGCTCGGCCGTCATCCGCCAGGTGATCCGTCTGCAGGGCAGCGACACGGTGGTGGCCGAAGCCGACGTGACCTTCGTCCTGTTCGACAGCAAACAGAATCGTGCCGTCACCATCGAGGGCGAGATCCGCGCCCTGATGGACCGGCTCGCCGCCGAGGACTGAACCCGGCGGCCACTGCAAGGGGAATCTGAATGAAGAAGGCGATTGCCGCCGTCCTGGTGCTCGCGGTCGTGGCCGTGGCCGGCTATGCGCTGACCAGCCGCGATCCGGCGCCATCGGTGACCTACACGTCGATGGATGCGCGGAAGATGACGACCGACTCGCTGAAAGGCAAAGTCGTGCTGGTCAATTTCTGGGCCACCAGCTGTCCCGGCTGCGTGAAGGAAATGACCGAATTCAGGCAGATCTACCAGCAGCTGGCGCCGCAGGGGAAATACGAAACCCTGGCCGTGGCGATGAACTACGACCCGCCCAACTACGTGAAGACCTTCGTCACCGAGAACAAGCTGCCGTTCCCGATCGTGCTCGACAGCGACGGCAAGCTGGCCGAGGCCTGGGGCGGCATCCAGCTGGTCCCGTCGACCTTCCTGGTCGGCAAGGACGGCCAGGTGATCAAGCGCTATCTCGGCGAACCCGATTTCAGGGAACTGAGACAGCTGATCGACCAGGCGATCGCCGCCTGACCGGCGCAGCCGGGGGCACCAGCGGGCTGAATGCCGTCGGCGCCCCGGCCTCAGGTCCGTCTCAGCGTGCCTTGATTTCGGTCCACAACCGGTTCAGCTCGCGCCGGTCTTTTGCGCCAAGGTCCTTCAGCAGTACCAGCCTGTCGCGGGACGGATCGGCCATGATCACCTTGTTGGCCCTGATCTCCGGCTGCAGGTAGCTCAGCGCTGCCCGGTTCGGGTTGACCGACCCCATGATGTTGGACACGTCGGCCGCATTCTTGCCGTCCAGCAGGAAGTTGATGAACTGCAGCGCCAGGTCCGGACGCTTCGCGTTCTTCAGGATCACCAGGTTGTCCAGCCCGAGGATATTGCCTTCCTTCTGCAGGTTGTAGCCGATGGTGAAGTTGCGCTTCGCTGCCTTCGCATCGTGCATCACCTGGAAGAAGTCGTTGGTGAAGCCGTGCACCAGCCAGATATTGCCGACCGTCAGTTCCTTGATATAGCTCTGATTGTTGAACGCGGCCCAGTACGGCTTGGCCTTGCGGATCACCGCGGCGGCGGCCTGCAGGTCGGCCGGGCTGGTACTGTTGGCGTCACGCCCCAGATACATCAGTGCCGCGCTCATCAGCTCGCGCTGGCTGTCGAGCACGGTCACCCGTCCCTTGAGCTTGCCCAGGTATTTCGGATCGAACACCGCTGCCCAGCTGTCGGTCGGAATGCCGAGGGCGCGCATTTTCTCGCTGTTGTAGCCAAGGGCGGTAATGCTGGCGAGCAGCGGCGCGCCGACGGCATTGCCCGGGTCGAACGGGGCATTCAGCTTCAGGTAGCCGGCATTCAGGTTGGCGAAGTTCGGCAGTTTCGCCCGGTCCAGCGGCTGGGTCTTGCCCTGCTTGATCAGTGCCTGCATCGCATAGGTGGTCGGCACGACCATGTCGTAGCCGGTCGCACCGGCGGCCAGCTTGGCCAGCATTTCCTCGCTGTCGCCGTAATAGTCTTCCTGCACATCGCACTTGCACTGTGCCTCGAAACGTTTGATCGTCACCGGGGCGATTTCGTTGTTCCAGTTGAAAACGCGCAGCACATCCCTCGCCAGGGCGCTCCCGGACAGGGCAACGATCGTGGCGGCGAGAACGAGCTTCTTCATTATGGTGGGCTCCTGTGCCGGCATCGCCCGGAGCGGGCCGGGCCGGCGGGGTGGGTGGGAAAAACGGGGGGACATGCCGACGCGGCCGTCAACAGACGGCCGCAGTGCCTGCATCGGACGTCCGGCGCAGCGTCAGACGTTGACCATGTTGTCGCGGTGGATCAGTTCCGGTTCACCGACATAGCCGAGCAGCGCCTCGATATCGCGGGTCGGATGGCGCATGATCAGCCGCGACTCGTCAGACGAGTAGTTGACCAGCCCGCGCGCCACTTCGTTGCCGTCCTCGTCGACGCAGGCCACGGCATCGCCGCGCAGGAAGTCGCCCTGCACCTCGCTGACGCCGATCGACAGCAGGCTGGTGTGCTGCTCGCCCACCGCGCGCACGGCGCCACGGTCAAGCACCAGCGCACCGGCCAGCCGCAGGTGGTCGGCCAGCCACTGCTTGCGGGCGATCATCCGGTCCGAGGTCGCCACCAGCTGGCTGCCGATGGATTCGCCATCGGCCAGCCGCGACAGCACGTTCGCTTCGCGCCCGCTGGCGATCACGGTCGCGGCGCCGCTGCGCGCGGCGCGCTTGGCGGCGAGGATCTTGGTCAGCATGCCACCGGTGCCGACACTGCTGCCGGCGCCGCCGGCCATGGCTTCCAGCGCCGGGTCGCCGGCCTGCCCCTCATGGACGAACTCGGCCGCCGGGTTGCTGCGCGGGTCGGCGGTGTACAGACCGCGCTGGTCGGTCAGGATCACCAGCGCATCGGCTTCGATCAGGTTGGTCACCAGCGCGCCCAGCGTGTCATTGTCGCCAAAGCGGATTTCGCTGGTCACCACGGTGTCGTTCTCGTTGATGATCGGCACCACGTTCAGCGCCAGCAGCGTGTTCAGTGTCGAGCGCGCGTTCAGATAACGGGTACGGTGGGTCAGGTCCTCATGGGTCAGCAGCACCTGGGCGGTTTTCAGGTTGTGGGCGGAAAACGCCTGTTCATAGGCCTGGCACAGGCCCATCTGGCCCACGGCGGCGGCGGCCTGCTTCTCGTGCAGCGCCGTCGGACGGGCGTTCCAGCCGAGGCGTTTGACCCCCTCGGCGACCGCGCCGGAACTGACCAGCACCACCGCCTTGCCACGCCGCATCAGGTCGGCGATTTCCCCGGCCCAGCGATCCAGCGCGGCATGGTCCAGCCCTGCGCCATCGTTGGTAACCAGACTCGAACCGACCTTGACCACGATGCGCGTGGCGGCGTGAATGACCGACTGCATGTAATTCTCCAGACAAGACGAACGGCGGTCCGGTCAAGCCAGCCGCCGCAATGAAGTGCCGATTATCGCGCGTTCGGCGCGCCGGTTGTAGGCCACCAGATCAAGGAACGGCAGCCTGTGTGCCGCAGACCGGACAGGCCGGGTCGCGGACCAGCCGCATGCGCCGCCATTCACCGCTTTTGCCGTCCAGCAGCTGCAGGCGGCCGACGGCCTCCGACGGAATGCCGGCCAGCAGCTTGATCGCCTCCATCGCCTGCAGGCTGCCGATGACCCCGACCAGCGGCGCCAGCACGCCGAACAGCGCACACGGGCCGTCGGAGGCATCGCCCTCGTCCGGGAACAGGCAGTGATAGCACGGCATGTCGGGCTGGCGGTAGTCGAACACTGCGAGTTGGCCGTCGAAGCGCACCGCCGCGCCGGAAACCAGCGGCGTGCCGGTGGCGACGCAGGCACGGTTGACTGCATGCCGGGTGGCGAAATTGTCGCAGCAGTCGAGCACGATGTCGGCTGCCGCCACCCGCGCCAGCAACGCCGCACCATCGAGCCGCTCGGCCACGTCGTGCACGACGATGTCCGGGTTCAGCTCCAGCATGCGCTGGCGCGCGCTGGCGGCCTTGTTGACGCCGATGCGGTCGGTCGCATGCGCGACCTGGCGCTGCAGATTGGTCAGATCGACATCGTCGTCATCGCAGACGGTAAGGGTGCCGATGCCGCTGGCGGCCAGGTACAGCGCCACCGGGCTGCCGAGGCCGCCGGCACCGACGATCAGGGCGTGGCTGTCGAGCAGGCGCTGCTGGCCATCGATGTCGATCTCGGGCAGCAGGATATGCCGCGAATAGCGGATCAGTTGCGTGTCGTCCATGCCGGGATTGTGCCGGGTTTTGCCGTCTGGCGCAGTCCGCCATTCGGCGGAGGGTCAGGCTTCCTCGACCACCTTGCGCTGGAAGCGCACGCCGAGCTGCTTGAGCTTGCGGTACAGGTGGGTGCGTTCCAGCCCGACCTTCTGCGCCACGCGGCTCATATTGCCCTTCTCCAGCGAGATGTGATGCTCGAAGTAGCGACGCTCGATCTGTTCGCGCAGCTCGCGCAGCGGCAGGTTGAAGTCAAAGCCCAGCTCCTCGATCGGCTTCTCGACCTTGAACTGCGACAGCACGCGCAGGACGTCGGGCGCGTCGATCTCGTCGTCCTCGACCGTCAGCGCCAGGCTCTTGACGATGCCCTTGAGCTGTTCGAGGTTGCCCGGCCACTCGTACTGGCGCAACGCGTTCAGCGCCGCCGTGGTAAAGCGCTTCAGCGGGGTCTGCTTGCTCTCGACCAGTTCGGCAACGATCTGGTTGGCCAGATCGACAATATCCTCGGCATGCTCGCGCAGCGCCGGAATCGGCACGATCACGCTGGCCAGCGTGGTCAGCAGCCGGTTGTCGCACTCGGGATCGACCAGCAGGTCGGACAGCGGCCGGCTGCAGGCGCAGACCACGCGAGCGTTGTAGCGATCAAGCTTGGACAGCAGGAACAGCAGCCCCTGCTGCGCCTTCTTGTTCAGGTAGGCAATGTCGCCCAGCCACAGCACGCCGTTGTTGGCTTTCTGCAGCAGGTCGAGCGGCGCATCCGCCAGCGTCTCCGGCTTGGCGACCGTGACCCACGGCGTATTCTGCGCATGCAGGAAGCGCGCGACCAGCTCGAAGCCGACCCCCGGCTCGCCGGACAGCAGCACCGGCGTCTTCAGCGCGGCAACGCGTTCGAGGTTCTTTTTCAGTTCCTGGACCGGCGCGCTCTTGCCGAGCTTGTTCAGGTCCAGCGCCTGCGCCGCCTGCATGTCGCCATACTTCAGCGCACGCTGGATGGTGCTGAGCAGCTTGGCCAGCGCGATCGGTTTCTCGAGGAAATCGAACGCGCCGATGCGGGTCGCCTCGACCGCGGTGTCGATGCTGGCATGACCGGACATCATGATGACCGGCATGTTCAGCTGGCCGGACTTGGCCCACTCCTTCAGCAGGGTGACGCCGTCACAATCCGGCATCCAGATATCGAGCAGCACGGCCGCCGGGCGCACCTGGTTGCGCAACTGCCGGGCCATTTCGGCGTTCTCGGCCACGGCGGCGGTATAGCCTTCGTCGAGCAGGATCTCGGAAAGCAGCTCTCGAATGCCGACCTCGTCGTCAACGATCAGGATGTCACTGCTACGCATGGTGTCTCCGATAGGGGCAGCATCACCCGCATTTGTGCGCCATGGGGCGACACATTGCCGGCACTGATACTGCCTTTATGCTCTTCAATGATTCGTTTGACCACCGCCAGCCCCAGGCCGCTGCCTTTGGCTTTGCTGGTGACATAGGGATCGAATGCGCGCGGCAGGATTTCGGGCGGGAAGCCGGCGCCATTGTCGGTCACCGTCATCACAACTTGTTGATCTGCAATGAACGTCCTAATTTCTATGATCGCCTCGGCAACGTCAAGCGTGGCATCCTGCGCGTTCACGACCAGATTGTGTATGACCTGGCGCAGCAGGGCGGCATCGGCCAGGATCGGCAGTTCGCCGTCGTGGAGATCCATCCGTACCGACGGGTTGGATTCGTACAGCATCATCACTTCGCGCACGATCGCATTCAGGTCGGTGGCCGCCATCCGGCTGGCCGGCGCGCGCGCGTAGTCGCGGAAGGCGTCGACCATGCCCTTCAGCGCCGCCACCTGCTTGATGATGGTATCGGTCGAGCGTTGCAGGAAATCGGCGTCGTGCGCATCGAGCTTGTTGCCGAGCTTCATCGCCAGCCGTTCGGCCGACAGCTGGATCGGTGTCAGCGGGTTGCGGATCTCGTGGGCGAGCCGCTTGGCAACCTCGCCCCAGGCCGCATCGCGCTGGGCACGGACCAGATCGGTCACTTCGTCGAAGACCACCACCCGCCCGGCGCCATCCGGCAGCAGGCCGCCGCGCACCAGCAGCAGCCGGCCGTCGCTGAGTTCGATCTGCTGCTGCCAGTCGCTTTCGTCACGGTCCAGCCTCGAGTAGACCGACGACACGAAGGCTTCCAGCGCCGGTGCCCACGCCAGCCATTCCGGCAGCGGCGTCAGCGCCAGCATGTTCAGGTCCCAGTCGAGAATGCGCGACGCGCTCTGGTTTGCAGCCGTCAGCCGCAGGTCGGCATCGAAGGCCAGCACGCCGCTCGACAGCGCGGCCAGGATGCGTTCCAGATAGGCGCGGTTGGCCTCGATCTGTTCGCGCGCGGCCTCTTCCGCCTGCTTGGCATCGGCCAGTTGCCGCGTCATCCGGTTGAACAGCGCGGTCAGGATGCCGAGCTCGTCGCGGCGGTAGATCGGATGCTGGCGCGAGAAGTCGCCCTGGGCCACCGCCCGCGTGCCGGCAGCCAGCGCCGACAGCGGTGCCGACAGCCGGCGCGACAGCAATGCCCCCAGCCCGACGGCCGCAAACAGCGACAGCAGCAGGGTCAGCGACAGCGTCAGCCGGTAGAACTCCTTCAGCCCGTCCCGCGCCAGCACCAGCTTGCGGTAATCGGCCCGGGTCGCTTCGACCTGCTCGGCATCGACCGCCAGCTGCTGCGGCGCCGGCTGCACGGCCACCAGCGTGACCGTATCGCCGTAGCCGATGCGGTTGATGCGCTGGGCCACTTTCAGCAGCAGCGTCGCCCCGCCGCCGCCCTCGATGCCGCGCCACTCGCTGGTCGCATCCAGCGCACCGCCAAAACTCGCCGCCGGCGGCGGAGGCGGCGACATGTTGTTGTCCGGACACGAATAGGCGATCAACCGGTCGCGGCTGTCGAACAGCGCCAGCTGGCGAATGCCCAGCTGTGAGCGCAGGCGGTCCAGCCGTTCGGCCTGCAGGGCCGGCGTGGCGTTGGCCAGTTCGCGGGCGGCCACGCTGTTGCGCGCGGCCAGATCGGCCAGAAGCGCATCCAGCGCCGAGCGGCCGAGGTTCAGCCCGCGGTCCAGCGCACTTTCGACCTGGACGTTGAACCAGCTTTCGATGCTGCGGTTCAGGAACTGGACCGACATGGTAAACACGAGAATGCCCGGCAGCACCGCCACCAGCGCGAACATGCTGGTCATGCGCAGCGTCAGCTTGGCGCCGAACACGCGTTCGCGCACGGCACGGCGCATGCGCCACAGCTCGCGCCCCAGCACCGCCACCAGCCCCAGCACCAGCAGCCCGTTCAGCGCAAAAATCCACCAGTAGTAATCGGTCAGGCTCGACGTGCTGCCGGACGCAATGGCCAGCAGGTACAGCAGGCCCAGCCCGAGTACGCCGAGCGCAATCAGCCAGGGGCGCATCAGTCGTCTCCTTCGCCCTGCCCGCTGGTCAGCGGAATCCAGTCCGAATCCAGCGCCCAGTCGTTCGACTTGATGATGTTCAGCTGGAACGGCTTCGGCAGCCGGGTGGTGTCGAGCGTCAGCCGGATGCGACCGGCGAAGTCTTTCAGCGGCGAGCGACCGACGACCGAGCGTGGCAGCACACGCCAGCTGCGCGCCGAGCCGATGATGGCCAGGGCGTCGTCAAGCCGGGCAAAACTCAGGTACAGGTTGCCCTGGCCGATGCCGACGCGGTACTGCCGGGTCAGCGGGTGCCAGGACAGCCGGTAGCGCTGGGTGGCGGTCGGCTCGAACCAGTCGCCCAGCGAGCGCCACCAGGCGGTGGTCCGTGGGCGGGTCAGTTCGAAATCGAGGCGAAAGGTCAGCATGACACCCTGTTCGAGCGCATCGGACAGGGTCGGGTTCAGGTGCAGGGCAAAACGGCTGTTGACGGCCAGTGCGCCATCGCTGATGACCAGTTGCGCGATCCTGGATTCGACCGGCGCCGGATCGGCGGCGTGAACCGCCAGCGGCATCAGCGCCGCGAGCGAAAGAAACAGGGTCAGGAGTAGCGCAAGGCCACGGGACATGCAAAGCCTTTCAGCGCTTGGCGATCCTGGCGTAATAGAAACCGTCATGGTCGGAGTCGGGCAGCAGTTGCTCGTCGCCCTCCAGGCCGGCGTCGTCATGACGGGCAAGGAACGCGTCGATCTGTTCGCGGTTTTCCCCCGGGAAAATCGAACAGGTAGCGTAAAGCATTTTACCACCCGGGGCGAGCAGACCCCACAGCGCGTCCATGATGCGGCGCTGCGTTGCGGCAAAGGCGCGGATATCGTTCGAGCGGCGGTTCCACTTGATGTCCGGATGACGGCGTGCCACGCCGGAGGCCGAGCACGGCACATCGGCCAGGATGCGGTCGAACGGCCGGCCATCCCACCAGCCCTGCGGCGCACCCGCGTCACCGGTCGCCAGCGTCGCCTGCAGCGACAGCCGTTCGAGGTTCTGGGTCACCCGGCGCAGGCGCTCGCTGTCGTGGTCCAGCGCCACCAGATCCAGGGTGTGGCATTCCAGCAACTGACCGGTCTTGCCGCCCGGCGCGGCGCAGGCATCGAGCACGCGCATGCCGTCGGTCACGTCCAGCCAGCTGCCGGCACGCTGGGCGCCCGCATCCTGTACCGAGGCCCGTCCGCTCTGGAAACCCGGCAGGCGGTCCACCGGCACCGGCCGCAGCAGGCGCACGGCATCGCCGCCCAGCGACTCGGCCTCGATACCGGCATCGGCCAGTTCATGCAGGTAGCCATCGGCACTGATCTGGCGCCGGTTGACCCGCAGCGTCATCGGCGGATGCTGGTTGGCGGCGTCGAGCACTTTCTTCCAGTCACGCGGCCAGGCCTGGCGCACCAGGGCAATCCACCATTCAGGGTGGTTCCAGAAGGCGACCGGGTCGCGCGTCAGCTCGGCATCCAGCTCGTCCTTGCGCCGTTGCGCATTGCGCAGGACCGCGTTGACCAGCGACTTGAGCCGCGGCGAGAGTTTCTCGGCGGCACGGACCGCATGGTCGACCACGGCGTACGGCGCCGCCCGCGTCGCTTCCAGCTGGTACAGCGCGACGATCAGCAGCCGGTCGATCAGCGGCTCGGTCAGCGGTCGCGACAGCAGCCGGTCGAGGCGGGCGCGCAGACTGCCGTAGCGGCGCAGCGCGCCATGGGTCAGGTCGATCAACTGGGCGCGTTCGGGCCCGTCGACCCCGGCGGCAAGCCGGCCGAGCACGTCGTTGAGATTGTGACCGTCCAGGGTCGTGTCGAGGATCCGGGCGGCGAGCAGCTGATTCTGGTACATGGCAAAAGAAACAGCCACGGTTGCCCGTGGCTGCTTTCATAATCAATAGTTTGGATTATACGGCGCGATGGCAGTCACGACCAGTCGCCGCGCGCGATCGCTTCCAGGCGGGCAATGCGCTCGTCGGTCTGCGGGTGGGTACGGAACAGCTCGCTGATGCTGCTGCCACCGGCCAGCGGGTTGATGATCATCATCTGCGCGGTTTCCGGATGGGCCTCCGCCGCCGGCATGAAGCGCCCCTGCGCGTAGTACTCGATCTTGCGCAGCGCGGCAGCCAGCGCCAGCGGATCGCCGGAAATTTCGGCACCACCGCGGTCGGCGCCAAACTCGCGGGTACGGGAAATTGCCATCTGGATCAGCGATGCGGCGATCGGCGCCAGGATCGACACCAGCAGCATCACGATCGGGTTGGAACCGCGCTCGTCGTCACGGCCGCCGAAGATCGACGCGAACATCGCCATATTGGCCAGGGCGGAGATCGCACCGGCCACCGAGGCGGACAGGGTCGAAATCAGCGTGTCGCGGTTGCGGACGTGAGCCAGTTCATGGGCCATCACCCCGCGCAGTTCGCGATAGTCGAGCAGGCGCAGGATGCCGGTGGTGGCCGCCACAGCGGCGTTCTCCGGATTGCGGCCGGTCGCGAACGCGTTCGGCTGCTCCTCGTCGATGATGTAGACCTTGGGCATCGGCAGCCCGGCGCGCTGCGCCAGTTCCGCCACCATGCCGTAAAATTCGGGCGCGGTGCTGGCGTCGACCTGGTGCGCGTTGTACATGCGCAGCACCATCTTGTCGGAATTCCAGTAGGCGAACAGGTTCATGCCGCCGCCGACCAGGAAGGCAATCAGCATGCCGCCCCGGCCGCCGATGGCGCCGCCGACGACCATGAACAGTGCCATGATCCCTGCCATCAGAATGGTGGTTTTCAACCAGTTGTTGCTCATTGTGGACTTTTCTCCGTGCCGGATATCTCCGGTATTGAATGCTGTCGACCGGGCAGGATTTCAAGCCCCGGTCCCGGGCTGCGGAGCGGAACGCCCTGCCGGAAACCGGATCTGCCGGCTCCTGATTCTTGATCCGGGCGCTTAAGTCACACTTAGAGCCGGAACGGATCAGCGGAACAGCTTGACCACGAACTGCTGCCGGCGACTGACCGGCACGCGCTCGGGCGAGCCGTTCAGCATCACATACCAGGCGCCGTCGGTATTGCGCTCGAATCCGGCAATGGCGTGCCGCAGTACCAGGCAGTTGCGATGCACGCGCACCACGGCGTCACCATACTCTTCCTCGAGCTGGGTCAGCGGCATGTCGAGCAGGTGCTCGCCGGTCAGGGTGCGCAGGGTCACGTATTTGAGCTCGGCTTTCAGGTACAGCGCCGATTCGATCGGCACCAGTCTGACATGACCACGCTCGATCACGCTGAAGTGCCCCGGTGCGCCGCCCGCCGGGGACGACGGGCGCGACATCAGCCGCGCCAGCACGGCGGCCAGGCGGTCGCGCCGCACCGGCTTCAGCAGATGGTCGACGGTCAGGCCGTCGACAGCGAACGCAGGCGGCTGTGGCTGGGAAGACGCGAACACAATCGCGGGGGGATGGGGGAGCGCCGCCAGTTTGCCGGCCAGGGTGACGCCATCCATTCGTGGCATCTGGACATTGACAAAGGCGGCATCGGCGCGATTGCCGTTGCTGCCCAGCCAGTCAAGCGCCGCGCCGGCGTCGGCCAGTGTCGCCACCACATCGACACCGGCCTCCGCCAACAGCAGGGTCAACCGCTCGCGGGCCTGGGGTTCATCGTCAATAACGATTGCGGTCAGAGCATCCATTGGGTTTTGCCGTGCTTTTCGATGAGATTTCGATAGGCAACAAGCAGGCGCTGGAACTTGACGTTTGCGGGGTCGGCCCGGCGGGCGCGTTCGAGTAATTCGTGCGCCCTCGCCACATGACTTTCGTGCCAGCCCTTGCGGTGAACGAAAGCGAGAATGGCGTTGACCGCGTTCAGCATGATTTGCGAATTGGACGGCAATTCGTCCACCGCCTTGTTGAACAGGGCCACCGCTTCCTCGATTTCACCGGACTGCGCCAGCCGGACTGCTTCGTTGTTGAGATCAACGACCGACTGGACATTCTCTGCAATCAGCTGCTTGCCTGCTTCCGGACGACCAACCTGATTGAAAACCTGTTCGATCCGTTCCAGCAGCAACTCGTCGTCATGGTTGTTCTTCACCATCTGCTGCACCACGTGAACCGCAGCGTCTTCCCGCCCGCTCTTGTAGCAGGCGTGAACCAGTTCCAGACGCGCGTTTTCATTCAGCATAGGCGACAGATCGCGATATTTTTCGATTGCGTCATCAAGAAGTTCGCGACCGCGATGCGGCTGGCCGGCCTGGGTCGCCACTTCGCTCTCGACCACGGTCGAAACCCAGTTCGCGACCGGGTCATTGCGGAATTCGCGCCGCAGATTGGCAACGGTCTGTTGCGCGGCCTTGCCGTCGTTCGACGCCAGTTGCGCCCGCGCCAGCGCGGCATAATCCTCGGGACAGCGGTAGGTCGAATACTTGGCCAGGTCGATGGTGCGGGTAAACGCCTGCTGCGCGGTGGCGAAGTCGCCATCCTGCATCGCCGCCTCGCCAAGCTTCTTCTGCCGGCGCACCACCACTGGCGACAGGTCAGTCGCGGTCGCCAGCGTATTCTTGGCGTTGGCCGTGTCGTGCTTGGCTTCGTAGATGCGCGCCAGCCAGTCGTAGGCCTCCATCACGCGCGAGTTTTCCTCGAGCACTTCCTCGAACAGCTCGCGCGCCTGGTCGTACTGCCGGGTCGACACCAGCGTCTTGCCCAGACCCAGCTTGGCCCACGGCAGCGCCTTGATCTTCAGCACGTCGCGATACAGGCTCTGCGCGCCGAGATAGTCGCCGATCTTCAGTTCCAGCGAGCCCTTCAGCTTCATGAAGTCGAGCAGGAATTCATCGCGCGCGGCAATGCGCTTGTCGCATTCGGAAATCGCGCTCAGGTACTCGTCCTTCATGATCGACTGGTCGACCACGCGCAGCGCATCGCGGCGACGCATCGCCCGTTCGAGCCGCACCCGCAACTGCTCGCCGGTAAACGGCTTCAGCAGATAGGCATCCGGCGACAGTTCCGCCGCGCTGACCACCCGCTCGATGCGGGCCTCGGCGGTCACGATCATGAACACACAAGACTGCTTGATCAGGTTGCGCTCGCGGATTTCCTCCAGCAGGTGCAGGCCGTCATAGCCGTTGCCGAGGTCGTAGTCGCACAGCACCACATCGAAGTCGAAGCGGCCGAGCTTGTTGAATGCATCCGAGATCCGCGTCGCGTACTCGACCTTGTTGGCGCCGAAGGTCGACAGGGTCATCGACACCGCCCGCTGCATCTCGGGCACGTTGTCGATAATCAGGAACAGCTTCTTCGCGTACAGATTGTCGTCGCGCGGCGCGATCTTGGCCGCCTTGACGCTGGAAATGGACTGGTAGCTGGCGTTGTTTCGGTTGGGCTTGTCATCGGTCATAGGGATCTCACACAGCGGACAGTTTGGCGTAGCGCAGATCGAGCCATTTACGTCCTGCGTCCTGAAAATTCACTTCTACCCGCGACTCGCCACCGCCAGCCTCGGCGTCGGTAATGACACCCAGGCCGAATTTCGGATGAGTCACGGTCTGGCCGACCCGGAAACCGCCGACCCATTCGGGGGCGGCTGTCCTGACCGGTGTGCGCGTCTTGCGCCCGGTCGGTGCCCACGGGGCGGCCGTTTCGACCGGCTTGCGCGCGACCGGTTCGATATTGATCGGATGCAGCAGTTCGGGGGGCAATTCGTCCAGAAAGCGCGATGGCAGCGGATAGCGTGTCTGTCCGTGCAGCATGCGGGTCTGAGCATAACTCAAGGTCAGCCGGCGGCGGGCGCGGGTAATGGCGACATACAACAGCCTTCGCTCTTCCTCCAGCCCGTCCGGATCGGCAAAGCTCTGCTCGTGCGGGAACAGTCCCTCTTCCAGCCCGGTCAGGAACACGCTGTCGAACTCCAGCCCCTTGGCCGCATGCACGGTCATCAGCGTGATCGCCTCCTCGCCGGCGGCGGCCTCGTGGTCACCCGATTCGAGCGACGCGTGGGCAAGGAATTCGACCATCGCCTGTGCCGGATCGTCCGGGACGAAGGACACGGCGGCATTGACCAGTTCGCTCAGGTTTTCCAGCCGTTCGCTGCCGTCCTTGTCTGCCTGGTACATCGCGGTCAGGCCACTGGCGTCGATCACGTGGCTGACCAGCTCCGCAAAGCCCAGTGTGTCGGCCGCGGTGCGCAGTTCTTCGATCAGCAGCACAAAACGGCCAACGCTGGCCGCCGCACGGCCCCCGACCTGACAGGCGGCCTGCCACAGGCTGTCGCCGCTGTCGCGGGCCGCCATCTGGATGCCGTCCACCGTGCGGGCACCGATGCCGCGCGCCGGCAGATTGATGATGCGCAGCAGCGCATTGTCGTCAGCCGGGTTGGCCAGCAGGCGCAGGTAGGCCAGCGCATGCTTGATTTCCTGGCGCTCGAAGAAACGCAGCCCGCCATAGACCCGGTACGACAGCCCGGCCTGGAACAGCGCGTGCTCGAGCGCCCGGCTTTGGGCGTTGCTGCGATACAGCACCGCCACGTCGGCCAGCGACACGCCTTCGCGCTTCAGCGCCCGCGCCTCCTCGGCGATGAATTCGGCTTCCTCGCCATCACTCCAGCCGCGGTAGACGCGGATCTGCTCGCCTTCGCCGGCATCGGTCCACAGCGTCTTGCCGAGCCGGCCCCGGTTGTTGGCGATCACCGCATTGGCGGCGGCCAGGATGCGCGATGTCGAGCGGTAGTTCTGTTCAAGCCGGATCGGCTCGCCGGCCGCGTAGTCGCTCAGGAAGTCGCGCATATTGCCGACTTCGGCGCCGCGGAACGCGTAGATCGACTGGTCGTCGTCACCGACGGCAAACACGGTGTTGTCGTCGCCGGCAAAACATTTCAGCCACGCGTACTGCAGGCGGTTGGTATCCTGGAATTCATCGACCAGAATATGACGGAAGCGGCTCTGGTAATGCTGGCGCAGTGCGGTGTTGCCGGACAGCAGTTCGTACGAGGCCAGCAGCAGCTCGGCAAAGTCGACCACGCCTTCGCGCCGGCACTGGCGGTCGTATTCCCGCCAGATTTCCGTCAGTTTGACCTCGAAGTGATCGGCCGGCGCAAAGCGGTCCGCCCGCAGCCCCTTTTCCTTGCTGCCGTTGATGAACGACATCACCTGGCGCGGCGGGTAGGTCTCATCCGACAGCTGCAGCGTCTTCAGCAACCGCTTGATTGCCGCGAGCTGGTCCTGGCTGTCGAGGATCTGGAAGGTCGCCGGCAGGCCAACGTCGCGGTGATGCAGGCGCAGCAGGCGATTGGCCAGCCCGTGAAAGGTGCCGATCCACATCTGTTTCGGGTTGACCGGCAGCATGGCAGTCAGACGGGTCTGCATTTCCCGCGCGGCCTTGTTGGTAAAGGTCACGCCGAGAATGCCGGCCGGGCTGGCCAGTCCCTCGCGGATCAGCCAGGCGATCCGCGTGGTCAGGACGCGGGTCTTGCCGCTGCCCGCGCCGGCCAGCACCAGTGCGGAATGCGGGGTCGTCACCGCTTCGCGCTGCGCCGGGTTCAGACCGGCCAGAAATTCGGAATTCATCTGTCTGCTTAGCCATGGATTAGGTAATTTGGGCCCATTCTATCAAGCGATTGCCCTCCGACGCGCTGCGCTTGTATTCAAACGACCGTTTGAGGCATGATGGATCGATATCCACAAAGGAGATTCCCCGATGCCGCAACTCCGCCTCGACCGCACCGGCGACGTTTTTGTCCTCACGTTCCAGAACGCCGACGCGTCAAACATGCTCGATGACAGCACGCTCGACGAGTTCAACGCCCATCTCGATACGGTCGAAGCGGCAAGCGGCAATGTCGCGCTGCTGATCACGGCGGACGACGAGAAATTCTTCAGCAACGGCATCAATCTCGACTATATCCAGAGTCAGGGCGGCATGCCGTTCCTGCTGAACACCTTCGTGCCGCGGCTTGACCAGCTGCTGCAGCGTCTGGCCCGCTTCGGCTGCCCGACGCTGGCGGCCATCAACGGCCACGCCTTTGGCGGTGGTGCGCTGATTGCCTCGGCCTGCGATTTCCGTACCATGCGCGCCGACCGGGGCTTCCTGTGTTTCCCGGAGGTCGATCTCGGCCTGGCGCTGTCGCCGACCATGGTCGCCTGCGTGAACAATCTGCCCGGCGAGGCGGTACGCCGCCGTCTGGCGCTGACCGGCGCCCGCATCGGCGGCGAGGAAGCTGCCCGCCTCGGCCTGGTCGAAGCCGCCCATGCGCCGGACGTATTGCAGCCGGCCTCGCTGGCCATGGCCGCAGAGCTGGCCAAGAAGAACCGCCGTGCCTATGCGACCATCAAGCGCAGCCTGCTCGGCCCGCGCTGGGATGCCCTGCTGGCCGACTGATCAGCCTGCCGCGCACAGCGCCGCCAGACGGGTGGTGTCGCCGACCAGCGGGTTGCCTTCCCCCTGCCAGCGCACCAGCCGCTCGTTGCGGCGCAGCTCCCAGTCATCGACCGGATACGCGTTCGCCCACGCACAGAACAGTTTCCGGTCCTGGCTGGACAGGCGCAGCTGGTAGCGCTGGTGCATGTACAGCTGGATGCGCGCAATGCGCCCGCGCACTTCCTCGCGCGGCTGCACGCGGCGCAGGCGGAAGTCGACTACCGTCCGGCAACTGCCGTACACCGGCGCAGGGTTGCGCGCCCAGACGCTGTACGGGAAGTTGCTGCGGTCGCCGTTGACTTCACCGACCGCCGGCACCAGATTGACCAGGTCTCCCTCGGCCATCCGGAACAGCGGGTCACTGCTCGCGCACTGCTTGCGACCGCCGTTCTGCCAGCATTGCCGCTGGTGGCCCAGCACCCAGGCCGGCACCACGTGCTCCCATTCGATGCGCTGGCCGCGTTCGGCATTCTTGCGCGGCCGGTAGCCGCAGCTGGTGGCATCGACTTCCTTGCCGCTGTAGCGACAGCCGCAGTAGAAATCTTCTTCCATGCCGGCATAGATGCGCGGCAGGATTTTCTTGGCATTGACGAAGTTGCGATGGCCGACGGCCTTGTTGCCGGACACCAGCTCGACCGCCTGCGGTTCGGACGGATCGGCGGCGGGTGTCAGCGCGCCGTCCAGCGTCTTGCCGAGCCACTCGCCGACCTGTTCGCTGATCAGGCGTGAGCCTTCCTCGATTGCACCATGGGCCAGGTCGCGCGCCTGCTGTTCGGAACAGGCGGCAAGCGTCGCGACGCAACAGGCCGCGAACAGAAATAACGATTTGGACATCAGAAACCGGACAGCCGACAGCGGAAAGTTCGCTATTGTAGACGCTGGCGAACTTATTCCGTTGCAGACAGTCTTGCGCGCAGCCGCGCCGCCAGCCCGTCGACGTCATGGGCAACGCCATCGCGCTGGCGTGCGGCCCAGACCGGCGCCGGGAAATGGGCGTCATCGGCAAAGCGCGGAATCACATGCCAGTGCAGGTGCGGCACCACATTGCCGAGGCTGGCCAGATTGATCTTGTCCGGATTCAGCTCGGCGCGCAGCGCGGCCTCGACCCGCAGCACCCAGTCGAGCAGGTGGGCACGGTCGGCAGCGGCCAGGTCGGTCATCTCGCGCACGTGCGCCTTCCACAGCACCCGGCAGAAGCCGGGGTAATCGGGCTCGTCGTCGACCAGGATGACGCGCAGCCGGGTGTCTTCGAACAGCAATGGCGAGGACGGGGTTTCACACAGGACACAGGACATGGCGCATCCGCAGACAGGAGGATCGAACCCGGATGATACCCAGCGACGGCACGGACAGGCATCCGAAAATTGACTGCACCCGGCTATCCGACGTTATGCTGTAGTCGTCTCCAACGCACTCCCGAATGGGTATTGACCCCCTGTCGGACAGGACCCGGACTTACCTATGAGCTTTCTGCAGCAACTTCTCCTTATCGCCGCCCTTATTGCCGTCAGCATGTTTTTTTCCATTTCGGAAATCTCGCTCGCGGCGGCACGCAAGATCCGGCTGCGCCAGTGGGCGGATGAAGGAATGGTCAATGCCCAGCGCGTGCTGGACCTGCAGGCAAAGCCGGGCCATTTCTTTACCGTGGTGCAGATTGGCGTCAACGCGGTAGCGATTCTCGGCGGTATCGTCGGCGAACCGGCATTCACGCCGTATTACGCCCGGCTGGTCAGCCTGTTCTATCAGGGACCGGAAGTCGCCGCCATCGGCTTTGTGCTGTCGTTCCTGACCGTGACCAGCCTGTTCATCCTGATCGCCGATCTGCTGCCGAAACGGCTCGGCCTGCTGTTCCCCGAACTGATCGCGGTGCGCATTGTCGGGCCGATGCTGACTTGCGTGAAGGGGTGCATGCCGCTGGTCTGGCTGTTCAACGGCCTGGCCAACCTGATTTTCCGCCTGCTGAAGGTGCCGATGGCCCGCTCCGACGACATCACCTCGGACGATATCATCGCCGTGATGGCAGCCGGCGCCGAGGCCGGCGTGCTGCACGCCGGCGAACACCAGTTGATTGAAAACGTGTTCGAGCTGGAAAGCCGGACCGTGTCGTCATCGATGACCGCACGCGAAAGCATCGTCTGGCTGCCGCTGCTGGCCGACAACGACCTGATCCGCCGCACCATCGCCGCCAATCCGCATTCGAAGTTCCTGGTCTGCGACGATGCAATCGACAATGTGGTCGGCTATGTCGATACCAAGGATCTGCTGGTGCGCGCGCTGAACGGCCAGAGCATTTCGCTGAAGACCGAACCGACCGTGCGCCAGGCCCTGCTGATCCCGGACACGCTGACGCTGTCGGAGATCCTGTCGCGCTTCAAGAGCGCGCGCAAGGATTTCGCCGTGATCCTGAACGAATATGCGCTGGTGGTCGGCATCATCACGCTGAACGACGTGATGAGCACGGTGATGGGCGATCTGGTCAGCGTCGAGGAAGAGCAGATCGTCCAGCGTGACGAGCTGTCATGGCTGGTCGATGGTGTAACGCCGATCGACGACGTGATGCGCGTGCTCGACATCGATGCCTTCCCCGATGACGAGCATTACGAAACGGTGGCCGGTTTCATGATGTACATGCTGCGCAAGATCCCGAAACGGACCGACTGCGTCAGTTTCGCCGGCTACAAGTTCGAAGTGGTCGACATCGACAATTACAAGATCGACCAGTTGCTGGTCACCCGCTTGCCGAAGGCGCAGGACGGCGACGTCTAGCGTCGGCGCCAGCCCTGCCACAGCGCGCGCGGCACGCCGATCACGATATACAGCAGCAGGCCGACGAACAGCACGACGAACTCGGCCAGCGCACGCAGCAGGCGCATCAACTGGCGGCAATCACGGGATGGAAGTGGACGATGGCCGCCGGCACGACGCTCGCCGTCAGCGCCATGGCCATGAAGTGACCGGCCGGTACGTCGAACTCGCAGCGCAGCCCGTCGCGGGCGGCAAAGCCGAAGCGGTGGTAGTAGGCCGGATCGCCCAGCACCACCACGCCGGCGGCACCCTGCGCGCGCAAGCGCCCGAACAGCGCCTGCACCAGCGCGCTGCCGACACCGCGCCGCTGGTGGTCGGGATGCACCGACAGCGGCGCCAGTCCTTCCCAGCCGCCGGTATCGGCATCGAGCACCACCGGCGAGCTGGACACATGACCGATCACCTCGCCGGCCTCATCCACCGCCACCAGGCTGGCACTCAGTGCGCCGGCCGCACGCAGCCGGGTCACCAGCGCTGCCTCGGTGCCATCGCTGTACGGGTGGCCGTCGAACGCGGCCGTCACCACGGCGGCAATGGCACCGGCATCAGCCGGCGTCTCGTCGCGCACGTACGCCGTCATCGGTCTATTTCAGTGCCGACAGCTGCTGCTTCGCCTTCTGGGCGGCATCGCTGTTCGGATATTTCTTGATCAGCTGCTGCCAGGTCGACTTCGCCCGTGCCGTGTCGCCAAGATCCCGCTGGCAGCCGCCGATATTGCGCATGGCATCCGGCACCCTGGCATGGGTCGGGCTCAGTTCGATAAAGCGCTGGTAGGTATCGATCGCCGGCTGGAACTGGCGCTCGGCGTTATAGGCGACACCAAGCCAGTAACGGGCGTCCGGTGTCTGCTTCGCGGTCGGGTTGGCGTTGATGAAGGTCTTCAGCGCCGGAATCGCCTGCTTGAAATTGCGGTTGCGCAGCTGCGCCAGCGCCTTGTCGTATTCGGCCCCGACCGGATCGGCGGTCGGCGTCGGTGCGGCGGCGGCCTCACCGTCGTCAGTGCGCGCGGCACTGTCGGCACCCGGCGCCGGCGTGGCGGCGGTCTTGCCTTCCAGCGGCGTCAGACGCTGGTCGAGGTCGTTGTACAGGTCGTTCTGACGTTTCTGCGTGGTCTGCAGATTGTAGTTCAGCACCTCGACGTCCCCCTTGAGCTTGGCCACTTCGGCCTGCAGGGAACCGACCTGATTGATCATGTCGAGCAGCTTGTCGTTGGAAATCTTGGTTTCGATCTGCGACAGCCGCTGCTGCTGCTGCACGATCTGTGCGCGGGTCACGTCGAGATCGGTGGTCGAGGCGCAGCCGGCGGCCAACAGCACCGGCAGGAGGGCAATAGGGAGGCGTCGGATCATGGGCGGATAGGGTCGCTGTAAAAACGAACAACCCGGATGTTGCCACAGCCGCATCCGGGTCGGGGAATTGCCGGCCGGTCCCGGGCCGCGAACGGCGGGCGGGACCGGCAGCAACACAGCCGGCATCAGGATGCCGGCACGCGATCACTCGCCGTCGTAAACGACGTCGGCGCGACGGTTGGCGGCGAAGTCGGCGTCGGTGTTACCCGTGGCGCGCGGCTTTTCCTTGCCGAAGCTGACGGCTTCCAGCTGGGCTTCCGGCACGCCGATCACGCGCATCATCTGCTTGACGGCTTCCGAACGGCGCTGACCCAGTGCCAGGTTGTATTCGCGGCTGCCGCGGGCGTCAGTGTTGCCCTGGATCTGCACCTTGCGGTTGCTGTTCTGCTTCAGGTACTCGGCGTGGGCCTGGACCACCGGCTTGTACTCGTTGCTGACGGCCGAGCTGTCAAAGCCGAAGAACACGCTGCGCTTGGACAGCACGTTGTTCGGGTCCTTCAGCGGATCGATCTGCTGACCGGCAGTGCCGCCGGCGACAGCGCCGCCGTTGCCGGCGTTGGCGCCGGCATTGGCGTTGGTGGAATCGGCCGGCTTGGTGCTTGCGCAGGCGGCGAGCAGGGCGGCAACGGCAACAGCGGTGAGGGTTTGCTTCAGCATCGCTAGGGCTCCTTTATGCTTTGGTTATGTGACGAGGAATTCGGTAGAAGGGCGATTCTCGTGTCAGTCATGCCGGCCTGAGGCCGGTGTCAACGCGGGAAGGGTCCCCAGTCAGGCTCTTGCACGTCTCCCGTGGCCCCCAGGCGCGTCTTGGTACTGCCGTCGCGGGTCACCGTATAGAGGACGCCGCGACCACCCTGATCGGTCGCATAGAGGATCATCTTGCCGTTGGGGGCAAAACTCGGAGACTCGTCGTACTGCGTGGTCGACACGTAGTTGGCCTGGCTGCTGCCGAAATCCTGGAGCATCACCCGGTAGCGGCCGCCTTCGCGGCGGACAAAGGTGAAGCTCTTGCCGTCCGGGCTGACGCTCGGCGACACATTGTAGTTGCCTTCGTAGGTGAGGCGCGTCGCCGCGCCGCCACCCGCCGGCATGCTGAAAATCTGCGGGCCGCCCGCGCGGTCCGAGGTGAACAGGATGCGGCTGCCGTCCGGGGTATAGGTCGGCTCGGTATCGATCGACGCGTTCTGGCTCAGCCGGCGCATGCCGGAACCGTCAGCGTTGATCTGGTAGATCTGGGTGTTGCCCGGCAGCGTCAGCGCGACGGCCAGGCGGGAACCGTCCGGCGCCCACGACGGCGCGGAGTTCGACCCCTTGAAATTCGCCACGGCGCGGCGGGTGCCGGCAGCCAGGTTGTGCACGTACACCACCGCCTTGCGCGTCTCGAACGACACATAGGCGATGCGCCCGCCGTCCGGCGACCACGACGGCGACAGGATCGGTTCCTTCGAGCGCAGGATGGTCTGTTCATTGGCGCCGTCGGCATCGGCCACCCGCAGTTCGTAGTGGTCGCGGCCCGACTTGCTGACATAGGTGATCTGGGTGCCGAAGATGCCGCGCTCGCCGGTAATCGCCTGGTAGATCATGTCGGCGATGGTATGGGCGAGCTGGCGGCTCTGCCGCGGCGTAATCGAGAAACTGCCGCCGGTCAGCTGTTTTTTCTGCGCGACGTCCATCAGCCAGAAGCTGACGGCGAGCTTGTCGCCCTGCTGCTGGACCTTGCCGACCGAGATCGAGAACGCGCCAGCGGTCTTCCAGTCCGGATAGGCGATCTGGCCCGGTTCGGTCGGCTTGTTGGCGACGCTGTTCGGATCGATGAAGCGGAACACGCCGGTGCGCGCCAGGTCATTGCGGATGATCGGGGTCAGCCCACCCGGGGCAAGGTTTTCGCCGGCAAACACCGGCAGCGCGATCGGGTGCTGGTTGGTACCGCCGCCGACGATTTCCACCGTCATTTCGGCACGGGCAACGCCCGCAGCCAACAGCATCAGCACGGGAACGAACAGTCGGGTCAGCCAGTGAGTGCGCATCGTCATCCTTATTTCGGTCGGAATTTCAGCTTCATCACCCGCACGTCCGAGAAGGACATGCCGGCGGGCAGCGCCGGGAAGGTACGGGCTGCCATGACCGCGCGTTGCACGGCCTCATCGTATTGCGGGTTGCCGGACGACTGCACCAGCTTGACGTCGCGGACTTCCAGCGACGGCAGCAGGGTCACCTGCACCACCGCCGTCGGGTTGCCGTTCAGACCGTCAGGCACCTGGACCAGCGGCCGCACGCGGGCCACCACCAGTCCTTCGTAGCCCTTGCCGCCACTGCCGCCGGCGCCGATGCCACCGGCACTGCCGCCGGGCACGCCATCCTTGCTGCCGGCCTGGGTGCGGTTGCTGTTCGGCCGGACTTTGGTATTGGTGCTGCCGAGGTCGGCCAGCTCGTCATCGACGTCGAAGCTGCCCTGACGGGCGTTCTTCGCCGCCGGCTTTTTCGCCGGCTCGGCCGGGGTCGCCTTTTTGGCGTCGGCTTTCTTTTCCGGTTTGGCCTCGGGCTTCGGTTCCGGTTTTTTCTCCGGCTTCGGCTCGGGTTTCTTTTCCGGCTTAGGTTCCGGCTTCTTTTCCGGCTTGGGCTCGGGCTTCGGCGGTTCCGGTTTTTTCTTGGCCACGGCGATGTCCGGCGTCCGGACTTCCGGCGTCACATCGGGTTCGGGGGTCGGGGTCGGCTCGGGCGCGACCACCGGCGCCGGGGTCGGGTCGGGCATGACGACGCCGCGCGTCATCGGCGGCGCGCTCCACAATTCAACCGCAGCCGGCGGTGCATTCACCGTCCGGGTTTCCGGGTGGAATGACAGCGTCAGCAGCAGCAGAATGAAAAGATGCAGCCCGAGCGAAACAGCAAAGCTCGTGCTGCGGGTATTGGCAGCCGTCATCGGCGCTATTGCTCCGATTTGACCAGCAGGCCCACGCGTTCGACCTTGGCCTTCTGCAGCGCGCTCATCACTTCCATGACTTTTTCATAGGCGACCGTCTTGTCGGCGGAGATCACCACCGGGCGGTTGGTGCCGTCGGCCAGACGGCCCTGAATATCCGAGGTCAGCCCGGCCAGATCGTCGAACTGGCTGCTGTTGCCCTTGTCGGCCAGTCCGAAGCGGCCGTCCTTGTCGACGGTGACCTGCAGCGGTTCGGTTTCCACCTGCGCCGCCTTGCCGACCGAGGGCAGATTGACGACACCGGGGGCGAACATGGGCGCGGTCACCATGAAGATCACCAACAGGACCAGCATGACGTCGATATACGGGACGACATTGATCTGGTTCATGGAACGGCGGGGACGGCGATTGAGCATGGACTGAAAACGCGATTCTGGATCGATCGAGAAGCGTCATGATAGCAAAAGCCGGCGCTCGTGCCTGTTACATGCGAAACCCGCCGGGTCGAAATCGGCAAAAACCGCTATCGAATGTCACATTTATTGACATTTCCGCACATTCCCGCCGCGCCGCCGGCCCGGAAAACCGCCGTCGGCGGCGTTTCCCGGGCCGCTGGCGCGGGGGTTCAGTCCAGCAGCGCCGCCATGATGTCGTCCGCGCCCTGGTCCAGCAGCTTCCTGGCCACGGCACGACCCAGCGCATCGGCATACTCGGCCGGCGCGCTGACTTCGGCAGTCAGCATGGTGCGGCCGTCGGTGGTGGCGACAAAGCCGCGCAGCGTCAGCTGGTCGCCGTCCTGGGTCGCGTAGCCGCCCAGCGGCACCTGGCAGCTGCCGCCCAGCGCCCGGCTCATGGCCCGCTCGGCACTGACGCAGGCGTAGGTGACCGGGTGATTCAGCGGCGCCAGCAAGGCCATCAGGTCCGGCCGGCCGGCACGGATCTCGATGCCGAGTGCCCCCTGGCCCACGGCCGGCAGGCTGTCCGCCGGTGACAGTTCGGCGCGGATGCGGGCGTCCAGTTTCAGCCGCTTGAGGCCGGCCGCAGCCAGCAGGATCGCGTCGTACTCGCCCTCGTCGAGCTTGCGCAGCCGGGTCTGCACATTGCCACGCAGCGGCCGGACGTCCAGTTGCGGGAAACGCGCGCGCAACTGGCATTCGCGCCGCAGGCTCGACGTGCCGACCACGCTGCCCGGCGGCAGTTCGGCCAGGCTGGCGTAGGTGTTGGACACGAAGGCATCGCGCGGGTCTTCGCGCTCGCAGATCGCCGCCAGCGCAAAACCGTCCGGCAGCTCCATCGGCACGTCCTTGATCGAGTGCACGGCTAGGTCGGCACGACCGTCGGCCAGCGCCTGTTCCAGCTCCTTGACGAACAGCCCCTTGCCGCCGATCTTGTTCAGCGTCTTGTCGAGAATCTGGTCGCCCTGGGTGGTCATGCCGAGAATCGACACCTGCAGGTCCGGATACAGCCCGGTCAGGCGGTCGCGGATATGCTCGGCCTGCCACATCGCCAGGGGGCTCTCGCGGCTGGCGATCACGAGTTGCGTCATGAGGGTTTTTCCTGTGTTAACGTGTTTCCAATCCAACATCATGGCCGTCCGGATGTTCGATAGGGAACATGCACGGCGACCGATCACCCGCAAGGATAACGCAGACCGATGAGTGTTGAACTTGACAAGGATGTCCCGCTGACGCGGGACCGGGGGCGTCTGGCCCGTTTGCTGGCCGATGTCGTGCGAGAGCAGACCGGTGACGCGATCTGGGACGAAGTCGAAAGCGTGCCGGATCTGGCCAGCCATGTCGACAGTCTGGCCGACTGTCGCGCCCACCTGGCCACGCTGTCGCCGGAAGTCACCGACACGCTGCTGCGCGCCTGTGGACTGCTGGCCCAGCTGGAGAATCTGGCCGAGGACCTGCACCACAACCGGCGCCGGCTGGCCCACAAGCGTGCCGGCTCACCGCCGCAGGCCGGCAGCCTGGAGCGGGCGCTGGTCGTGCTCAAGCAGCGCGGCGTGCGCGCCGCCGACGTCGAGTCGCTGCTGCAGCATGCCCAGATCGTGCCGGTGCTGACCGCGCACCCGACCGAGGTCCAGCGCCAGACCACGCTCGACTGCCAGCGTGCCATCCGCAAGTTCCTGATCCAGCTCGGCCAGCCCGAGCTCGACCACGATGAAGTCGCCGAACTCGAAATCAAGCTCAAGCGCGTACTGCTGACCCTGTGGCAGACGGCGGAAATCCGCCCGTTCAAGCTGACGGTCAAGGACGAGATCGAAAACGGCATCGCCTATCACCCGCTGACCTTCCTCGATGCGTTGCCGGCGCTGTACGCGCAGACCGAGGACACCATCGAGCGCGCGTATGGCGTGCGGCTCGATCTGCCGAACTTCTATCGCATCGGCAGCTGGATCGGCGGTGACCGCGACGGCAACCCGAACGTCAATGCCGGCCTGCTGCGCTACGCGCTCGGCCGCCAGGCCGAGGTGGTGTTCGACCACTACGGCTACGAGCTGGAAGGGCTGTACCGCGAACTGTCGCTGTCGGACCGGCTGGTCGCGGTCAGCGACACCGTGGCCGAACTGGCGGCGATCTCGCCCGATACCGCCGTCAGCCGCGACGAGGAACCGTATCGCCGCGCGATCGCCACCATCATCGCCCGGCTGTCCGCCACCGCCCATGAGCGCGAGGTCGCCTTCCGCTCGCGCTTCGGCGATGGCGAGCCGTACCCGAACCGCCATGCCTTCGCCACCGACCTGAAGGCGCTGGCCGACTCGCTGACCTCGCACGGCAGCGGCCTGCTGGCCGACGGCCGCCTGCGCCGGCTGCGCCGCGCGGTGGGCGTGTTCGGTTTCTTCCTGATGCCGCTCGACCAGCGCCAGCACGCCGACCTGTACGGCGGCGCGGTTGCCGAGCTGTTCACCGCCGCCGGCCAGCCCGGCTATGCCGGACTCGACGAAACCGGCAAGCGCGAATGGCTGCTGGCCGAGCTGGCCCATGCCCGGCCGCTGATGTCGCCGTTCGTCGACTATTCGGACGGCACCCGCCGCGAACTCGACCTGTTTGCCGCCACCCGCGACATGCAGGACCGCTATGGCGAGGGCGCGCTGCCGAACCTGATCATTTCCAACTGTGCCGAGGCCAGTGACCTGCTCGAAGTGGCGTTGCTGATGAAGGAATCCGGCCTGCTGCCGCTGGACGCCAGTGGCGCCCCGCAGGCGCGCGCCAACATCATTCCGCTGTTCGAGACCATTACCGACCTCGAAAACGCCGCCGAAGTGATGCAGTCGCTGTTTGCGCTGCCGTTCTACCGTGCGCTGCTCGCCAGCCGCCAGCATGTGCAGGAAGTCATGCTCGGCTACTCGGACAGCAACAAGGACGGCGGCTACCTGATGAGCCAGTGGGGCCTGTATGCGGCCGAGAAACAGCTTGTCGCCGTCTTCAACACGGCCGGCGTGCGCATGCGCCTGTTCCATGGCCGGGGCGGTTCGGTCGGCCGTGGGGGTGGTCCGAGCTTCGAGGCCATCGTCGCCCAGCCGGCCGGGACCGTGCAGGGCCAGATCCGCATCACCGAGCAGGGCGAGGTCATCGCGTCGAAGTATGCCGACCGCGACATCGGCCTGCGCAATCTGGAATCCATCCTCGCCGCGACGCTGGAAGCCAGTCTGGCGCCGGTGCCGGCCTGCCCGACCGACGAGTCGATCTTCGCCGAGCTGGCGCGCGACAGCTATGACGCCTACCGGCGGCTGATCGACACCGACGGCTTCATCGACTATTTCCTGACTGCCACCCCGATCAACGAGATCGCCAAGCTCAACATCGGCAGCCGGCCGGCATCGCGCAAGACGCTGTCGTCGATTACCGATCTGCGCGCGATTCCGTGGGTGTTCAGCTGGATGCAGTCGCGGGTGATGCTGCCGGGCTGGTACGGCGTCGGCAGCGCGGTGGCCGCGTTTATCGAGCGCCACGGCGAGCAGGGCATCGTTCGCCTGAAGGCGCTGTACCGCGATTCGGCCTTCTTCCGCGTCACGCTGTCGAACATGGAAATGGTGCTGGCCAAGGCCGACATGACCATCGCCGCCGAGTACGCACGACTGGTGCCGGACGCCGAGCTCGGCAACCGGGTGTTCGGCATGATCCGCAAGGAGTTCGAGCTGTCGCGCGACATGTACTTCGCCATCACCGGCGCCGACCACCTGCTGGCCGACAACCCGACGCTGGCACGCAGTCTGGCTTCACGCCTGCCGTACTTCACCACGCTGAACCTGCTGCAGATCGAGTTCCTGCGCGCGCTGCGCGAAGCGCCGGAACACGACGGCCACCTGCATGCAATCCACCAGACCATCAACGGTCTGGCCGCCGGACTGCGCAACAGCGGTTAGGTCCTGCCCACCAGCAAAGAGGGCGCCTCCGGGGCGCCCTCAGACTGCTCATAAAGGTGAGCACCGACATTCACAGTGGCGTCGGTGCATGCCCGACTGACAGGATCTGCCGTGAGCACGGCAGTCTGCCTGATTGAACCCGGCCTCTTCCGTCCCCGCCGCCGCGGGGAAACCCCGCTTCGCTCGTCCGTTCTTCGTGGACGGGGTGGATGGACAGCCTGAGGGCGCCCCGGAAGGCGCCCTCTTTGTTCATGCGCGGCCGTTACGCCAGCAATCCGCGCCAGCGCGCGATCTGCGCCCGGACCTGGGCCGGGGCAGTGCCGCCGACGTGGTCACGCTGGGCCAGCGAGCCTTCCGGCGTCAGTACCGCGTACACGTCCTGCTCGATCAGCGGCGAGAACTCCTTCAGCACGTCGAGCGACAGGTCGGCCAGATCGCAGCCCCGGGTATCGGCCAGCTTGACCGCACGGGCGACCACTTCATGGCTGTCGCGGAACGGCACGCCCTTCTTGACCAGATAGTCGGCCAGGTCGGTCGCGGTGGCGAAGCCCTGCAGCACGGCCGCGCGCATCGCTTCCGGCTTGACGGTGATGCCGCGCATCATGTCGGCGTAGATGCGCAGGGTATCAACCAGGGTGTCGACGGTGTCGAACAGCGGTTCCTTGTCTTCCTGGTTGTCCTTGTTGTAGGCCAGCGGCTGCGCCTTCATCAGCATCAGCAGCCCCATCAGGTGACCGGTGACGCGACCGGTCTTGCCGCGCACCAGTTCCGGCACGTCCGGGTTTTTCTTCTGCGGCATGATCGAGCTGCCGGTGCAGAAGCGGTCAGCGATATCGATGAAGCCGACGCGCGGGCTCATCCACAGGATCAGTTCCTCGGACAGCCGCGACAGGTGCAGCATGACCAGGCTGCCGGCCGCCGTGACTTCGATGGCGAAGTCACGGTCGGACACGGCGTCGAGCGAGTTCTGGCACACATCGTCGAAACCGAGCAGTTCGGCGGTGTAGTGGCGGTCGATCGGGTAGGTGGTACCGGCCAGGGCGGCAGCGCCGAGCGGCAGACGGTTCACGCGGCGACGGGCGTCGATCATGCGTTCGGCGTCACGGCCGAGCATTTCCACATAGGCCAGCAGGTGATGGCCGAAGGTGACCGGCTGCGCGACCTGCAAGTGGGTGAAGCCCGGCATCACCGTGGCGGCATTCGGCTCGGCCAGATCCAGCAGCGAGGTCTGCAGTTCGCGGATATGGGTGACGATGCGGTCGATGGCGTCGCGCATGTACAGGCGGATGTCGGTCGCGACCTGGTCATTGCGGCTGCGGCCGGTATGCAGGCGCTTGCCGGCATCACCGATCCTGTCGGTCAGACGCTTTTCGACGTTCATGTGCACGTCTTCGAGGTCGACCGACCAGTCGAAACGACCGGCGCGGATATCGGCCAGGATGGCTTCCATGCCGTCGCGGATCGCGGCCAGATCAGCGTCGGACAGCACGCCGGCGCGGGCGAGCATGGTCGCGTGGGCCAGCGAGCCCTGAATGTCGAACTCGGCCATGCGCTTGTCGAAGCCCACCGAGGCGGTATACGTTTTCACCAGTTCGGCAACCGGCTCGGCAAAGCGGCCCGACCACGCCTTGTTATCGCTCATGACAACCCCTTGAAACCCGATGGAACGGAAAGCCCAGAGTATACGGCAGTTGTGGCGCCGGTCGGGCCGCGACACGGCGGCGCTGCGGTACAATGCCGCTTCCGTCAGCCGTCCCCAACACGAGATCCCCGCCATGGCCGCTTACCAGTCCGACCTGACCCAGTTCATGAACGCCTTCCTGGAAAAGAACCCGCAGGTCGTCGCCGACCGGCAGGCATTCCGCCTGACGCTGTGGGACCGCAACCTGGATATCGACGAGCAGCGCCGTTTCCGCGCCTCGGCCGTGGCGCAGAAGCCGTACGTGTACAACCCGGACTGAAGATGAAATCGGGCCTGCCAGCGATAGCGCGTACCGGCCCCGTCATCCTCAGCAGGCAACACTCCAGCCGACCTTGCCCGGCTTTGCTGTGCAGACCACTTTCGGATGCTCGTCGATACCCCGCAGCATCCGCTTGAGCTGTTGCTGAATATCGGCAGGGTCCACGATCGGGCTGTGCCGGGCAGGCTGCTCGATATGTACGACCACGCGCAGTTTCAAGCAGCCCAGCACCGCCTTGCACAACGCCTGCTCAGCCGGCTCGTTGGCATTCAGTCTGGCTGGCAGCAGGGCGGCCAGGGTGTGCAGCACCTTGTCGGCGATGGCTGTCGGCAACGCCGATGGCCGTTCCGTATCCGGGTGACGATAATCCTTCACCTCAATCAGATACGCGACGTTTTCCGCTGACAGCGCCAATACATCAACGGCCTTGATGCCTCCCCGCTGCCGGGAGAAGTGTTTGCGGTAAAACGTCCATTCATCATATTTGCTCGCCAGCCAGCCTGCGGGAAAGTGAAAGAGCAGACCGTCGATATTCAGCGTCAGCATTTTCAATCCCCCATTGCCAGATAACGGTCTGACTGAAGCAGGCTCTCTTCGAGAACGGTAATGTCACCGATATCGTACAGACTTGGTCCTTGCTGGACGGTCACGCTATTGTCCAGCCGCTGCAAACCAAAGAATCGCGTATCGAGCGATGATGGCCTTTCTGCCAGCACAATTTCCAGCTCACGCAACAGAAACAGGCTGTGCGTGGCAATGAATACCTGAATGCCGTTCTCGCTTAATTCAACAATGGTTCTGGCGATCTGCCTGATCAGGCGAGGATTGAGGTTTGCTTCCGGCTCATCCCAGAACAGATACCCCTGATCCAGCAAGGCACCGGTCGCAATCAGGCGTGCCAGCATGCCCAGTTTGCGCAGGCCTTCAGCCACAAGTGGAATTTCCATGCGCCCACTGGCGTTGCGCAGATAGAAGCGTCCATTCCGGTCCAGCTCCATGCTGCCCTGCATGGCGGCCTCCAGAGGTTCCAGCAGTTCCCTGACACGGGCTTCTTTGGGGCCTCTTTGCAACAGCCCACCCAGCAAACGGCAGGTATCGCGCCAGGTTTCTTCGAATTCCAGATAATGATTGTCGTAAACAGCAAGGAAGTTCGGATAAATTGTCAGCAATTCTCGCGTCGGCAGGTAGCAAGGTGCCGCATTCAGCCATTGCTCGGGAAGTTGCGCGATGCTGACTTCCGATTTGCTGTTGGTCGCAAAGCCAAAATTTATATCCAGATCCGGCTGGTCGAATGCGAACTGGATGTCGCAGCGTTCACGCCCCTGTTTGCGCCGCGCCAGACGTCCCAATGCTTCCGGCCGGAATACCCCGGTCAGCTTTTCGGCGATGCTTGCCTGCAGCACGGTCTTGGTCGGCGCGGTCGCATGGGGTTTGCTGCCTTCCTCCCAACTGGTGGCCAAAAGTGCATAGGCCAGTTTGAGCAGGTGTGTCTTTCCTGCACCGTTCTCTCCAACGATCAGGTTGAGCTGCTTGCCAAAGCGGAGATCCGCTTCGGCAAAGACAGTAAAATTCTTGATTTCAAGCCGATTCAGCATCATTTTTACCGCCAGTCAGAACCCGTCACGAGAGAGAATACCGGGACTCGCCACGATGGGCACTGCGGGCGTGGTTGCCCGGTTCCCTCGGTAACCCGACCATGTCAGTCCGGCAGCGCGTCGCGCCAGCCGAGCGCGTCGACCACCTGCAGGAAATCCGCGGCCAGCGGACACGCCACGGTCAGCGGCCGGCCATCGACCGGATGGGCGAACGACATCCGCATGCAGGCCAGCAGCAGCCGCGACACGCCGAATGCCTCGGCAAACGCGCGGTTGTGCCGGCCCTTGCCATAGGTCGCATCGCCGATGATCGGGTGGCTGACGTGCTTCAGGTGCCGGCGCAGCTGGTGGCGCCGGCCGGTCTGCGGATCGAGTTCGACCAGCGCGTAGCGCGAGCTCGGATAGCGGTCGACCGCCCATGGCAGCTCGATGGTCGCCAGCCGGCGAAACCGCGTCAGCGCCGCCTGCGGCGGGCTGTCGTCGTGGACTTCGCCCGGCGCGTAGTGATCGACGATGCGCCGCAGCGGATGATCGATTTCCCCGCCCTCGTCCGGCCAGCCACGCACTACCGCCAGATAGCGCTTGTCGACGGTCTGCGCCTCGAACGCCTGCGACAGCGCCCGGCCCGCCGCCGGCGTCAGCCCGAACAGCAGTACGCCGGAAGTCGGCTTGTCGAGCCGGTGGGCCGGGTAGACCCGGCAGCCGAGCTGGTCGCGCACGCTCTGCACGGCGAAGCGCGTTTCGTGACGGTCGATGTCCGAGCGGTGAACCAGCAGCCCGGACGGCTTGTGGACCGCGACCAGATCGTCATCGCGGTACAGGATGTCCAGCGCCACCGGTCAGCGGTTGTTCTGCAGCAGCTTGACCGCCTGCTCGACCGACACCACCGGCCGGTCCTGGTCCGGGCAGAACACGTCATACTTCAGTTGCACCTGCGGCACGTCGCCGGGAATCAGCTTGCGCCATTCGGACTTCGGGCTCATCCGCCAGCTCTTCGATTCCGGCCGGCCGGTCGCATAGCGGATGGTCTGGCTGTTTTCGCAGCGCATGCCTTCATACAGATAGTTCTGCGCGCCTTCGGGGCTGACCACCTTCAGCGCATAGCGCACGCTGCCGTCGGCCACCAGCGAGATTGACGACGGCGCGACAAAATAACGGTTCTTGTGCATGCGGCCGGCGTTGTACGGCAGCCAGCCGTCGTCGGCGACCCAGGCCGGCAGGGTGACGGCAGTGTCCTGCTTGACCTCGTCCGGCTTCCATTCATAGTTGCGGTTGTATTCGCCGCTGTTGTCGCCGGCATGGGCAAGGGTGACGAAGGCCAGCGCGATGACGGGCAGAAAACGAATGGCGTTCACGGACGCGACTCCAGGGTAAAGGTGAATGGGCGCCGGCCCAGCGGCCGGCCGGCATGCCAGGGCTGTTCGCAGAACGAGACCCGGCCACGGGTGTCGACGGCGACCACGGTACTGGCGCGGGTCGCGTAATCGGCACCCTGGATGCATACCGGCGACAGAAAGCGCTCGCGCGCCGTGCCGACGCCGGTATTCGGCAATTCATGGATACCGGCTTCCTCGGTATCGGACAGCCACTCGAACAGGGTGTCCTGCGACGGCAGCCGGCTCAGTCCGGTCAGATGCTCGCCCAGCCGGCGCGTTTTCGGCCACGGCGCATCGGGACGGCCGTTGCTGATGCCGTGCACGCCGCGCGTCAGCCGGCTCAGCTCGCGGGTCGGGCTGTGGAAAACCAGCAGTTCGTTGGCATGGCCGAACACCAGATTGAACGGCGCATAGGCCGGCGCAAGGTCTTTCAGTTCCCGGGCATAGGCTGCCGGCGACAGATCGGACGCCAGGAACGACGTGACCAGCTCGCCACGGCTTTTTTCGCCGCTGCCCGGACGGCCCTGACGGACATTGGTCACGGCGGCGAAACGGCCGTCGCGACGGATTGCCAGCCACGAGCCCCCGGCGACCAGATCGCGGCCACCGAGCGTGTCGGGGCGATCTTCCCACCAGTCGGCCACCGCGGATTCACGCGCGACGAACTCGTCACGGTTGGCGAGCACTACCAGCGACTGACCGGGAATGGCATGAACGGCAAGAGCAATGAGGCACATGGTCAACCTGTCCGACGGCGAAATGCCGCAACGGCGGAAGGATACCCGGCCCGGCCGGCCCGCGACCAGCGCGGGCGCAACTTTCAGCGTTTGCGGCAGCCGGGTAACATGGGCTCCTGCCCGATTCCCCGTTAGAGAAACGCATGATCCCCGATCACAAGCTCGACGTCAGCGGCCTGTCCTGCCCGCTGCCAATGCTGCGTGCCAAGAAGGCCCTGGCCACGCTGACCAGCGGCCAGACGCTGGAGGTCATCGCCACCGACCCGGCCGCGCCGACCGATTTCGAAGCCTTCTGTCGCCAGACCGGCAATGTGCTGGTCGAGTCCGGTCAGACCGATGACGGCAAGTTCCGTCTCGTGCTGCGTCGCAAGTAATCACGGAAGCCCTGCCGATGACCCAATTCCTGACCCTGACCCGCCCCGACGACTGGCACCTGCACCTGCGCGACGAAGCGGCACTGCATGCCGTCGTTGCGCATACCGCAAGCGAATTCGCCCGCGCCATCGTCATGCCGAACCTGAAGCCGCCGGTCACCACCGTCGCGCTGGCGGCCGCCTACCGCGACCGGATCACCGCGGCGCTGCTGCCGTCCGGCCTGTCATTCACGCCGCTGATGACGCTGTACCTGACCGACAACACCCCGGCGGACGAAATCGACCGGGTGGCGGAATCGGGCTTTGTCCACGCGCTGAAGCTGTACCCGGCCGGGGCGACCACCAACTCCGACGCCGGCGTCACCAGCCTGCAGAAGTGCATGAAGACGCTGGAGCGCATGGCCGAGCGCGGCGTGCCGCTGCTGGTTCACGGCGAGGTGACCGATCCGCAGATCGACATCTTCGACCGCGAAGCGGTCTTCATCGACACCGTGCTGATGCCGCTGCTGCGCGAACTGCCGACGCTGCGGGTGGTCATGGAGCACATCACCACCCGCCAGGCAGCCGAGTTCGTCGCCGCCGCCGGCGACAATCTGGCGGCAACCGTCACCGCCCATCACCTGCTGCTGAACCGCAATGCGATCTTCCAGGGCGGCATTCGTCCGCACCTGTACTGTCTGCCGATCCTGAAGCGCGAGGAACATCGCCGCGCGCTGGTCGCCGCCGTCACCAGCGGGTCGCCGAAGTTCTTCCTTGGCACCGACAGCGCACCGCACGCCCGGCACGCGAAGGAAACCGCCTGTGGCTGCGCCGGCATGTACACCGCGCTGGCGGCGATGCCGCTGTATGCCGAGGTGTTCGAGGATGCCGACGCGCTGGACCGGCTGGAAGCTTTCGCCAGCCACCACGGCCCGGACTTCTACCGCCTGCCGCGCAACACCGGCACCCTGACCCTGGCGCGCGAAAGCTGGACCGTGCCGGACAGTCTGCCGTATGGCGATCAGCAGCTGGTCCCGTTCCGCGCCGGCGAAACCATGCGCTGGAAGCGGGTCGACTAGGCCCCGGCGGGCAGGAACAGCCGCGCGGCCGCCTCCGGCTGCGACGGGAAGTAGGCGTGCAGATAGCTGGCGGTAATGCCGCGATGGCGATAGACCGCCTCGCCGGCCGCCCCGCCGCTTGCGCGCCGGGCATGGGTCAGCGGCGTCAGCGGCGTGTCCAGCCGCGAGTAGTGGAAGGTGTGCCCGCGCAGCGTGCCGCCATCCAGCTCGACCGCCTGCAGGCCGAGGCCGGCCAGCCGGCGCTGGACCCGGGCCTGTCCCGGCAGCAGGCCGAGCAGGGCCGCGCCGTGGCCGGCGCCGTCGGTCAGCCGGTCCAGCAGATAGAGCATGCCACCGCATTCGGCATACAGCGGCCTGCCGGCGTCGACATGCGCGCGCAGCGTGTCCGCGCTGATCCGGTTCGCCGCCAGTGCGTCCAGGTGCAGCTCCGGGTAACCGCCCGGCAGGTAGACCGCATCGGCTGCCGGCAGTGGCTCGTCGGCCAGCGGCGAGAAAAACACCAGTTCGGCCCCCAGCGCGGTCAGGCACTCGACATTGGCCGGATACAGGAACGAGAACGCACGATCGCGGGCAATGGCGATGCGCACGCCGGCCAGTCGTGGCGCCAGTGGCAGGCACCCGACCGGGGCGAAGGCAACCGGCGGAGGCAGCGTTGTCAGCGCAGTGGCGGCAATCTGCGTGGCGGCAATCTTCAGCCGGTGTTCCAGATCATCGATTTCCTGCGCCTGCACCAGTCCCAGATGGCGCTCGGGCAGGGTCATTGTCTCGTCGCGCGGCACGCAGCCGACGCAGCGAAGATGGGGCGGCAGCGCCTGCAGCAGCATTTCGGCATGGCGCTCGCTGGCAACGCGGTTGGCCAGCACGCCATAAAACGGCAGGTCGGGCCGGAAACTCGCCAGCCCGTGCGCCACGGCGGCAAAGGTCTGCGCCATGCCGGTGGTGTCGATCACCGCCAGCACCGGCACGCCGAAGGTCGCTGCCAGGTCGGCGCTCGACGGTGTGCCGTCGAACAGTCCCATGCTGCCTTCGATCAGGATCAGATCGGCATCGCCGGCAGCCTGGTACAGCCGCTGGCGGCAGTCCTGCTCGCCGGTCATCCACAGGTCGAGCGCGTGGACCGGCTGGCCGGATGCGCGTTCCAGAATGTACGGGTCGAGAAAGTCCGGCCCGGTCTTGAACACCCGTACCCGACGGCCCTGGTCACGATGGTGACGGGCCAGCCCGGCACACAGCGTGGTCTTGCCCTGGTGCGACGCCGGCGCGGTCAGAAACAGCGCCGGGCAATGGCGAATGCGCTCGCCCATGCTCAGAACTCGACACCCTGCTGGGCCTTGATGCCCTGCTCGCGGTACGGGTGCTTGACCAGCCGCATCTCGGTCACCAGGTCGGCCGCCTCGATCAGCGCGTCCGGCGCATGGCGGCCGGTCACGACCACATGCAGCGCGGCCGGGCGGGCGGCGAAGGTCGCCAGTACTTCGTCGAGCGGCAGGTAGTCATACTTGAGCACGACGTTCAGCTCGTCGAGGATCACCATGTCGTAGTCGCCGCCGGCGATCATCCGCTGCGCCTCGTCCCAGCCCCGGCGGGCGGTGGCGATATCGGCGTCGCGGTCCTGGGTGTTCCAGGTGTAGCCGTCGCCGACGGTCAGGAAATCGCAGTTGTCGAAGCCGCCGAGCAGATCGCGCTCGGCGGTATGCAGCGCGCCCTTGATGAACTGCACCACACCGAGCCGCATGCCGTGGCCGACCACGCGCAGCCCCATGCCGAAGGCGGCGCTGCTCTTGCCCTTGCCGATGCCGGTATGGACGATCAGCAGGCCTTTTTCGCCGGCAGCAGCAGCCTGCTTCTTGTCGAAGCCGGCCTTGCGTCGCTCGGTCATGCGCTGGTGGGAAGCCGGATCGGTTTTCATGGAGATCTCCTAACGCCAGCGGGTGCCGGTCAGTTCGTTCAGTTGTTCGATCACGCGCGGACGGCTCGGGTGGTAGCCGATGCACACCAGTTGCGCCGGCCGCACCGGGGTGTCGGCGTCCTGCAGCTGCACGTCGACCCGGCTGCGCACCGCCTGGATGCGCAACCGGCCGCCGGCTGCCGGGGCGAAGCCCTTGATGCGCAGCAGCGGCTCGCAGCGGGCGATGGCGATCAGCGCCCGGCGCAGCGTGTCGGCATCCTGCGCCTCGGTGCTGCTGACGGTAAACGACTGCCAGCCCGGGTCCTGCTCATGGAAATGGCGATGGGTGGCAAGGCCGTGGCTGTGGGCGCCGAGGCCGCCATGGCTGTGGCCGTCGAGCGGTCGCTGGTCGGACAGCGGGCGCAGGTTCAGCCCCGGCAGGGTGGCGACCGGGCCGTAGTGGCGATGGCCGCTGCCGGCCACTTCGTGCAGGTGCAGGCCGAGCGTCAGCCGGGTATCCAGCCGCGCATCATGCGCAAGCTCGATAAAGCGGATCGCCGGCGCCAGCCCGCGCACGCGGGCTTCGGCGTCGAGCAGCGCGTCGTCGTCAAGCCCGCCAATCTTGTTCAGCACCACAATGTCGGCGCTGGCCAGTTGCTGCCGGAACAGGCTGGCGACCGGATCGCCATCCGTTGCCGGATCAAAATCGCCGGCCAGCAGCAATGGCGTATCGACCACCGCCAGCGTGGCGTCGAGCACGAAATACGGCGCCAGGTCGTCGCCCTGCAGGCGCTCCATGACCGCAGTCGGCAGGGCCAGACCGGAGGTCTCTATCAGGATATGGTCGATCTGCTCGCGCCGCGCCCACAGGGCCTGCAGCGTCGGCAGAAAGTCCTGATCGTCGCCATAGGCAATCAGTCCGTTCGGCAGGTCGTGGATTTCCGCGTCCGCGCTGCGGCCATCGTCGCGCAGCAGCGCGCCGTCGATCGACACCTCGCCGAATTCGTTGACCAGGATGGCCAGCCGGCGGTTGCGGCTGGTGCGGATCAGGTTCGACAGCAAGGTGGTCTTGCCGGCGCCGAGAAAGCCGGTGATGAGGGTGACCGGAATGCGGTTCATGCGGCAATCTCCGGCAAAGCGGCCAGAACGGCGCCGAAATCGGTGGCCATGGCCGGGTAATCGACCTGCGGCCGGTCGACCACGATCAGCGGAATGCCCAGCGCCGCCGCCGCCGCGGCCTTGGCCGGATAACCGCCGGCCGCGCCGGACTGCTTGGTCACCACGCAGTCGATGCCCCAGTCGCGCCACAGCGTCTCGTTGGCCTGCTGCGAGAACGGCCCCTGCATCGCGCACAGCCGGGAGCGCGGAATGCCGAGGTCGAGCGCGCGCTGCAGGTGCAGCGGGTCCGGTGCCAGGCGCACGAACCAGGCGTGCTGGCCGGCACCGTCGGCCTGGACGAAATCGGCCAGATCCTTGCTGCCGGTGGCAAGAAAGATGCGCCGGCCGTGCGCCATGGCCAGTGCGGCCGCCCCGGCCATGCTGGTGCAGTGCCTGGCCGGGTGCGGATCGCACGCATCCGGTCGCTCGTAGCGCAGATACGGCAGGTTCTGCCCGGCTGCCAGCGCGATCAGTTGCTGTGACATGTCGGCCGCGTACGGGTGGGTTGCATCGACGATGAAGCGCGCCCGGCTGCGGGCCAGCAGCTCGCGCCGGCGCTCGATGCCGAGCCGGCCGGCCAGCGGCGTCAGGCCCGGGCAGTCCTGCGCGACCAGTTCGGCACCGTAGTCGCTGGCGCTGGACACCACCACCGCATGGCCGCGGCCGGCGATCTCGCGTGCCAGCGCATTGCCGTCACCGGTACCGGAGAACACCCACACGGCGCCATCGGGCAGGCTGTCCGCCGTGACCGTGTCCGGCGTGTCATCCCAGTTGCCGTAGCCGCGCGGGGTGAAGATCCAGTCGCGCTTGCGCCGGGTAAAGCGGTTGCCGATCACCAGCGTGGTCAGCATGTCGAACTGGCGGGTGCGCAGCTCGGCCAGGGTGGCGATCTCGACCGACTGGCCCTCGCGGTAGGCATTGCGGACGATGCCGCACAGGGTCCCGGGCCGCTTGTGTTCGAGCATGATGTCGAGAATGCGGTAGACGCCTTCCTGGCGCTGGCGGCTCTGCACGTTGTAGAACACCGCCGCCAGGTCGGCCTGGGCGATATGGCGGGCACGGGTCTCGATCCAGTCCCACGGGCACAGCAGGTCGGACAGGCTCAGGGTGGCGAAATCGTGCGACAGCGGCGAACCGAGCAGGGATGCGCAGGCATTGGCCGAGGTGATGCCGGGAATCAGCTGCACCTCGTAGCTGTCATCGTCGGCCATGTCCTCGAATGCCAGCGCCGCCATGGCGTACACGCCGATGTCGCCGCTGGACACCAGCGCCACGGTCCGGCCGGCGCGGGCTTCGGCGATCGCCAGCTGCGCGCGGTCGCGCTCCTGGGTCAGCGGCAGGGTGCGGATGTCCTTGCCGGCAATCCATGGCCGGATCCAGGTCAGATACAGCTCGTAGGCGACGACCACGTCGCTGGCCTGCAGGGCGGTCTTCACCATCGGCGGGATCAGTTCATGACTGCCCGGGCCGACGGAGACCAGATAAAGTTTGCCGCTCATTGGATGGCTTTCAGGCTGCCGCGCCGGAAGCACGGCAAGGGAAGGAAAACAGGCTGCATCGGCAAGGCGTCCTAGCAGTCGTCAGGCAGGCAGCGGCGCCAGTGCGGCCGGTAGGGTCCGGCAGTGTCGGCGGTCTGGCCATCGTCGACGACGGCGACGGTCACGCCATTGACCGCGGTCTTGGGCACGACCAGTTGCCCGCGCGGGCTGGCGATCAGCGCGCACGGCTCGCACACGCCGCCGACGCCGACATGGCGCCGCACCCAGTCGGACGGCTGGTTCAGCCATGCCCGGGCAGCGACATCGTCGCGGTCGATGACGCGCAACGGCAGGTCGTAGCGGATGCAGAACGCCAGCAGGCCGGGTTCGTCGGCTTTCAGGTCGATGGTGGCGACCTCGCGCACCATGCGCAGCGGACGGCCATCCAGCACCTGCAGCACCGCACGTTCGATCTCGTCGACCGACTTGCCGCGGCGGCAGCCGATGCCGAGCGTCAGCGGTTTCAGCGCCTCGGTCGCGGTGGTCACGACCGGGACGGCACCGGTCAGTCGCGCCAGCCGGTAGGCCAGGGCATTGGCGCCGCCCTCGTGACCGGACAGCAGCGGGATGGCGAAGCGCGCCGCTTCATCGAGCACCACTACCGCCGGGTCGGTATGCTTGCTGGCGGTCAGACCGTCCAGATAGCGCACGGCAATGCCGCTGGCCATGACCAGTACCCACTGCCGCCGCAACGCAAACTGCTGCCGGAACTGGATCAGTGGCGACAGCCCGGGTGTCAGCCATGGCCGGACGCAGTCGGCATCAAGTGCGGTGGCCAGTCGCTCGCCGAGCGGCTGCGCATCCGGCCGCACCAGCCAGACCGCGCACGGGCTCAGCTTGCCGGCGACCACGGCGGGGCGCAGCGATGTCATGGCAGAAGTGTGTCCGGGTGGCTTCATTTCGCGTCCTCCGCTGCCGGCGCCGTGCGACGGCGCACGCGCGGCTTCTTGCGGTCGCTGCCGTCGCGGAACAGGTGGGTGAAACCGGCCGCATACAGGCTGGATTCGATCCCGCCGTCGCGTGACAGCGCCGGGCCGACCAGCAGCAGCGTGGTCAGCAGCCAGTCCTTCTGTCGCACCCCGCCAAGCAGGGTCGCCAGCGTGGCGCGGTGGATCGTCTGGTCCGGCCAGCTGGCGCGCCGCACCAGCGCCACCGGGGTATCGGCCGGGTAGTGCAGCAGCAGGTCGGCCACGGTCTGCTTCAGCCGCTGGCCGGACAGGAAGATGCACATGGTCGCCTGGTGCTCGGCAAAACGGGCGATCGACTCCCGCTCCGGCACTGCCGACGCCCGGCCGGACACCCGGGTCAGGATGACCGACTGCGACACCGCCGGCCGGGTCAGTTCGCTGCCGAGGACGGCGGCGGCGGCGGTAAACGACGACACGCCGGGCACGATCTCGTAGTCGATGCCGAGTGCTTCCAGCCGGCGCATCTGCTCGGCGGTCGCGCCGTAGATGGCCGGATCGCCGGAATGCAGCCGCGCCACGTCCAGGTCGGCATCACGCGCGCGGCGATAGCAGGCTTCCTGCTGGTCGAGTGACAGCTCGGCGGTATCGAGGATCTCGGCATCGGCGCGGCAATGCTGCAGCATTTCGGCCGGCACCAGCGAACCGGCATACAGCACCATCGGCACGCGGCCGAGCAGGCGGCTGCCGCGCAGGGTGATCAGGTCGGCAGCGCCGGGACCGGCGCCGATGAAATAGACTTTCATGCGTGTCGTCTCTCTCTCGCCTCGCGGCGGATCAGCAGGGTGGCCAGATAGCCGCTGGCCGACGCATCGAGCCGGCTCACGTCATCGCACAGCACTTCGCCGGGCAGGCCGATACGGCGGGCAAAGGCACAATGCCGCGCAATGCCCATGTCGTCGAGCAGATCCAGTACCGCGCCCAGCCGGGCGCCGATTTTCATCAGCACCACGATGTCGTGGCTGTCGATATCGGCGCGCAGCGCGGTCATGTCGTCCGGGCACGGCAGGATCAGGATGCGTTCCTTGCCTTCGCCCAGCGGCCATGACAGTGCCGACGCGGTCGCGGCAAAGCTGGTGACGCCGGGAAAGGTGCGGTGTTCGAGCCCGGGCAGCCGCTCGCGCAGCGCGGCAAGCAGATAGCCGTAGGTCGAGTAGGTCATCGAATCGCCAATGGTCAGGTAGGCGACGTCACGTCCCTGCTGCAGCTCGCCAGCCACCGTTGCCGCCAGCGCCGCATAGTGCGTCGCCAGCACCCGGCGGTCCGGGTCCATCTCGAATTCGATTTCGCGGAGGCGGTCGTCGGCCAGCCCGAGCCCGGCCAGGCACTGTCGCGCCACCGACACCTCGCTGCCGCGCGCGCGCGGCAGGTAGATCAGGTCGACGCCGCGCAGCGCCTCGAGGGCGGCAACCGGCACCAGCCCGGCCGGGCCGGGGCCGACGCCAACGCCGAAGAAACGTCCGCACTGGCTCATGCCGCCTCCCCTGCCGCTTCACCCAGCGGCGTGCCATCCATGCTGAACAGGCGCACGGCAACCCGGTCGACGCTCGGCACCCGCGTCTGCATCCGCGCTGCCACCCGCTGTTCGATTTCACTCCAGAACGCGCGGGCGCGGTCGCCGGCATCATTGGCCATGATCTGCACTGCATTCTCCACGGTATTGGCTGCCCCGATGCGCGTCACCAGCGCGGCGGGAAAACCGGATTCGGCGGCCACGGCGGCCACGCCGCCCATGGCCATGCCGCTTTTGCCCGAATGCGTGTCCCACACGCCGTCGAGCAGTTTGGCAATCTTGCCCGGGTGGCCGAGCACCCACAGGGTACCGAGCCGGGCCTGTCGTTCCTGCAGCGTCGCCTCGACATAGTCCAGCGACGTGCCGACAAAGTTGGCGATCTGCACCACCCGGGTGCCGGGCAGACCCAGAACCTGCGCCGCATGGCCGCGCCCGATCTTGCCCGGGGTGAAGGCGATGGCGTCCGGCAGTTCGCCCAGCGCCACGCGGATATAGATTTCGATCGACGCCATCCAGGCCGCCAGCGACATCGGTTCAACAATGCCGCTGGTGCCGAGGATGGAAATGCCGCCGACAATGCCGAGCATCGGATTGAAAGTGCGACGGGCGATCTTCTCGCCATCTACGCAGCCGATCGCCAGGTCGAAGCCGGGGTCCGGCGCACCGGCCAGCACCTCGGCCACCGCCCGCCGCATCATCTCGCGCGGCACCGGATTGATCGCCGCCTCGCCGGGCGGAATGCGCAGGCCGGGCAGGGTGACGGTGCCGACGCCGGCGGCGGCGAGAAAACGCAGTTCACCGCTGCCGTTCGGCGTCACCGTGGCAAAAATCGTCGCGCCATCGGTGTTGTCCGGGTCATCGCCAGCGTACTTCAGTACCTCGGCACGGGCCGCGCCGCCGTCCAGCAACCCGACCGCCTGTACCGGCACGGTCAGGTAGAACGCCGGGTCCGGCAGGCTGATGTCGACCTCGCTGGCGCGGACATCGCGCAGCAACAGCAGCAACGCGGCCTTGACCGCTGCCGTGGCGCAACTGCCCGTGGTCCGGCCGCGTCGCAGGCCGTTCGGCGCCGGCGTGGCCAGATCGTACGGACGGCGCACCGGGGCGTTCATCGTACGGCGTCCGCCTGCTGGCGATACACGTGGTCGATCGCCTCGATCATCAGCGCATTGACCGCCGACGCCGCCCACGGCGAGCCACCGCGCGTACCGCGATTGGTGATGCGCGGCACCTGCATCAGCCGGCGCAGCGCCTCCTTGCATTCGCGCGTGCCAACGAAGCCGACCGGCAGTCCGACCACCAGCTGCGGCCGCCAGCCGTGCTCGCGCACCAGCCGTACCAGTTCCATGATCGCGGTCGGCGCGTCGCCGATCGCCACCACCACCTCGTTGCCGAATTTCTCCCACGCGCGGCGGATGCCGGCGGCCGAGCGGGTGATGCCGTGCGCGTCGGCCAGCAAGCGGGTTTCCGCATCGTGCACGCCGCACCAGGTGTCGACGCCAAGCTGATCCAGCACCGCGCGCTTCAGTCCGGTCTGCACCATGGTGACGTCGGTCACGATGCGCCGGCAGCGCAGCAGCGCACGCATGCCGATCTCGACCGCGCCGGGCGAGAAATACAGGTCGTCGACAATGTCGAAGTCACCGCTGGTATGCACCAGCCGCCGCAGCACGATGCGGTGGTCGTCCGGCACACCGGACCAGTCGCGACCGGCGTCGATGAGGCGCATGCTTTCCGCCTCGATCGGGTGCGGCTGGTACGCGGGCCATGGCACCGCCTCCGCCGGCGCATCGTCGCGCGCCAGCAGCCCGCGCACGCCGCCATGATGGCCCTGCTGCGGCAGACCGACCTGTTCCTCGAAGCCGACGATCTGCACCCGGTACTTGCACAGCGCGCAGTTCATCGTCGCCCGCCCGTCGACGCCTTCGCGGGCGCGATCGAGGAATGCGTCGGCCACGTGCGCATGCACGCCGAGATAGCCGGCCGGCAACACTTCGATCTCCGGGTGGCGGGCGGCGAGGTCGGCGGCAGCCGCGTAGATGCGCTTGACCAGCACGCCATCGAACAGGAAATACGGCAGCACCACGATGCGCGAATAGCCGAGCAGCGCGGCGGCCCGGAGCCCGTCGGCGACCAGCGGCCGCGCCGTGCCGGAATAGCAGACGAACGATGCGCCGTAGCCCATGCCTTCCTCCAGCATGCGCGTCAGCTTGGAGATTTCCGAGTTCGCATCCGGGTCGGACGTACCGCGGCCGACCACCACCAGACAGGTATCGGCACGGGCCACGGTGCGCGCCGTGCGCGCCTCTGCCTCGATCAGCCGCAGCCGGCACAGTTCCAGCAGTTTCGGATGCAGGTCCATTGCCGCGCCAAAGTGGAAATCGACACCGGGATGGGCGCGCTGCAGCGCCAGCAGCTCGCTCGGCATGTCGTTCTTGGCATGGGTGGCAGCCAGCAGCACGCCGGGTACCATCACCAGTCGCCGCGCACCGTCGGCGATGGCCGCCTCGACCGCCTGGTCCAGGGTCGGCGCGGCAAATTCCAGGAAACCGTGCGTGACCGGCCGGCCGGCGGCGCGCTCGCGCAACAGCCCGACCAGCGCCATGAACTCGCGCACGCCGTCCGGATCGCGGCTGCCGTGACCGGCCAGCACGATCGCGTAGTCGCTGCCGTCACTCATGCGGCCTCCGCCGGTTCGATCTGGCTCGCCATCGGCTGCAGCGTGCGGATCAGCATGATGCTCATGTCGGAGAAGGTCTTGTCCGCGCATTCGGCCAGCGTGCCATGCCATTCGGCTTCGCCGCGGGTCAGGTTTTCCCAGACTTCGGTCGGCTGCGCCGGCGAAATGCCGTTTTCCAGCAGATAGGCCGCGATATGGCACGGCATGAACGAGCGCGCCGCATCCCACGGGCACGGAATGACGATGGCGTTGCGCTGGTCTTCCAGCACATGGACCAGATGGCGCTTGAACGGCGTCAGGTCGCCACGGCGATGGAAGGTGATAAAGGTGGTTTCGTCGAAGCACACCCTGGCGCGCGATGCCAGCACCTGCGCCGACGACAGGCCGGGCATGGTCTCGACCGGATGGCCGCAGGCGCGCTCGACCCGTTCCAGATACTGGAAGCCGCTGAAATGAATGTCGCCCATGAACACCACCACGCAGCGCTTGCCGGCGTGGTGCAGGCGCGCCACGTGTTCCAGTTGCGCGACCTGGTCCTTGTAGCCCATCAGCACCACCTCGGCACGGGCCGGAATCAGCGGCCGCACCACATTGACGACCGCGTCGAAGCCGGCGATCACGTCCGCGTCGCGGATCAGCCCGGCCGAGCGTTGCGGCAGGTAGCCGATATCGCCGGGGCCGGCGCCTATGCAAATGATCATGTCAGTTCCTGATTTGAGTGGAATCGCCGTGCCTTACCGGCCCTGGCGTTCACGGATGGACAGCGCCAGCACCTCGGCCGACAACTGGTCCATCGGTACATAGTCGGCCTGCAGCGCCTGCGCGAGTTCGCGCGCGCGGCCCAGCCGGACAAAACCCTGCTCGGTATCCAGCACCAGCGCCGGCAGGCCGCTCTCCGCCAGCCGGCCGGCCAGCCCGAGCGCCTCGGCCCACGGATCGAGATGCACATCCAGCGCCACATTGGCACGGCCGTCGCTGAGCACCACCAGCAGCGGCGTCAGCGTGTCGCCATGCCGGGCCAGGGTGTCGGCGGCCAGCCGCAGCGCATGCGACAGCGGCGTACGGCCCCCGGTCGGCAGTTCGTGCAGGGCCTGTTCCGCCTGTTCGACCTGGCGTGTCGGCGGCAGCACCAGCTCGGCCTCGTCGCCGCGGAAGGCAATCACCGCGACCTGGTCACGGCGCTGGTACGCATCCCGCAGCAGGCCGAGCACCGCGCCCTTGACCGCTTCCATGCGCCGGCGCGCGGCCATCGAGCCGGACGCGTCGACCACCAGCAGGATCAGGCTGGCCTGGGTGCCGACGCGGACTTTGGCGTGCAGGTCGGCACGGGTGACGCCGAAAGCCTGCGGGTCGCGCAGCAGCGCATGGCGCAGCGTGGCATCGACCGCCAGCTGGTCCGGCGCCTCGTCCGGCACCGCACGCACATAGTGACCGCGCCGGGCGCCGACCACGCTGCTGCGCCGGCCGCTGGCCTCATGCGCCTGACGGGCCAGCAGGTCGATGCGGGCGACGTCGTCTGCCCCGGCGGCAGCAAATTGCCGCTCCGGCGCCACGCCGGACCCGCCGTCCCCGTCATGCTCATCGTCCGGCTCATCGGCGGCGGGAGCAGGGGTGGCGTCGTCATCGGGCGGCGGGCCGTCCTGGCCATCGGACGGCGGCGGTGGCGGCGCCGCTGCCTGCCGGGTCAGCGACTCCAGCTTGTCGTGGTCGAGACCGGCCTGCTCGAACGGCTTGCGCCGGCGACGATGCGGCAGCACCAGCCCGGCGGCATCGCGCACGTCTTCGGCACTGACCACCTCGCGACCGTCCAGTGCTGCCATCGCCCGCGCCGCCTTGTGCATGACAATGTCGGCACGCAGGCTGGCGACCTCGAATTCGCAGCACAGCTGGCTGACGAAATCGAACAGCGCATCGGACAGCGTCACCCGGCGCAGACCGGCCTGCGCGACACGGATCGTGTCGCGCAGCGCATCGGTTTCCGCGCGCCAGCCGGCGACAAAGCCGGCCGGATCGGCCTCGAACGCCAGCCGCCGCCGCACCACTTCAGCCCGCACCGCCGCATCGCGCGGCGCGCTGACTTCGACCATCATGCCGAAGCGATCCAGCAATTGCGGACGCAGGTCGCCTTCTTCCAGATTCATGGTGCCGAGCAGGGTGAGGCGGGCCGGATGGCTGACCGACAGCCCCTCGCGCTGCACGGTATTGACGCCCATCGCCGCCACGTCCAGCAGCACGTCGACCAGGTGGTCGGCCAGCAGATTGACCTCGTCGATATACAGCAACCCGCGGTGGGCAGCCGCCAGCAAGCCGGGCTTGAAGGCCTGCCGGCCGTGTTTCAGCGCCTGCTCGAAATCGAGGCTGCCAAGCACGCGGTCTTCGGTGGCGCCGAGCGGCAGGTTGATGAACGGCACCGGCGCGGTCACGGCAACCGGGGTGGCGCCATCGCCGCAATGCGGGCACTCGGCCAGCGGCGCATCCGGCGCGCAGTTGTACGCGCAGCCCGGCACCCGGGTGATCGGCGGCAGCACATCGACCAGCCCGCGCGCGGCGGTGCTCTTGGCGGTGCCCTTGTCGCCACGGATCAGCACGCCGCCGAGCGAAGGGTCGATCGCGCACAGCAGCAGCGCCCGCTTCAGTTGCGGCTGGCCGACGATGGCGACAAACGGATAAGCGTGTTTCATGCCTTGTCGACTCCAATGCGCGGAATGTCACCGCGGGCTTCGAGCATTGCCTCGCTGCGCAGGTGCAGCGCGCGCAGCGCCTCCAGCGTGTCCGGCGCCGGTTCGGCCCACAGCTGGCGCTGCGCGGCTTCCAGCAGGCGTTCGGTGATGGCATGCAGCGCCCACGGATTGCTGTCGGCAAAGAAGGCCTGCATGTCGGCGTCCAGCGCGTAGGTTTCGGCCAGTTGCTGGTACACCCAGTCGTCGACCACGTGCGCGGTGGCATCGTAGCCAAACAGGTAGTCGACGGTGGCGGTCAGTTCCAGTCCGCCCTTGTAGCCGTGTTTGCGGATGCCGTCTATCCATTTGGGATTGGCGACGCGCGAACGGAATACCCGCAGCACTTCCTCCTTCAGTCCGCGCACGGTCGGGCTGGCCGGATCGTGGGTGTCGCCGAAGTCCTGCCGTGGCTGGCGGCCGGTCAGGCTGCGGATGGTGGCGATCATGCCGCCGTGGTACTGCAGGTAGTCGTCGCTGTCGAAAATGTCGTGTTCGCGGTTGTCCTGGTTGTGCAGCGCGACCTCGATGCCGGACAGCCGGTGGCGGAAGTCGTCGCGGGCGTCGACGCCCTGGTCATCGCGGCTGTATGCATAGCCGCCCCAGTTGACGTAGGCGGTGGCGAAGTCGGCATCGTCCTGCCAGTTCTGCTCGTTGATCAGCGGCAGGATGCCGGCACCATAGGTGCCCGGTCTTGAACCGAATACCCGGTACAGCGCGCGCCGGCTGGCGCTGTCACGCGGCAGCCGGCCCAGCAGCTCGCCGGCCAGATCGGCCAGGTAGTGCTTGCGGACAAAGTTGCGATCGACCGGTTCATCGAGCAGCGCGACCGTCCGCACCGCATCATCGACCAGCTGGATCAGGTGCGGAAAGGCATCGCGGAAGAAACCGCTGATGCGCACAGTGACGTCGATGCGCGGCCGGCCCAGTTCGGCCAGTCCGATCACCTCGATGCCGGACACGCGCCGGCTCTCGGCCTGCCAGGTCGGCCGGACACCGAGCAAGGCCAGGATCTCGGCAATATCGTCTCCATGGGTACGCATGGCGCTGGTGCCCCAGACGCTGATGCTGACCGACTCCGGATCATGCCCGGTGTCCTGGCGATGGCGGGCGATGACCTCGCTGGCCAGCTCGGCGCCGATGCGCCAGGCGGCCTGCGAGGGCAATCCGCGCGGATCGACCGAGTAGAAATTGCGCCCGGTCGGCAGCACATGGGCCATGCCGCGCGTCGGCGCGCCGCTTGGCCCGGCCGGCACGTAGCCGCCATCGAGTCCGTGCAGCAGGTTGTCGATTTCCTCGCGCGTTCGCGCCAGGTTTGGCACCAGTTCGGCGCAGACAAACGCCAGCGTGCGCGCCATGTCGTCACTGGCGACGACGCCGGGCAGCACGGCCGCCAGCACCGCGCTGACCGCCGCCGGGTCGAAACCGTGTCCGGCCAGCCCGGCCACCAGCCGGCGGCCCAGCGCGGCGATGACATCCAGCGCATCGGCACGGGTCACCACCGGCGCATCGGCCAGCGCTGCCAGCAAGGGCGGTACCGGCTCCAGCCGCCGGCCCTTGTCGGCCTGCAGCGTCTCCAGCACCAGCCCGAGCGCCGCCGCCACCCCGGCCGGCAGGCCGGGCACGTCCAGGTTCGGCAGGCGCACCAGCGCGCAGATCATGTCGACCAGCGCCTCACCATCCGGCGAGCGGCCCAGCACATGCAGGCCGTCGCGGATCTGCGCCGCACCCAGCTCGCACAGATAGCCGTCGATATCCTCGATCAGGTGGGCGACATCGACACCGTCCATGCCGGCCAGCGTCAGCGGCACGCCGTCATCGTTCAGCGTGGCGTCCCAGTCGTGGTCATGATCGTGGTGATGATCGTGGTGATGGTCATGATCATGATGGTGGTGGTGATGGCCGTGATCATGGTCATGCGGGTGCGCGGCTGCCGGCGTGGCAATGCGGTACTTGCCGGCACCGGGCGCGGCGGATGACGCCGGCTTCGGCCGGTACAGGCCCGTCGGCGCGGCCGGTGCCGGGGCGGGCTCGTGGTCGTGGTCGTGGTCGTGCTTCATCATCGCCGCCAGATCGGCATCGAGATTCGAGGCCTTGATCAGATCCCAGATCTGCTGTTGCAGCAGCGGCAGCTTGCCCGGATCGAGCATCTCGACCTGGTAGTACTCGTCGACCAGCTGTGTCAGCTGTGCCAGCGGCCCGTAGGTGTCGGCGGTGGTCATCGGCGGCGTCAGGTGGTCGATAACCACGGCATGGGCGCGGCGCTTTGCCTGCGAACCTTCGCCCGGGTCATTGAGAATGAACGGGTAAAACAGCGGCATGTCGCCGAGCAGCGCATCCGGGAAGCAGTTTTCCGACACGCCGACGCCCTTGCCCGGCAGCCATTCCAGCGTCCCGTGCTTGCCGACGTGGACGATGGCATCGGCCCGCCAGTCGTCGCGCAGCCAGCAGTACAGTGCATGATAGTGATGGGTCGGCGGCAGGTCCGGCGTGTGGTAGATCGCATCCGGGTCCATGCCGTAGCCGCGCGGCGGCTGCAGGGCGACGAATGCATTGCCGTATTCCAGCCCGGCAAACACCAGCCGGCCCTGATGGACATAGGCACTGCCCGGAGCGGCACCCCAGCGCGCGCTCATCCGCTCGCGCAGTGCGTCCGGCAGCTCGGCAAACCACTCGGCGTAACGCGCCGCCGGTACGGCCGCCACGGCCCGCCGCAGCTGGTCGTCGCTGAGATAGGCCTCGTCATAGGCGCCGCGGTCGATCAGTTCGTGGATCAGGGCATCGCTGCTGTCCGGCAGCCCGTCGATGCGATAGCCGCGCGCCTGCATCGCATGCAGCATGGCAAACAGCGAGGCCGGCGAGTCGAGGCCGACGGCATTGCCGATCTGCGACGCCTTGCTGTTCGAGTTGGTAAAGATGAAAGCGATGCGCTTGTCGGCGGCTGGCACCCGACGCAGCCGTACCAGCCGTGCGGTGATGCCGGCCACGCGCCGCACCCGGTCGGGCAGCGGCGCATAGTCGGTCTGTTCGGCCGGCGCACCGTCGCTGGCATGCTTGAACGACATTGGCACGCTGACGATGCGGCCATCGAACTCCGGCAGTGCGACGTTCATCGCCGTGTCGAGCGGATTCAGCCCGCGTTCCGACTGCTCCCATTGCGCCCGGGTCATGCTGCTGGTGATTGCCTGCACCACCGGGATGTCAAGGCGCTCGAAAGCGGCCACCGACCAGCCGGTCGGCGTCGGCCCGTCGGCGTTCACGTCGCCCATGGCGAACGAGGTGGTATTGATCAGTGCATCGATGCGGCTCGTGCCGTCCGCTCCGACAAAAAACTGCATCGCCGCCGGCATGCCGTCACCGTCCAGCGTGCGCAGCGAGGCGGTATAGACCGGCAGCGCATTCAGCTGCTGCGCGGCCAGGGCGTCGACCAGGCTGTCGATAAAGCGGGTGTTGCCGCTGACCCAGTGCGCGCGATAGAAGGTGATGCCGACCGTCGGCCAGTCCGGCCGGCGGATCGCCAGCCAGTCGTCGAGCGAGCAGTCGGCCGACAGTTCCGGATGGTGGATGCCGTGCTCGGGCAGCGGCGTCGGTGGCAGGTAGCCGAAGCCGGTCATCAGCAGGTAGTCGGCAAGGAAACGCAGCAGCTGCGCCATATTGCCGGTGCCACCGGCCTGCAGGTAGGCGGTCACTTCATGCTGCAGGGACGGCGGGACGGTCGACTGTGCTGCCAGATCCGGGTCCGGCTCGCCGGTGCCGCTGACCACGATCAGGGCGCGTCCGTGGGCGCGGGCGTCCTTCCACAGAGTGTCGAAACCGGGAATGGCACTGGTGCGGCCCAGCACGCGGACAATGACGACGCGCGCAGTCGCCACCGGACCGGCCAGCACGGCGGCCATGCCGTCCGGGCAGACGATGGTCTGCAGGTTGACGCCGGAGACCGGCACGAAACCGTCCGGCAGTTCGGCACGCACGCGCTGCAGCGCGGTCAGGTCGGTGCCGGCGTGGGTCAACAGCACGATGCCGCGGGAAACGGGAGTGTTCACTGGCCCGCCTCCTGCCCGACATCGCCGGTTCCGAGCCGGTGGAACACCAGCGCCTCGACCGGGCGACCGTTGACCAGATGTTCGTCGACGATGCGCTCGACGGCGGCGGCATCAACCTGGCGATACCAGACGCCGTCCGGATAGACGACGGCGATCGGCCCTTCCCTGCAAACGGCAAAGCAGTGCGAGCGGGTGCGCTTGACGCACAGCCCGTCGCGCGCGTCGATCGCCTGCCCGAGCACCTTGAACATCGCCTCGGCCTCGACGCCGTTGCCGGTGCAGCGCGGGCCGGTACACATCAGGACATGGCGGTCGTGGCGTCTCATGACGGCACCCGTGCGGCGGCAGGGCAGAACGACGATGGAAGGCGGAAGCGGCGCGGTGGCAGGGCCATGGAGGACGTCCTCGTGCAGGGGGCGTCGCCGCGAGCGAGGCGCCGCAGCCGGAACGGCCGCTGGCGGTTTCCCCCGGTGCACCCCGCCCGGTTTCAACTCACGTCGACTAAGGCGATGGCCGGTCTCCTGGCTCGTGCGTCATCACCCGCGCGGCCTTCCCGGAATCGTCCAGTGGCATCGTCAAGCGGGCTCGTCACTTACAGTTGCGGGGGCAGCCGCGGTCTTACACCGCATTCCCGTTTCACCCCGAAGGGCACCATCAGCAATAGCGCCGGATAATACGTGATTTCGGGGTACCGCGTTTGTGCCGGATCGGCCGTCCGCCACGCCCGGCGCAGGCGACACCCCTATAATGGCCGTCCTCATTCACCCGTCCCCGCCGCCATGCCAGCCAGAACCCTCATGATCCAGGGCACCACCTCCGATGCCGGCAAAAGCACCCTGGTCACCGGCCTGTGCCGCTTTCTCATACGGCGCGGCATCCGGGTCATGCCGTTCAAGCCGCAGAACATGGCGCTGAACAGCGCGGTCACCGTCGATGGCGGCGAGATCGGCCGCTCGCAGGCGGTGCAGGCGCTGGCCTGCGGCATCGAACCGCATACCGACATGAACCCGATCCTGCTGAAGCCGAACAGCAATACCGGCTCGCAGGTCATCGTCCTTGGCCATTCGATCGGCAATATGGACGCCGCCGCCTATCACCGCTTCAAGCCCAGGGCGCTGAGCGTGGTGCTCGAAGCCCACAGCCGGGTGGCGGCAAGCTGCGACTGCGTCCTGGTCGAAGGCGCCGGCAGCCCGGCGGAGATCAATCTGCGCGATGGCGATATCGCCAACATGGGCTTTGCCGAAGCGGTCGACTGCCCGGTGATCCTGGTGGCCGATATCGACCGGGGTGGCGTGTTCGCCCATCTGGTCGGCACGCTGGCGCTGCTGTCGGACAGCGAGCGCCGGCGCGTGGTCGGCCTGGTCATCAACCGTTTCCGCGGCGACATCGCCCTGCTGCAGCCGGGACTGGACTGGCTGGAGCGCGAAACCGGCAAGCCGGTGCTCGGCGTCCTGCCGTACCTGCAGGGACTGCATATCGAGGCCGAGGACAGCCTGAGCCAGGGCACGCAGGGCGTGGCGGCCAGCGGCGAGCGGATACTGCGCGTGATCGCGCCGGCCCTGCCCCGTCTCAGCAACCACACCGACTTCGACCCGCTGCGCCTGCATCCGCAGGTCGAATTCCAGCTGGTCCCCGCCGGCCAGCCGATTCCGCCGGCCGACCTGATCGTGCTGCCGGGCAGCAAGAACGTCCGCGACGACCTCGGCTGGCTGCGCGCCAATGGCTGGGAGGCCGCCATCGACCGTCACCTGCGCTACGGCGGCAGGCTGATCGGCATCTGCGGCGGCTTCCAGATGCTGGGCCGCCAGCTGCACGACCCGCTCGGGCTGGAAAGTGCGGCCGGCAGCACGCCGGGACTCGGCCTGCTCGACATGGAAACGACACTGGATGCGCACAAGCAGCTCGAACGCCGGCAGGGATGGCTGGCCTCGGGCCATGCCGCCGTCACCGGCTACGAGATCCACATGGGCGTGTCGACCGGCCCGGCGCTGGACCGGCCGGCGATCCGGCTGGCCGACGGCAACGAGGGGGCGGTCTCGGCCGACGACCAGGTGCTGGGCAGCTATCTGCACGGCCTGTTCGACCATCCGGAAGCCTGCCTCGCCCTGCTGCACTGGGCCGGCCTGCCCGACGCGGTGCCCGTCGACTACCCTGCGCTCCGCGAGGCGCATATCGAACGGCTGGCGAACCTGATCGAGGAGAACCTGGACATCACCCGCATCGCCGACTGGCTGCCGGACTGAAGCGCGGACGCGCGAAGCGGGGCCTGCCCCCGGCGACAACTCAGATGTTCGCGCCTTCGTCGACGAATACCGCCACTTTTTTCGGCCGGACGAACACCTGGTCACCAAGCATCAGGCCAAGGGCGCGGTAATCGTCGCGGTTCAGCGCCACGTCGATAACCTGCCCGCTCAGGCTGTTCAGCTCGACCCGCACCACCGGGCCAACCGCATGGATGTGCTCGACGGTGCCGCTGGCCAGCGCGCGGTCTTCGTCGCGGCTGACTTCAAGATCGTGCGGACGCACGTAGATGGTCGCATCGCCATCGCGGGTCGCATCTTCCAGCTTGTGCTGGTAGTCGCCGATCGCCACGCGTCCGGCTTCGACCCGGCCGTGGAACAGGTTCACGTCGCCGAGGAACTGGGTGACGAACGGCGAGGCCGGATCGTCATAGATCGACGCCGGGCTGCCGACCTGCTCGATGCGGCCGTGGTTCATCACCACCACCCGGTCGGACACTTCCAGCGCCTCTTCCTGGTCATGGGTCACGAACACGCTGGTGATGTGCATTTCATCGTGCAGGCGGCGCAGCCAGCGACGCAGATCCTTGCGCACCTTGGCGTCGAGCGCGCCGAACGGCTCGTCGAGCAGCAGCACCTTGGGCTCGACCGCCAGCGAACGGGCGAGTGCGATCCGCTGCCGCTGGCCGCCGGACAGCTGCGACGGGTAGGCGTCGGCCAGCCAGTCCAGCTGCACCAGTTTCAGCAGCGACATGACCTTCTCGCGGATCACCTCCTTCGGCGGCCGGGTCGCACGCGGCCGTACCGACAGGCCGAAGGCGACATTCTCGAACACCGTCATGTGGCGGAACAGCGCGTAATGCTGGAACACGAAACCGACCTTGCGCTCGCGCACATGGCGTTCGGTCGCATCCTCGCCATGGAACAGGATCTGGCCGCTGTCCGGCGTTTCCAGGCCGGCGACGATGCGCAGCAGCGTGGTCTTGCCACAGCCGGACGGCCCGAGCAGGGCGAGCAGTTCGCCCGAGGCGATGTCGAGGTTGACGTTGTCGAGGGCGACGAAGTCGCCGAATGTCTTCTGGATCTGGCGGATGGCGATGCTCATGCGATCTTTCCCGTCATTCTTTCAATTCAGTGAGCGGTGGCAAGACGGGCGCGGGCTTCCAGCGGCACGTCCGCGCTTTGCTGGCGCGTGGCGCGCCATTCGACGATGGACTTCAGCACCAGCGTGACCAGGGCCAGCAGGGCCAGCAGGGACGCGCAGGCGAAGGCGCCGACGAAGTTGTATTCGTTGTACAGAATCTCCACATGCAGCGGGATGGTGTTGGTTTCGCCGCGGATATGGCCGGACACCACCGATACCGCACCGAACTCGCCCATCGCGCGGGCATTGGTCAGGATCACGCCGTACAGCAGACCCCACTTGATGTTCGGCAGCGTGACCTTCCAGAACGTCTTCCAGCCCGAGGCGCCAAGCACGATCGCCGCCTGTTCCTCGTCGGTACCCTGGGCCTGCATCAGCGGGATCAGTTCGCGGGCGACAAACGGGAAAGTGACGAACACGGTGGCGAGCACGATGCCCGGCACGGCGAAGATGATCTTGATGTCGTGCTCGGCCAGCCACGGGCCCAGCCAGCCCTGCGCGCCGAACAGCAGCACGTAGATCAGGCCGGCGACCACCGGGCTGATCGAGAACGGCAGGTCGATCAGCGTGGTCAGGAAACTCTTGCCGCGAAACTCGAACTTGGCGATCGACCAGGCAGCGGCGACACCGAACACCAGGTTCAGCGGCACCGAGATCAGCGCGGCGATCAGCGTCAGCTTGATCGCGTCGACGGCCTCGGGGTCGGTCAGCGCGGCCAGGTACAGGTCCCAGCCCCTGGACAGCGCTTCCCAGAACACGCTGATCAGCGGCACGAACAGGAACAGGGTCAGGAACAGCAGCGCCAGCAGGATCAGTGCCCAGCGGACGGCAAGCGGCTCGGTCGTGGCCCGGGTGCGCTTCGAAGCGGAATTGGACATGGTTCTCTCCGGTTAGCGCGCGGCGTGGCGGCGGCTGGCCCACCACTGGATGCCGTTGATGGAAAACAGCATCAGGAACGAGATGACCAGCATCACCACGGCGATGGCGGTCGCGCCGATATAGTCGTACTGCTCGAGCTTGCCGATGATCAGCAGCGGCGTGATTTCCGACACCATCGGAATATTGCCGGCAATGAAGATCACCGAGCCGAACTCGCCGGTGGCGCGGGCAAAGGCCAGCGCAAAACCGGTCAGCAGCGCCGGCAGGATGGTCGGCAGGATCACCCGGGTGAAGATCTGCAGCCGGCTGGCGCCGAGACAGGTCGCCGCCTCTTCCAGCTCGGCCTCGAGGTCTTCCAGCACCGGCTGCACGGTCCGCACCACGAACGGCAGGCCGATAAAGGTCAGCGCCACGACGATGCCCAGCGGGGTAAACGCGACTTTCAGTCCGAGCGGCTCCAGCCACTGGCCGAACCAGCCATTGGGCGCATAGATGGTGGTCAGCGCGATGCCGGCCACCGCAGTCGGCAGCGCAAACGGCAGATCGACCAGCGCGTCGATGATCCGCTTGCCGGGGAACGGATAGCGGACCAGCACCCACGCCACCAGCAGGCCCATGACGCCGTTGATGCTGGCGGCAATCAGCGAGGCGCCGAACGACAGCCGCAGCGAGGCCAGCACCCGGTCGGTGGTGACCGTGCTCCAGAAGCCGGCCAGGCCCAGGTCGGTGGTTTTCAGCACCAGCGCGGCGATCGGCAGCAGCACGATCAGGCACAGCCAGAACAGGCTGTAGCCGAGACCGAGGCCGAAGCCGGGCAGGACACTGTGTTTTTTGAACGACATGTATGTACTCGGGCTAGAGGTTGAAGTCAGGCGGCCAGGGCGTCCACCGCGCCGTCGAGTCCCGGCGCCGGGCGCCCGAACAGATAGCCCTGCAGGAACGGAATGCCGGCTTCTTCGGCCAGCGCGCGCTGCGACGCCGTCTCGATGCCCTCGGCGACGACATGCGCGCCGAGTCCGTTGACCACCCGCACCAGCTTCGGCAGCAGGTAGCTCGGACTGGCACGGCTGCCGTCAAGCAGCCGGCGGTCAAGCTTGACGATATGCGGACGCAGGCTGAACAGCCGCCGCTCCGACACCCCGTTGTCATCGCCGCCGAAGTCGTCCAGCGCGATCAGGAAACCGCGGGTCTTGAAGTTGCTGACTGCGTGGCTCAGGCGCACCTCGTCCGTCGTCGCGTGTTCGAGGATCTCCAGCACCACGCGGCCCGGTTCGAGACCGGCCTCGCGCACGATGCACTCGAAGGTCCGGCCGTACTCGCCGGACACGCTTTGCAGGTGACGCGGGTGCAGATTCAGGAACAGGTAAGCGTCCTTCGGCTGCTGGGCGACGAAGTTGGCCAGGTGCAGGCTGCGGCAGATGCGGTCGAAACGCGCCATGGCCTCGCCGACGCCGAGCCGGTCGAAGGCTGCTTCCGGCGCCAGCGGTGCGCCGTGCTCGTCGAAGGCCCGCAGCAGTCCTTCCCAGCCCAGCACGCTGTTGTCGGTCGCGCGGAGGATGGGCTGGAACGCACTGGTCAGACGCAGACCGTTGCTGTCCGCTTCCACCACGCCATGGCGGGCGACGAACACCGGGGTGTCGTCGCTGGCGAAGCGCTGGTTCAGCAGATTGAGCAGATCGACGGAGATGGCCACCGGATAACGCCTTTTACTTGCTGCTGTAGATCTGGTCGAACACGCCACCGTCCTTGAAGTGGACGTCCATCGCCCGCTTCCACGAACCGAAGGTTTCCTCGACGGTAAAGGTCCTGATCGCCGGGAACTGGGCCGCATGTCTGGCCAGCACCTGCTTGTTGCGCGGGCGCAGGTAGTTCTGCGCCGCGATTTCCTGACCTTCCGGACTCCACAGGTATTCCAGGTAGGCGGTGGCTTCCTTGCGGGTGCCCTTCTTGTCGACCACCTTGTCGACCACCGATACCGGGCTTTCGGCCAGGATGGACACGGCCGGGTAGACAACGTCGAAGCTGCCGCGGCCGAATTCGCGCGCGACCATTTCCGCCTCGTTCTCGAACGTGACCAGCACGTCACCGATCTGGCGCTGCATGAAGGTGGTGGTAGCGGCACGGCCGCCGGCATCGAGCACCGGCACGTTGGCGAACAGTTTCTTCACGTAGTCGCGCGCGGCGGCATCACCGCCGTGGCGCTTCGCCTGGCCCCAGGCGGCCAGATAGGTATAGCGGCCGTTGCCGGTAATCTTCGGGTTCGGGATCACGACCTGTACACCCGGCCTGACCAGATCGTTCCAGTCCCTGATCTGCTTCGGGTTGCCCTTGCGCACCAGGAAGATCATGGTCGAGCTGAACGGCGCGGCGTGATCCGGCAGGCGTTTCTGCCAGTTGTCCGGCACCAGCTTGCCGCGTTCGGCCAGGATGTCGATGTCCGGTGCCTGGTTCATGGTGATCACGTCGGCCGCCAGGCCGTTGACCACGCTCATCGCCTGCTTGCTGGAGCCACCGTGCGACTGCTGGATGGTGACCGTCTCGCCGGTCCGGGCCTTGTATGCCTTCTGGAATGCCGGGTTGTAGTCCTTGTAGAAGTCGCGCATCACGTCGTAGCTGACGTTCAGCAGCGTGACATCGGCGATGGCGGCAACACTGCTGCCGGCCAGTGCGGCGGCGACAACGAGGCGGGACAAAAGGCGGCTGACCATGCGGCAACTCCTGGGCTGATTTCGGACAATGCCAGAGAGCTTACGCAATTCGCCTTAATTACAATAAATACTGTTTAGCGATAGTTTTATATTGTCTGAGAATAACCAGCCCCCCGTCCGGACCCGGCAACAGGGGGCTTCGGCGCTCAGGCGCCGGTCGCGCAGGGCCGGCCCGGCGCGGCCACCCATTCGCTCCACGAGCCCGGATACAGGCGGCTGCCGTTCAGGCCCGCATACTCCATCGACAGCAGGTTGTGGCAGGCGGTCACGCCGGAACCGCACTGGTGGACGACCTGCTGCGGCGGGCGTCCGCCAAGCTGCGTCTCCCACTCGTCACGCAGCGCGGCCGCCGGCTTGAAGCGGCCGTCGCTGGCCAGATTGCCGGCAAACGGATGATTGATCGCACCAGGGATATGCCCGCCGACCGGGTCGATGGTTTCATTCTCGCCACGGAAGCGGTCGGCACCGCGCGCATCGACCAGCTGGAACTGCGCCCGGTCGATATTGGCCAGCACCTCGTCGGCCGTCACCGTACGCATGCCGCCATCGCGCGGCAGGAAACGCACCGGCGGGTGCGAGCCGGCTTCCGCCCGGGTCAGCGGATGGCCGGCGGCGGTCCAGGCCTGGATACCGCCATCGAGCACGGCCACCTCGTGATGGCCCAGCCATTGCGCCAGCCACCACAGCCGCGCGGCAAACATGCCGCCGGCGTCGTCATAGGCCACGCACTGGATGCCGGGTGCCAGTCCCAGCGCACCGAATACCACTGCCAGCCGTTGCCGGTCCGGCAGCGGGTGACGGCCGTTGCTGCCGGAGGTCGGTCCGGACAGGTGATAGTCCAGGTGCAGGTGATGCGCATCGGGCAGGTGTCCGGCCGCATAGGCGCCGCGGCCGTAATCGGGGTCGGCCAGTTGGTGCCGGCAGTCGATCAGCAGGACGGATTCGGGCGGCAACACCGCGAGTTCGTCCACGGAAATCAGTGTTCGGTACATGGTCACACTCCGTTACACAGTGTGACCATTAAAGTCCCTTGCCCCCGCCGCTGGCAAGCCGGCATGCCGTCGTGCGCGCTACGCCAGCACCCGCACCAGCAACAGACCGGTCAGTGTCAGCAGCAGGGAGCCGAAGACGTGCAGGCCGATGCCGATCATGACGCTGGCCCATTGGCCGGCCAGAATAAAGCCCGACATTTCCGCGGAAAATGTCGAAAATGTCGTCAAACCGCCGAGAAAACCGGTCGTCAGCGCCAGTCGCATCGCATCGGGCCAGTCACCGAAATGACTGAACAGCCCCATGATCACGCCCATCAGCAGCGCGCCGATCCAGTTGGCGGCCAGCGTGCCGAGCGGCAGGCTGGCCAGCAGCGGATTGAGCAGCAGGCTCAACACCCAGCGACACCAGGCACCGACGGCGGCGCCGATGCCGACATAGAGAAAGGCAAGGGGACTCATGAGCAGGCGCTAGCAAATAAAACCGGCAGGGTAGCGCGCCAGGACGGCGCCGGGTAGCCCCGCCTCACTTGCCCAGTCGCGGGTCGTCGGCCAGATCGAGATAGTGGATGTCGAACGGCCCGTCGCCATACAGCTGCAGCACGGTCATCTGCCGGGTGTACAGATAGTGGTGGGTGGCCGGTGGCAGGTACAGATAGGCGCCGCTGCGATGCTCGTCGGCGGCGCCGGCCTTGACCGTATTGCCGTAACCGACATACAGCCCGCCGGACAGCACGACGAAATTGGTCGCCAGCGAATGCCAGTGCGGGCCGATCCGGTAGCCGGCCGGCAGCATCAGCCACACCGAGTAGGTGCCGGCCCGCTCCGGGTTGCCCTGCAGCGCCGTGACCAGCGCGCCCTTCGGCATCGCCCGGGTCGCCATGCGCCACGACACGTCCGAGCCGGCACGTTCGATAACGCCAGGCGGCAGCGCTGCCAGCGCCGGAGGCAGCATGGGCAGCAGGGCCAGCAAGTATATTGCGCGCATCGGTCGTCCCCGCGTCGGCTGATCGGCTACTTATCCGTTGTAGTCCATCGCCGTCACTCGGGAACGACAAAAGCCGGCAGGCCACAGCCCACCGGCATCAGCCGTCGTCAGCAGTCCCGGATCGCACTGATCTGCCAGCGCTTCGGCAGCAGCTTGCCGCGCCGCGCACGCTTGCCGATATAGTCGGCCAGCATGATGTTGAAGCTGTCCTCGCGCCCGGTCCGCAGCGTGCCGGTCAGCGTCGCCTTGGCACCGCTGACGATGCCGACGGCAGTCGTGGTCTCGCCGTCGTCGAGCTGTACCAGCATCAGGCCACGGCCCTTGGCCAGCGGCTTGAGCTCGGCCAGCGGGAAGGCCAGCACCCGCGCCTCGCTGGTCCCGACCGCCAGCAGGGCGCCGGCAGGCGTCGCGGCAGGCAGCGGCAGCGGCCGCAGCGGGGTTTCCTTTCCGTCCAGCGACAGGAAGCCCTTGCCGGACTTGTTGCGGCTGACCATGTCGCCCATCCGGGCGACAAAACCATAGCCACCGGAACCGGCGATGACGAAGCGGGCATCCTCCGGCGCGGCAACCAGCTCGGCCACCTGCGCCCCGTCCTGCACTTCGATCAGCGACGTGACCGGCACGCCGTCGCCCCGGCCGGTCGGCACTTCGGCCGCATCCACGGTATACGCGCGGCCCTGGCTGTCCAGCACCACCACCGGCCATACCGTGCGCGTCTCGACCACGGTATGCAGCCCGTCGCCATCCTTGAACGACAGCGATTCCAGGTCGACGCTGTGGCCGACCCGGGCACGGATCCAGCCCTTGCGCGACAGGATCAGCGTGATCGGCTCGTCGGCCACGGTCTGGGTCAATACCGCCTTCTCCGCCGGCTGCAGCAGGCTGCGGCGCTTGTCGCCGTACCTGGCCGCATCGGCCTCGATTTCGGCGATGACCAGTGCCCGCTTGGCGTCTTCGTCGCCGAGCAGGTGCGACAGACGCGCGCCTTCCTCGCGCAGCGCATCGAGTTCCTTTTCCAGCTTGAAGCCTTCCAGCCGCGCCAGCTGACGCAGGCGGATTTCAAGGATGTCCTCGGCCTGGATCTCGCTGAGGCCGAATGCGGCCATCAGTTCGGACTTCGGCTCGTCCGATTCGCGGATGACGTGGATCACTTCATCGATGCGCAGGAAGACCAGCAGCCGGCCTTCGAGAATGTGGATGCGCTGGTCGACCTTGCCGAGCCGGTGGCGCAGGCGGCGGGTAACGGTATCGACGCGGAAGCTCAGCCACTCGCTCAGAATGGCACGCAGCCCCTTCTGGCGCGGGCGGCCGTCCAGCCCGATCATCACCAGGTTCAGCGAAACGTTCTGTTCCATGCTGGTCTGCGCCAGCAGCAGGGTCATGAAGTCGTCCGGGTTCTGCCGGCTGGACTTCGGCTCGAACACCAGCCGCACCGGATGCTTGTTGTCCGACTCGTCGCGCACGCGGTCGAGCTGGCTCAGCATCAGCGCCTTCAGGTTCTGCTGGTCCTGGGACAGGGTTTTCTTGCCGGTCTTGACCTTCGGATTGGTCGCGTCCTCGATCTCCGCCAGCACTTTCTGCGCCGAGCTGCCCGGCGGCAGCTGGCCGACGATGATCCGCCACTGGCCGCGGGCCAGCTTCTCGACCTCCCAGCACGCGCGGACGCGGACCGAGCCGCGGCCGTGTTCATAGGCGGCGCGGATGTCTTCCGGCGGGGTGATGATGCGCCCGCCGCCCGGAAAGTCCGGGCCCGGCACGTAGGCCATCAGCGCGGCGGTATCCAGATCCGGCTGCTTCAGCAGCGCCACGGCGGCGGCGGCGACTTCGGTCAGGTTGTGCGGCGGAATTTCCGTCGCCAGCCCGACGGCGATGCCGGAGGCGCCGTTCAGCAGCACCATCGGCAGTCGCGCCGGCAGCAGTTGCGGTTCTTCGAAGGCGCCGTCGTAGTTCGGGATGAAATCCACCGTGCCCTGGTCGATTTCCGACAGCAGCAGATCGGCGATCGGCGTCAGCCGCGCCTCGGTGTAACGCATCGCGGCCGCCCCGTCGCCGTCGCGGCTGCCGAAGTTGCCCTGGCCGTCGATCAGCGGGTAGCGCAGCGTGAAGTCCTGCGCCATCCGCACCAGTGCCTCGTAGGCCGAGCTGTCGCCGTGCGGGTGGTATTTGCCGAGGATTTCACCGACGACGCGCGCCGACTTGACCGGCTTGGCGCCGGTGGACAGGCCCATTTCCTTCATCGCGTACAGGATGCGACGCTGCACCGGCTTCTGGCCGTCGGCCACTTCGGGCAGCGCACGCCCCTTGACCACGCTCATCGCGTATTCCAGGTAGGCGCGCTCGGCGTAGGTGTCGAGAGGCAGGTGGTCGGCGGCCTCGTCGGCTACCGGCGCCGGCGGTGCCGGCGGGACGGTGCCGGCCGGTTCGAACAGATCGTTCATCGCAATGCGGTCAGGAAGTTCATCTCGTCGCGGATTCTATCGGTTACGACCCGGTCCGTCGCGCCCGCAGGTCATGGACCGGGTACGCGGACCGGGATCCGGCGACTATCATGGCGGATTCTTCCGCCTTGGCACGAAAGCACGATCATGCAGACTGACTGGACCGTTCTGACTTTTCCGCAACTCGGCGTCGACAACCTGTACGACCTGCTGCAATTGCGCGACCAGGTATTCGTCGTCGAACAGGCGTCGATCTACGGCGACCTCGACGGCCTCGACCGCCCGGCGCTGCACCTGCTCGGTCGCGATGGCAGCGGCGCGCTGGTGGCCTATGCACGCCTGTTGCCGCCCGGCAGCAAGCGCGACGGCGAAGTCGCCATCGGTCGCGTGGTCATCGCCCCGGCCGGCCGGGGCCAGGGACTGGGCAAACAGCTGATGCAGCTTGCACTCGACACTGCTGCCCGCCACTTTCCGGGCACGCCGCTGTGGCTGTCGGCACAGGTCGACAAGATCGGCCTGTACCGCCAGTTCGGTTTCGTCGACCAGGGCGACGCCTATGACGACGGCGGCATCCTGCACCGGGACATGTGCCGTCCGGCCTGACTTACAGCGACGGGTCGCGGTTGGCGACCTCGATCAGGTTGTTGTCCGGATCGCGGAAGTACACCGACAGCAGCATGCCGGTCGCCCCGGTCCGATGGACCGGGCCTTCCACCACCGTCACGCCGCAGGCGTCGAGATGGGCGATGACATCGTGGATCGGCACCGAGGTCAGGAAACACAAATCGGCCGAGCCCGGCAGCGGATGGTCCGCCTTGGGTTCGAATTCGTGCCCGTGCAGGTGCAGGTCGATTTTCTGCGTGCCGAAACTGAGCCCCTTGCGCCGCTCGGCGAAGGTAACGATGTCCATGCCCAGTACGATCGAATAGAAACGGCAGGTCTGCTCGATATCGGCGACGGTGAGAACCACATGGTCCAGTTGGTCCAGCTTCATGATGCGGCTCCTTGCCAGTTGCCCGGAGGTCCGGAGAAAGGCTGATATGCCATCATTCTGCCTTGCCGGCGACAAACGCACACCCCCCTTGATCACAGACAACGCCTGACGGCGCCGGCAATGGCACGCGAGCGTCGTTTCAGCGCGTATCACCCCGGCCCGGCAACGCCCGGCGTGGTAATCTCCTTGTCCAACTGCGTTCTGCTTCCCACCCCGACATCATGACTGCCGTGCACACTCTGTACCTCGCCAGCGCCAGCCCGCGACGAAAGAAAATCCTCAATCAGCTCGGCCTGATGACGGCGCGCATTCGCGCCGACATCGACGAGTCGCGCCATTACGGCGAAAGCCCGCGCGAGTACGTGGTGAGGCTGGCGCGGGAAAAGGCCGCAGCAGGCTGGGCGGTGGTCGAGGCCGAGGGCCTGCCGGCACGGCCGCTGCTGGCGGCGGACACCACGGTGGCGCTCGGCGACGAGATCTTCGGCAAGCCGGCCGATGCCGACGAGGCGCGCAGGATGCTGCGCCGCCTGTCGGGCACGGTGCACGAGGTGTTCACCTCGGTGGCGGTGCGGCTGGGCGGCCGGGTCGAGGTCGCCACCTCGGTCAGCAAGGTCACGTTCTCGGTGCTGACAGAGCGGCAGATCGACGCCTACGTCGCCAGCGGCGAGCCGATGGACAAGGCCGGCGCCTACGGCATCCAGGGTCGGGCCGGACTGTTCGTCGCCTATCTGGAAGGCAGCTATTCCGGGGTGATGGGGCTGCCGGTCCATGAAACCGGACGTCTGCTGGCCACCTTCGGTATCGACGTGCTGGCGGCCTGAACGCACCGCTCCCTTATTTCCAGCGACCGCCCGCATCCGGCGGACGCAGCTGATTGCCATTGCCGGAGGCCGACATGTCGTTGAAAGACCACCCCACTTCACAGCCGATTCCGCTGCCGACGCGCGACAGCATGCGACTGGCAGAAAAGATCCTGGTCAACATCACCCCGCAGGAAACCCGCGTGGCGGTGCTGGAAGACAATGTGGTGCAGGAACTGCACATCGAGCGCGAGGCCAGCCGCGGCATCGTCGGCAATATCTATCTCGGCCGCGTCAAGCGCGTGCTGCCCGGCATGCAGTCGGCCTTTATCGAGATCGGTCTGGAACGCGCGGCGTTCCTGCATATCGCCGACATTCTCGAGCAGCGCCAGCACCCGAGCGAACCGCAGCGCATCGAAAAGATGCTGTTTGAAGGCCAGACCGTGCTGGTGCAGGTGATCAAGGACCCGATCGGCAGCAAGGGCGCGCGTCTCAGCACCCAGGTCAGCCTGGCCGGACGTTTCCTGGTCCACCTGCCGCAGGAAGAACATATCGGCGTTTCGCAGAAGATCGAAGCCGAAACCGACCGGACCAGCCTGAAAACCCGGCTGGAATCGCTGCTGCCGGAAGGCTCGCCGCGCGGCTACATCATCCGCACCAGCGCGGAAACCGCCAGCGACGACGAACTGGCGGCCGATATCGGCTACCTGAGCAAGCTGTGGACCGACATCCGCGCCCGGGCCGAAACGCAGCCGGCGCAGTCGCTGCTGTACCAGGACCTGCCGCTGTCGCTGCGCGTGCTGCGCGACATGGTCAGCGAGGCCACCGAGAAGGTCGTTGTCGACTCGACGGAAAACCATGGCCGCATGGTCGAGTTCGCCGCCCAGTACGTGTCGCAGTCACTGCGCAAGATCGAGCGCTATGCCGGAGAGCGGCCGCTGTTCGAGCTGCACGGCATTGAAAGCGAGATCGACAAGTCGCTGTCGCGGCGGGTGAACCTGAAGTTCGGCGGCTACCTGATCATCGACCAGACCGAGGCGATGACCACCATCGACGTCAACACCGGCGGCTTCGTCGGGGTAAAGAGCTTTGACGACACCATCTTCAAGACCAATCTGGAAGCCACCCACGCCATCGCCCGGCAACTGCGGCTGCGCAATCTGGGCGGCATCATCATCGTCGACTTTATCGACATGGACAGCGAGCAGCACCGGGAAGCGGTGCTGACCGAACTGGCGCGTGCGCTGGCACGTGACCGCACCCGGGTCACGCTGAACGGCTTCACCAGCCTCGGGCTGGTCGAAATCACCCGCAAGCGCACGCGGGAAAGCCTTGCCCACGTGCTTTGCGAATCCTGCCCGACCTGCCAGGGCCGGGGCGAGATCAAGACCGCGCAGACGGTGTGCTATGAAATCCTGCGCGAAGTGGTGCGGGAAAACCGCCAGTTCTCGGCCCGCGGCTTCCGCATTCTCGCCGCCCAGCCGGTCATCGACCTGTTCCTCGACGAGGAGTCGCAAAGCCTCGCCATGCTGGCCGATTTCGTCGGCAAGCCGGTCACGCTGCAGGTGGAAACCGAGTATCCTCAGGAACAATTCGACGTGGTCCTGATGTCGAACTGAGCGTCGGCGCGGCGCGAATGGCGCCGTCCGGCAAAAATTTCACGTTTCCTTGCGCCAGATTCTTGCCGGCATGCCGCGATCTCAGCACAATCGCGCCTTCGCGACCCGGATCGCTCGCAGATTGTGCCAACCAGTATGTCTACCCCCTCTACTCAGCGCGACGGTTTCACGTCTTCGTTCGGCGTGCTGGCCGCGACCCTCGGCTCGGCCGTCGGTCTCGGCAATATCTGGAAATTTCCCTACCTGACCGGTGCCAATGGCGGCGCCAGCTTCCTGGTCGTCTACCTGCTGGCGACATTGCTGGTCGGCCTGCCGGTGATGATCGTCGAAATCATGCTCGGCCGGCGCGCCAAGGCCAATGCCGTGACCACGCTGGAACGCCTCGCGCCGCGCGGACAGCCGTGGTGGCTGATCGGGGCGATGGGCGGGCTTGCTGCCTTCCTGATCCTGGCTTTCTATTCCGAAGTGGCCGGCTGGGTGTTCGCCTACGTATTCAAGTCGGCGGCCGGCCATGTGCTGACGACCGACCCGGCCGTGGCCGGCGCCGCGTTCGAGCACATGATCAACAGCCCGTTCGAGGCGCTGCTGTGGCAATGGGCGGTGCTGGTGTTTATCGGTGCCATCATCCTGATGGGCGTGTCCAAGGGCATCGAAGCCGTCACCAAACGGCTGATGCCGGTGCTGTTCCTGCTGCTGATCGCCATCGGCATCCGCAGCATGACGCTGCCGGGCGCGATGGCCGGTCTGCACTTCCTGTTCGCGCCGGACTTCTCCAAGATCACCACCGCCACCGTGCTGACCGCACTGGGGCTGGCGTTCTTCAAGCTGTCGATCGGCATGGGCACGATGATGACCTACGGCAGCTATTTCCGTGACGACCAGAATATCCCGGCCACCGCGACCCGGGTCATGCTGGCCGACCTGACCGTCTCGATCCTCGCCGGCATCGCCATCTTCCCGGCCGTGTTCGCGCTGGGCTTCAAGCCGGAAGCCGGTCCGTCGCTGCTGTTCATCACCATCCCGGCCGTGTTCGCCAACATGCCGGGCGGCAGCGTGTTCCTGGTGGTGTTCTTCGTGCTGACCGCGATCGCCTCGACCGGGGCGATGCTGTCGCTGCTGGAAGTCCCGGTCGCCGTGCTGAGCGAGAAGTTCGGCTGGTCGCGCATCCGTGCCGTGGTGGTCAGCGTGCTGCTGCTGGCGGCGCTGGGCTCGACCGCCGCGCTGTCACACAGCCTGCTGGCCGACGTGAAGCCGTTCGGCATGACCTTCTTCGACCTGTACGACTTCCTCAGCTCGAACATCATGCTGCCGCTGGGCGGCATCGGCCTGGCGATCTTCGTCGGCTGGGTGCTCGGCAAGAACCAGACCATCGACGCGCTGTCGAACGGCGGCGTGCTGGCCAATGCCGGCGTGGTCAGGGTGGTGGTATTCCTGCTGCGCTGGGTGTCGCCGGTGCTGATCGCCCTGGTGATGCTGAAAGGGCTGAAGGACTTCTGACCGTCAGCCTTCCTCGGCGGCGAAGGCGAGGATCTGGTCCAGGTAGTCGCCGAACTGCGGGAAACTGTGGTCGCCGCCGTCCAGCAGGGTCTGGCGGCAACCGGCGAAGCGCTCGACGCCATCACGGTAGTCGAGCACTTCGTCGCCGGTGCATGTCAGCAGCCAGTAGCGCGACGGCGTGATCCGTGCAGGCTCCGCCTGGCGCAGGATGTCGAAGTACTCGCGCCGCACCACGACCTGCTCGCCGGTGTGATGGTGGGTGTGGATGCCGACATATTCATCCGCATGCCGGTACGGATAGGCAGCCGGATTGACCAGCACCGCGCGCGCATTCCACTTCTCCGCCATGATCTGGGCCAGATAGCCGCCCAGGCTCGACCCGACCATGATGAACGGCTCGAACTCGAAGTCGATAATCTCCGCTTCGATGGCCAGCATGGCCGCCAGCGGTTCGGACGGCAGCAGCGGGGCGTGGAACAGGTGACCGAGTCCACGGTCGGCCATGTGCCCGGCCAGCATCATCGCCTTTTCGGACGCGGGGCTGGACAGGAAGCCGTGCAGGTAGAGGATGTGGGTATTCATGCTGTAAAGCATACACAAGCGGCGAGGCGACGGCATGCGGAAAGCGGCTTCCACCCCGGACGCCTGCATCAGCTTTTTTCTGCGCTTTCATTTCCCGCTGGCGAGCTTGCAAGCTTCCTCGTTTGCCTTTGCTTCCAGGTCGGCGCATGCCTCTAGCAGCTCGTCAAAAGGCAATGCGTCGCCCAGCATGATCTCGTCAGCAAGCATGGCCGCATAATCCTCGGCAAGAGCGGCCCGGGCGTTTTTTTCGGGGACGATGCTCAGCTTCCCTGTAGCTGCTGCGACATAGTCAATGATCTGGCCGCTGGCATCTTTTTCAATAAAAAAGTGCGATTTATGGCGGGCAACAGCGATTGCCACCTCATGATCGGCAATGGCTGCCGTGAAATGGGAACTTCGCGCAATCGCAGCCAGATCGTGCCAATGCCGGGCATACCGTCCGCCTCGAATACGCCCTTGTGCGCAGAACACATGCGCTGCGGTCGCCTTTTCCCAGAAGGTCCGGCTGACACTCATCACCTGCGGGAAAGCGACCGGAAAGGTGAGATCCGGCAGGCATTCGGCCATATCGCAGGTAACGTGATGTATCTGGTGGGGTTCTCCGGTAGCACGACCGCCGAACTCCAGCGTGACGACCGGCGCCACATAGCCCGTACCCTGCGTCAAGGCAGGATAGCGCAGCAGCAGTTTGTCATTATCCTGGCCGCCGGGCTCGATCTGCACGTCAAGGTGATCACGCTCACGTGCTTGCTGAAGGACGGGCAATATGTCTTTTGTGATCCAGTAGGGCAGGCGATCCCGGACGGCCCTGGTCCATTTGTCGGCCTGGCTGCGGCTGGCCGGCAGTTCTCCATGGTGAGCAAGCAGATCCGGGATCAGCTTTCGGATGTCGCAGGTAAGGTCGATGTCTTCCGAGAAGCGGTCGATAATCCTGTAGGCCTTGGAGAGCGAAGTACCGCCCTTGAAGGTCAGGTCACTTGCTGAGGGCGAGTCGAAGAGAGCGCATAGCGCCCAGACCACCCAGATGTCCTTTTCCAGCAGGTGAGCCGGGCGGCCTGATCGGGCGCGGGCATGTTCCAGCGCTTCACGCTGGTCTTCCTGGCTGAGGCTGAAAAAGTGTTCAGCCACGCATTGCCTCCTGGCCGATGGCCGCCGCCATCCAGCCCGGCAAGGTTGCCCGTGCCGTGGTCAGGGCATGCCACTCGGTACTGGAAAGTGTGCGATGCAGTAAAGCCAGGGACTCACTGGCATGCGTTTGCCCCATCCATGCCAGGGCACGCACCGCTGCGCCCGCCGGGCGTGCGCCCAGGGCCAGCATCCAGTGCGGAGCATGCTTGACCAGCACTTCCGAGCGACCAAGCACCAGTTTGCGCGTCCGGCCGGACGTCAGGTAAACCTCCCGGACAGGCACCTGTTGTGTCAGCCCCAGCGCATTGGCAGCACTGGCGCCATGCGGCACGACGATCTCGCCACTTTGCGTGGCCAGGGCCAGAACGATCTTTTCAGGAGCAGGTGCACGCACGCCGAACCGGCTGGATACAGGAGCAACGTAGGCACCACGGGCCACGCGCAGCAGCCGGCCGGCCCTTGCCAGCCGGGAAAACGCCTGATCAATGGCGGCCCGGCTGCCCAGGTGCAGGAATGCCTTTGGCGACAGGACGCCCCCCTCGGGGAGAGAGCGGGCTTGTTGCATGATGGTTTCGGGCAACGTATTCACAGGGCACCTCATTTGTCAGAAACAGTACTCCAGTTTCTGACATCATGAAAGCAATAACGTGCCCCGTGCACAGCGGTCTGGCGGCCCTGGATGGCAAGGTACGCCTGTTCTGGATAACCGGGCAATCCGGCACGGGCCTGCACGAAGCACAGGCCCGCCAGGAAGAGGGCCTCAGCCCAGCTTGTGATTCATCTCCAGCGCCGGCATGTCCTCGGCCGACTGGCCGACGATGCGGGCCGGCACGCCGGCCACGGTCACGTGTGGCGGCACGTCATCCAGCACCACGCTGCCGGCACCGACCTTCACGCCTTCGCCGATGCGGATATTGCCAAGCACCTTGGCCCCAGCGCCAAGCAGCACGCCGGCACCGATCTTCGGGTGGCGGTCACCGCACTCCTTGCCGGTCCCGCCGAGCGTCACGCCCTGCAGGATCGACACATTGTCGCCAACCACCGCCGTCTCGCCGGCGACAAAGCCGGTCGCGTGGTCGAGCAGGATGCCACGGCCGAAACGGGCGGCCGGATGGATGTCGACCCCCATGCTTTCCGAGACCCGGTTCTGCAGGAACAGCGCCAGCGACACGCGGCCGGCATTCCACAGCCAGTGCGTGACCCGGTAGCTCTGCAATGCGTGATAGCCCTTGAAGTACAGCAGCGGCGTCGAGTACGCGTCGCAGGCCGGGTCGCGGTCAAAGCAGGCGGTCAGGTCGGCCCGGGCGGCATCGGCCAGATGCGGGTCGGCATCGAAGCCTTCGCACAGCAGCTCGTACAGTGCCCGGCCGTCCATGACATTGCACGCCAGCTTGCTCGACAGGTGGAAGGCCAGCATGTCCTCGAAACACGCGTGCCGCAGCACGGTCATGTGCAGGAAACTGGCCAGCAACGGTTCTTGTCTGGCCGCGCGTTCGACCTCGTCGCGGATGGATTGCCAGAGCGGGTCGGGCTGAAAACTCACTACTATCTCCGAAAAAACCGGCCGGGCCGGCGGGGGCAGAGGGTTCGGAACCCCCGTCAACGCCACAGACGAGCGTGAACGGGGTCTCCCCCAGCGTGGGGGCGAAAGGGGCAGGATTCAATCGGCTGTGGTTCAGGGCACCAGAATGGTCGAACCGGTGGTCAGCCGTGCTTCCAGGTCCGCGTGCGCCTGCGCCGCGTCCTTCAGCGCATAACGCTGACCGGGCTGGACCCGGACCTGGCCGGACAGCAGCACGTCGAACAGGTCGGCGGCGGTTTCCAGCAGTTCGGCGCGGGTGGCAGTGTAATGGCCGAGCGTCGGCCGGGTCAGGTACAGCGAGCCCTTCTGCGACAGCAGCAATGGGCTGAACGGCGGCACCGCACCGGACGCATTGCCGAAGCTGACCAGCATCCCGCGCAGCGCCAGACTGTCGATCGAGCCGGCGAAGGTGTCCTTGCCGACCGAGTCGAACACCACCGGCACCCCGTGGCCGCCAGTGATGTCGCGCACCCGCTCGGCGAAGTTTTCGCGCCGGTAATTGATGACGTGGTCGGCGCCGAGCGCGCGGGCGATGTCGGCCTTGGCGTCCGAACCGACGGTGCCGATCACGGTCGCGCCGAGCGCCTTCGCCCACTGCACTGCGATCTGGCCGACGCCGCCGGCGGCGGCATGCCACAGCAGCGTGTCGCCGGGCCGGACCGGCCGGGTGCACTTCAGCAGGTAACGGGCGGTCATGCCGGCCAGCATGCTGGCGGCGGCGATCTCGTCGCTGATGCCGTCCGGCAGCGGGACCAGCTTGTCGGCGGCAAGATTGCGCCGCTCGCTGTAGGCGCCGAGCGGCCCGCCGACATAGCCGACGCGGTCGCCGATGGCGATACCGTCGACGCCGGGGCCGATCGCCTCGACCACCCCGGCGGCCTCGGTGCCGAGACCGGACGGCAGCGGGGCCGGGTACAGCCCGCTGCGGATATAGGTATCAATGAAGTTGACCCCGATGGCAGTGTGCCGGACGGTGACTTCGCCTGCGCCCGGCGCGGGCACGTCGACGGTTTCCCAGCGCAGCACGTCGGCGCCGCCCACGGTGTGGAAGCGGATGGCATGACTCATCGGGCACTCCGAATCAATAGGGTTGACCTGTCGATTGTAGCGCCTGACAAATTTCATGTCGTGCGGCCGCACGCACCAGCGGCCGATTTTCTCCGCCACCGGACACGCCCCATACTGAAGCGGGCGATCAGAGCAGGAGGGCTGAACATGTCCGAAACGACCGTTGTCATCCACGTCGATGCCGAGAAGCAGACAATCCCCGCGTTGCGCTGTTGCTGGACAGTTTGATCGCCGAGACCACCCGCCGAAGGAACGCGGGAATTTGTCATTCATCCAGGCTACATACTGATTTTGGCGTCGTTGATACCCAAATACGGGTATTGCGCATCCTGCATACGGCCAGGCGATGGCCTTCTCCTTGACTCACCCCCACCGATACGATGCCCCGACATGCCGCGCCGGCAGCCGGTCGCCGTCACCGAACAGCTTGTGGCGCAGGCTGCCTTCGGCATACGCGGTCTTGAAGCGACCGCGCTGCTGCAGTTCGGGAATCACCAGTTCGATAAAGTCCTCGTAGCTTTCCGGCGTCACCGTCCGCGTCAGGTTGATGCCGTCGATACCGGTTTCCTCCAGCCAGGATTCCAGTTCGTCGGCCACGCTGGCTGCATCGCCGACCAGGGTCGGATAACGGCTGCCGAGGCGGAAGCGTTCCAGCAGCTTGCGTCTGGTCAGCGCACTGGCCTGCGCGGTCTGCGCAGCTGACTCGATGGCGTTGCTGTTGCCGTAGTCGATCGGATCGTCGAGCCCGTAGCGGGCGAAGTCGACCCCGGTGCTGCTGGCGAAGTGGGCCAGCCCGGCCTCGGCACTGGCGTACTGCCAGTACTCGTCGAATTTCTGCTGTGCCTCGTGCGCGGTCCTGCCGACCACCACCGACACCCCGATGAAGATTTTCAGGTCCTCGGCACGGCGGCCGGCACGGACGGCCTGCGCGCGCAGGCTGTCGACCAGCTTGCGCGTCCCCGCCTTGTCGGTCGCGGCGATAAAGATGCCTTCGGCATGGCGGGCGGAGAAGCGCTGGCCGCGGTCGGACGCGCCGGCCTGGAACAGTACCGGCGTGCGTTGCCGCGACGGTTCGGACAGGTGATAGCCATCGAGCCGGTAGAACGGTCCCTCGTGCCGGACGCGATGCACCCGGGCCGGATCGGCATAGATCCGCGCCGCCTTGTCGCGGCGTACCGCGCCGTCCTCCCAGCTGCCCTCCCACAGCTTGTACAGCAGTTCGAGGTAGTCGTCGGCACGCTCGTAGCGCTGGTCGTGTGCATCCATGGCCGGCAGGCCCATCGCCCGTGCGCCGCTGTCCAGATAACCGGTGACGATATTCCAGCCGGCGCGGCCGCCGGTCAGGTGGTCGAGCGTGGACATGCGGCGGGCGAACAGATACGGCGGTTCGTAGCTCAGGTTGGCGGTCACGCCAAAACCCAGGTGCTGCGTCACGGCGGCCATCGCCGGCACCAGCAGCAGCGGATCGTTGACCGGCAGCTGGATCGATTCCTTCAGCGTCAGGTCGACCGACTGCTGGTACACGTCGTAGACACCGATGATGTCGGCGATAAACAGGCCGTCAAACAGCCCGCGCTCCAGCGTGGCCGCCAGCCGGGTCCAGTAGCCCAGCGTATTGAAATCGACCGAGTCATCGCGCGGATGCGTCCACAGCCCGTGATTGATATGCCCCACGCAGTTCATGTTGAACGCGTTGATCAGCAACTGTTTCTTGCTCATTACAGGGCTCCGTGACGCGGCGGACGCGCGCCGTTCAGGTGGAAGTTGCCGACGGCGTGGAATTTCCAGCGCACCGGATCGTGCAGCGTGTGGGTGCGGGCGTTGCGCCAGAAGCGGTCGTAGTTGTGCTCGCCGAAAGTCGCCGCGGTGCCGGACAGCTCGAACAGGCGGTTGCCGGCCTTCAGCGCAATTTCGGTGCTGAGCACGCGCGCCTCGGCCACCGCCACCGACGCTTCGGCCACGCTGTCGTCGCTGGCCTGCGCCTGGGCCGCATCGACGAAGCGGCCGCCGCGCCGCAGCAGTGCCTCGGCCGCATGCAGGCGCACGGCCAGGTCGCCGACCTGGACGATGGCCAGCGGATCGTCACTGGCACGATCGACACCGGCGTCGATCCATGGCCGGGCGAGGGTGCGGACAAAGTCCAGCGTCGCCGCCCATGCGCCGCGCGCCGTGCCGGTATCGATGGCGGCATGCAGCAACTGGGCGAACGGCCCGATCGGCGTCGGCCGGGTGAACGATGCCGAGAACGGCACCACCCAGTCGGCCTCGACCCGCACCTGCTCGAAAGCCACCGAACCGCTGCCGGTCACGCGCTGGCCGATACCGTCCCAGTCGTCGACGATGGACACGCCATCCGCCTCGCGCGGCACGAAGGCCAGGTACTGGGTGTCGTCGTCGGCGACCACCAGGGTCGGAATCCAGTGCGCGTACAGCGCCCCGGTGCAATAGAACTTCCGTCCGTCGACGCGGAAACCGTCACCGTCGGCGATCAGCCGGGTGCGGCGGCGGAAATCCTTGTGGCCGATTTCGGCCAGCGCATTGCCGAAACGGTAGCCGGCCAGCGCCTGCTGGTAGAAAAAGCGCTTCTGCGCCTCACTGCCGCCGACGCGCAGCACTTCCAGCGCGTAGTAATGGTTCTGCGGAATCTGCGCCAGCGAGCCGTCGGCGGCAGACAGGGTGGCCACCACCTCGGCCAGCGTCACGCTGGAGACACCGGCGCCGCCGTATTCGCGCGGCACGGTAATGCCCCACAACCCGCTGCGGGAAAAGCGTTCGAGTTCGTTCCACGGCAGCAGCCGGTCACGGTCGCGATCGGATGCGCCGACGGCAAAAACGCTGGCCAGTTCGATGGCGACCGCCACCGCCTCGGCATCGTCGCGAATCCGTTGCGCGGGTGTCAGCGGGGCCGGAGCCGGCTGCAGCGGCGTCTGGAGGGATGCAGTGTGTGTCATGTCGTGAGCCCTCGCCTTAGTTCCATTGATGACGGGCAGGCAGTGCCCGGTTCAGGTAGTAATTGCCGACCAGGTGGTATTTCCAGCGCACCGGGTCGTGCAGCGTGTGAGTGCGGGCGTTGCGCCAGTGCCGGTCGAGGTTGTGCGTGCTGCGCGACGCGGCCGAGCCGGCCAGCTCGAACAGCTTTTCACTGGCGGCCAGCGCGATTTCGGTGGTCAGGATCTTGGCTTCGGCCACGGCGACCGAGGCGCGGGCGCTGCTGTCGGCCGTCACCGGGCCGGCCGCGATCCGGTCCAGGGTTTCGCCGGCATCGGCCAGCAGCGCCTCGGCCGCATGCAGGTCGATGGTCAGCCGGCCGACGTCATGAATCAGGTGCGGGTCGTCGCTGGCGCGCGCCACACTGGCATCCACCCACGGCCGCGAATGCTCGCGCACGAAGGTCTTGGCATCCTCCAGCGCCGCATGGGCAATGCCGGCGTCGATGGCGGCCTGGATCAGTTGCGACACCGGCCCGGTCAGGCCCGGCCGGTCGGCCAGCTGCCAGGCCTGCAGCACCAGCTCGTCGTCGATGGCCACGCCATCGAACACCACGGTACCGCTGGCGGTGGTGCGCTGGCCGAAGGCCGACCAGTCGTCGATCACGCTGACGCCGGCGCGTTCGCGCGGCACCAGCACCAGAATCGGCCGGTCGTCGTCGTCCAGCGCCCGGGTCGGAATCCAGTGCGCGAACAGCGCCCCGGTCGAATAGGCGCGCGTCCCGCTGAGCCGCAAACCGAGCGGGGTCCGGCTCAGGCGCGTGGTCTGGACCGCGATGGTCCGGGTGCCGCGCTCCGGCCCGGCATTGCCGAACCGCTTGCCGGCCAGCACGTCGGCGTAGATCCGCCGCTTCTGCGCGTCGCTGGCCAGCTCGGCCACCACGGCGAGTACGCCGAACTGGTTCTGCGGGATCTGGCCCAGTGCCGGATCGGCGGCGCACAGGATGCGGAACACCTCGGCCAGCGTCACATGCGACACCGCCGCCCCGCCGTATTCGCGCGGCACGGTGATGCCGCCCAGCCCGCTGGCCGAATAGCGGTCGAGTTCGTCCCACGGCAGCCGGCGGTGACGGTCGCGGTCGGAGGCGCCATCGGCGAAGACGGCGGCCAGCGCGCGGGCGACCTCGATCGCCTCGGCATCGCTGGTGATGCGGTGGACGCCGGCGGGATCCGGCACGGTCGGCAGTCGGGTCGAGACGACGCCGGGAACGGGGGGATGAAGCGGTACGGACATGGGAATTCCTCGGGCGCCACCGTGACGACGGCGCAGGATGTCAGGGAAGGAAAGAAGTCGTTACAGCCGATGATTCAGCCGCCGGGCCCAGAAATCGCCGCTGGCCTGGACCAGGCAGACCAGGGCGACCAGACCGGCCAGCACCGAGAACATCACCTCGCTGTCGAAGCGCTGGTAGCCGTAGCGGATGGCCAGATCGCCGAGTCCGCCGGCGCCGACCGCACCAGCCATAGCCGATGAGCCGATCATCGCCACCAGCGTGATGGTCAGGCCGCTGACGATGCCGGGCAGGGCCTCCGGCAGCAGCACATGGCGGATCACGTGCAGGCGCTTGCCGCCCATCGCCTGCACGGCCTCGATCAGGCCGCGGTCGACCTCGCGCAGACTGACTTCGGCAATGCGGGCGAAGAACGGAATGCCGGCCACCGACAGCGGCACCGCCGCCGCCCACACGCCGATGGTGGTGCCGACCACCAGCCGGGTGAACGGCAGCAGCACCACCAGCAGGATGATGAACGGGACGGAACGGAACACATTGACCACGGTGCCGATCACCCGGTTCAGCCCCCGGGACGGGTACAGGTCGCCGGGGCCGGTGGTCACCAGCACCAGTGCCAGCACGATGCCGAGCACGCCGGACACCAGTGCCGACACCCCGACCATCTGCAGGGTCTGCCAGAAAGCTTCCAGATAGAGTTCAAGCATGATTCAGGTATCCGAGAACGCGCACGCGCTCCGCGCCGAGCCCGAGGCTCGCGGCCAGTGCCGACGCCGGTGAGGACAGGCCGGCCGGGTCCAGCGCCAGCACCAGCCGGCCCAGTGGCCGGCCCTGGATGCGTTCGATCCCGCCGTGCAGCAGCCGGACCCGCCGGCCGAGGGCGGCGGCGACGCGAGCCAGGTCAGGATCGTCGCCGCTGGCGCCATCCAGCCGGACATCGAGCAGCAGATCGTCATCGACGGCGGACGGCGTGGCAGTGATGCGATCGCGCAGGTCATCCGGCAGGTCGTGCGCCAGCGGGCGCAGCAGGGCGTCGGTGGCCTCCGCCTGCGGCGCGCCGAAGACGCGCCACACAGGCCCCAGCTCGACCACCCGGCCTTTTTCCAGCACCGCGACCCGGTCGCACACCTCGCGGATGACTTCCATTTCGTGGGTGATCAGCACCACGGTCAGCCCGAGCCGGCGGTTGATGTCGCGCAGCAGGGCCAGGATCGAGTGGGTGGTTTCCGGATCAAGCGCCGAGGTCGCCTCGTCGCACAGCAGGATGTCCGGGTCGTGGACCAGCGCGCGGGCAATGCCGACCCGCTGTTTCTGCCCGCCGGACAGCGTGGCCGGGTAGGCATCGCGCCTGGCGCTGAGGCCGACCAGTTCCAGCAGGCTGTCGACCCGCGCCGCGATATCGCGCTTCGGCACGCCGGCGATACGCAGCGGCAGGCCGATGTTCTCGGCCACTGTGCCGGACGACAGCAGATTGAAATGCTGGAAGATCATGCCGATGCGCCGACGTGCCTGCGCCAGTGCATCCTCGCCCAGCGTGGCCAGGTCGACGCCATTGACCAGCACCCGGCCGGACGTCGGCCGTTCCAGCTGGTTGATGGTCCGCACCAGCGTCGACTTGCCGGCACCGCTGCGGCCGATGATGCCGAAGATTTCGCCGGCATGAATGGGGAAGTCGATATCGTGCAGCGCGTCGACCGCACCGGCCGGCGTATCGAAGCGGCGGCCGACATGCTCGAACGCCACCCGTGCCGTCGAGGCGGCTTCGGCCTGTGCCGGCTGCAGCAGCGCATGCAGGTCCGGCGGCAGATCGGTCAGCGAAGTCATGACGTCTCCCTTACCAGGCCGGTACGTACAGCTTGCCGAACACCTGATCCAGCGACGCGCGCACGGCCTTCGAGTGCTGGTAGATGTCGATGAACTTGCGGATGCGCGGGTTGTTCGCATCCTTCGGCTGCACCACGAACTGCAGTGCGTACAGCTTGTTGTCGATGCCGTCGAACAGCAGTGCATTGTCCGGATTGCGGCCGGCAAGCTTCAGGAAGATCGGGTAGCCCTGGGCCAGGTCGACATCGTCGAGCGAGCGTGCCAGCTGGGTCGCTTCCAGCGCGATGATTTTCAGCTTCTTCGGATTGCTGACGATGTCCTGCACGCTGGCGTTGTAGCTGACGCCGGGCTTCAGCCGGATCAGGCCGGACTTCTGCAGCATCAGCAGCCCGCGGCCGCCGTTGACCGGGTCGCTGGCAATCGCCACCGTGCCGCCGGTCGGGATCTGGCTGAACGATTTGTACTTGTTCGAGTACAGCCCGATCTGGGTCAGCGTGCCCGGGGCGATGGCGACCAGCCGGTAGCCGCCCTGTTTCTTCGCGTTTTCCAGGAACGGGATGTGCTGGAAGTAGTTGACGTCGATATCCCCATTGGCGAGTGCGGCATTCGGGGTATTCCAGTCGTTGAACTCGACCAGTTCGACCTCCAGCCCCTGTGCTTTGGCCTCGCGCGCTGCAATCCGCAGCGATTCGACCTGCGGCGTCGGCGTCACGCCGAGCCGGATCGGCGCGTCTTTCGCCTGTCCCGCCAGTGGCAGCATCAGGGTCAGCGCCAGTACGGCGCCCAGCCACGTCCGCGTCGGCGCGGCCCGGTTTCCTGCAGTTCTGCTGTTCATGTAGCGACTCCCGCAAAGGCCTGTTCAGGGCCTGGCATCAGGTTGCCCGCCGGGTTTTCCGTCGGGTTCGCTATCGATGAAAGCAAGTTTTTTTATGTTTTTAAATACTGTTAGTCGGCTTGTTAATTTCTTCTGGTTATAAAAAAACCGATGCAAATCGTTATATCGATAAAAGACCGTCGTCCTGAGCGCGCGCGGCGTGCATGGTAGACTCGCCAACCCAGTCTCCGTTGCCGTCAGCCGCCCCGCCATGCCCGATAGATCCGCCCGCCTGTCCGCCCTGCTTGCCGAACGCATCCTGATTCTCGACGGCGGCATGGGCACCATGATCCAGCGCCACCAGCTGGAGGAAGCCGACTATCGCGGCGAGCGCTTTGCCGACTGGCCCAGCGACGTAAAAGGCAACAACGACCTGCTGGTGCTGACGCGCCCGGACGTGATCGGCGGCATTCACCAGGCCTATCTCGATGCCGGCGCCGACATTATCGAGACCAACACCTTCAATGCGACGTCGATCGCCATGGCCGATTACGGCATGGAAGCGCTGGTCCACGAGATGAACCGCAGTGCGGCAGCGCTGGTACGCGGGCTGTGCGATGCCGAAACGGCACGCAATCCGGCCAGACCGCGCTTTGTCGCCGGCGTGCTCGGCCCGACCAACCGCACCTGCAGCATCAGCCCGGACGTCAACGATCCCGGCTACCGCAATGTGAGTTTCGACGAGCTGGTGGTGGCCTACACCGAGGCCATCGATGGCCTGGTAGCCGGCGGCGCCGACCTGCTGCTGGTCGAAACCATCTTCGATACGCTGAATGCCAAGGCGGCGGTGTTCGCCATCCGCCGCTATTTCGACGCCCGCCCGACGCTCGAACGGCTGCCGGTAATGATCTCCGGCACCATTACCGACCAGAGCGGCCGCACACTGACCGGCCAGACCACCGAGGCGTTCTACAACAGCCTGCGCCACGCCAGCCCGCTGAGCATGGGCCTGAACTGTGCGCTGGGCCCGGACCTGCTGCGGCCGTATGTCGAGGAGCTGTCGCGGATCAACGAAAGCTTCGTGTCGGTCCATGCGAACGCCGGTCTGCCGAATGCATTCGGCGGCTACGATCTGGAACCGTCCGACATGGCGACGTCAGTGCGCGAATGGGCCGAGTCCGGACTGATCAATATCGTCGGCGGCTGTTGCGGCACCACCCCGGACCACATTGCCGCCATGGCGCGCGCGGTCGACGGCCTGCCGCCGCGGCAGCGGCCCGTCATCGAGCCGAAATGCCGGCTGTCCGGTCTGGAACCGTTCAATATCGGCGACCGCGACCTGTTCGTGAACGTGGGCGAACGCACCAACGTCACCGGCTCCAGGGCCTTTGCCCGGCTGATCCTGGCCGGCGACTACCCGACGGCGCTCGATGTGGCGCGCCAGCAGGTAGCAAACGGCGCCCAGGTCATCGACATCAATATGGACGAGGGCATGCTTGATGCGCATGCCGCCATGGTCCGCTTCCTGAACCTGATCGCCGCCGAGCCGGACATCGCCCGCGTGCCGATCATGATCGACTCGTCGAAGTGGGACGTGATCGAGGCCGGGCTGAAGTGCATCCAGGGCAAGGGCATCGTCAACTCGATCTCGATGAAGGAAGGCCGCGACAAGTTCGTCGAGCAGGCACGCCTGCTGCGCGCCTATGGCGCAGCGGTCATCGTCATGGCCTTCGACGAGAGCGGTCAGGCCGACACCTATGCGCGCAAGGTCGAGATCTGCGCCGAAAGTTACCGCATCCTGGTCGACGAGGTCGGTTTCCCGGCCGAGGACATCATCTTCGACCCGAACGTGTTCGCCGTTGCCACCGGCATCGAGGAACACGCACGCTACGGTCTCGATTTCATCGAAGCCACAGGCTGGATCAAGCAGAACCTGCCGCATGCCAAGATTTCCGGCGGCGTGTCCAATGTGTCGTTCTCGTTCCGTGGCAACAACAAGGTGCGCGAGGCGATCCACGCCGTGTTCCTGTACCACGCCATCCAGCGCGGCATGACCATGGGCATCGTCAATGCCGGGGCGCTGGAGGTCTACGACGAAGTCGACCCGGCCCTGCGCGAACGCATCGAGGACGTGGTGCTGATGCGCACGCCGAAGGACGGCGGCGACGCGACCGAACACCTGATCACCCTGGCGGAGAAATTCCGGGGCGACGCGAAGGAAGCCAGGGGCGAGGACCTGAGCTGGCGTGAATGGCCGGTCGCCAAACGACTGGAGCACGCGCTGGTCAAGGGCATCACCACCTTTATCGTCGAGGATACCGAACAGGTCCGGCTGACCTGCGAGCGCCCGATCCATGTGATCGAGGGCCCGCTGATGGACGGCATGAACGTGGTCGGCGACCTGTTCGGCGCCGGCAAGATGTTCCTGCCGCAGGTGGTGAAGTCGGCCCGGGTCATGAAGGCCGCAGTCGCCCACCTCGAACCGTTCATCGAAGAAGAAAAGATCCGCATGGGGCTGGCCGACGCGCCGGCCAAGGGCGTGATCATCATGGCCACGGTCAAGGGCGACGTCCACGATATCGGCAAGAACATCGTCGGCGTGGTCCTGCGCTGCAACAACTATCAGGTCATCGACCTTGGCGTGATGGTGCCGTGCCAGAAGATTCTCGACGCCGCCATCGAACACAGGGCCGACATCATCGGCCTGTCCGGCCTGATTACGCCGTCGCTGGAGGAAATGAGCCACGTCGCCAGGGAAATGCAGCGCCAGGGTTTCAGCCTGCCGCTGCTGATCGGCGGCGCGACCACGTCCAAGGTGCATACGGCGGTGAAGATCGCCCCGCACTACGCGCATCCGGTCATCTACGTCGCCGACGCCAGCCGCGCGGTCGGCGTGTGCTCGAACCTGCTGTCGGACACGCTGTGCGAACCGTTCGTGGCCGAAATCGCCGCCGAATACCAGCGCGCCCGCGACGGCCACGCCAACCGCCGCGAAGGCCGGCTGGCCTCGATCGCCGCCGCGCGCGCCAACGATTACAAGCTCGACCTCGCCCACTACACGCCACCGAAGCCGGCCTGGCTCGGCGTGCGCGAATTCCGCCACTATCCGCTGGCGGAGATCGCCGGCCATATCGACTGGACGCCGTTCTTCCAGAGCTGGGAGCTGGCCGGCCGTTATCCGCGCATTCTCAGTGACGAGATCGTCGGTGAATCGGCGCGCGCGCTGTTCGCCGATGCCCAGGCGATGCTGAAGGAGATCATCGCCGGCGACTGGCTGACCGCCAATGCCGTGATCGGCCTGTTCCCGGCCAACCGCGTCGATCACGATGATATCGCGCTGTATCACCCGGACACGGGCGAACGCCTGCTGACCTGGCACGGACTGCGCCAGCAGATGCCGCGCAACGACGTGAAACCGAACTGGTGCCTGTCCGACTTCGTCGCCGACAAGGCCAGCGGCGTCACCGACTATGTCGGCGCGTTTGCCGTGACCGCCGGCCTGGGCATCGACGAGCACGTGCGCCGTTTCGAGGAAGCCGGCGACGACTACTCGGCCATTCTGCTGAAGGCGCTGGCCGACCGCTTTGCCGAAGCGTTCGCCGAGCTGATGCACGAGCGGGTGCGCCGCGAGTTCTGGGGCTATGCCGCCGACGAACAGTTGAGCAATGAAGCGCTGATCGACGAGCAGTACCGCGGCATCCGCCCGGCGCCAGGCTATCCGGCCTGCCCGGACCATACGGTCAAGACCGCGCTGTTCGACCTGCTCGATGCACGCGCCATCGGCATGGACCTGACCGATGGCTATGCAATGACGCCGGCGGCAGCGGTCAGCGGCTTCTATCTGAGTCATCCGGACAGCCAGTATTTCGGCGTCGGCAAGCTCGGGCGTGATCAGGTGGAAAGTTATGCCGCCCGCCGCGGTGTCACGCTGCAGCAGGCCGAACGCGACCTGGCGCCGAACCTCGGCTACGACCCGGAGTAAGGGACCGGCGGGGCAGCGACGATCACGTTCTTGCTGAAACGCACCGTCTCCGTCCCCTCGTTCCGGTAGCTGTAGTCGATGTCGGAATGAAAGGTCAGCGACTGGCCGGCCGCCAGTCGCCAGACCCGCTCGCCCTGCTGCAGCACCAGCTCGCCATCGGTCACCCAGACCATTTCGTGGCTGCCCGGCGCATCGGCCTCGGCGTCGTAGCGATCGCCCGGCGCCACCCGCCAGACCCACAGTTCGACCGTCTGCCCGTTGTGGGTCAGGCTCTCCATCAGGATGCCCTTGCTGTCAGGCAGGGCGCCCTGCCAGACCTGCAGCGGCGCGGCCCGTGGCGGACCCTCGCCGTCCGCCGGCCGCACCAGCTCGGCAAAGCTCAGGCCGAGTGCGGCCGCCAGCCGGTCCAGCGTTGCCAGGCTGACATTGCTGTCGCCGGTCTCGATGCCGACCAGCATGCGCCGGCTGACGCTGGCGGCACCAGCCAGCCGCTCCTGGCTCCAGCCGCGCAGACGGCGGGCATGGCGAACATTGCGGGACACATTGGCAAGCACGGAGTCGGTATTCATCGGCCGGATTGTGCAATATATTGCGCCGCAGAACAAATGCGCAGTATATTGCCCAGTCCTGTTGTCAGACAAACGCCCACTATCGATGACCGCCTCCAGCCCGGCCGCTCCGCTGGCCCCGCCCCGCTCCCTGCTGCCCGATGCCACCCTGGTCGGCATCACCCTGCTGTGGGGCGGCACCTTCCTGACCGTGCAGACCGCACTGCAATGGTCCGGCCCGTTCGGTTTTGTTGCCCTGCGCTTCGGTGTCGCCGGGCTGGTGGCGCTGCTGCTGTCATGGCGGCTGCTCGGCGGGCTGACCCGCATCGAGCTGCGTTCCGGCATCCTGATCGGCAGCGTGCTGTTCCTCAGCTACAGCCTGCAGACCTCGGGGCTGAGCAGCATCACCAGCAGCAAATCCGCCTTTCTGACCGCGCTGTATGTGCCATTGGTGCCGCTGATGCAATGGCTGCTGTTCAAGCGCTATCCGAGCCGCTGGTCCTGGGCCGGCATCGTCATCGCCTTCACCGGTCTGGCGCTGCTGTCCGATCCGAGCGGGCTCGATTTCGGTTTCGGACCGGGCGAATGGCTGACCCTGGCTGGCGCCGCCGTCATCGCGTTCGAGATCTGCCTGATCAGCCGTTATGCGAACGCCTGCGAACCGCGCCGGGTGGCGACGGTGCAGCTGCTGGTGGTGTCGCTGCTGGCGACCACCGGCATGCTGGTGTCCGGCGAACCGCTGCCGCAGCCGCATCCGGGCCTGATTGCCTGCGTCGCCGGCATCGGGCTGGCCACCGCGCTGATCCAGGTAGCAATGAACTGGGCGCAGAAGACCGTGCCGGCCACCCGCGCCACCATCATCTATGCAATGGAACCGGTCTGGGCCGGCTGGATCGGCTGGCTGGCCGGCGAGACGCTGACACCGCTGGTGATCACCGGGGCGGCACTGGTGGTGGTCAGCGTGCTGATCAGCCAGTGGGGCGAGCGGCAGGCCCAGTGAACGGGATCCGGGCTATAGTCAGGATTATTCCATCCGACTAACGGAAACCGCCATGCATGCAGTCAGCCCCAAACTCGTCCCGTGGCTTGCCGATCTGAACCAGCGCAACGCCGCGCTGATCGCCAATGGCTATCTGCCGACCGCAATCAGCGCGCGTGAAGGACTGGCCGGGATGACCTTCCTGCAGGTCCAGCCCGGCCCGCCGCTGGCCTGGGTCAATGACGAGCTGATTCCCGGTCCGGGCTACACCGTGCCGGTGCGCATCTATCACCCGGCACCGACCGAGGAACGCGCCGTGATCGTGTTCCTGCATGGCGGCGGCCATATGGCCGGTGGTGTCAGCGTCTACGATCCGGTCTGCCGCCGGCTGGCCGCCGCAACCGGCCAGGTGGTGGTCTCGGCCGAGTACCGGCTCGCGCCGGAAAACCCGTACCCGGCCGGCCTGAACGACGGCCACACCGTGGCGCGTGGCGTCTGGGCGGCACTGGAACGGCGCCAGCTGCCGTACCGGCACGAGCTGACCCTGATCGGCGACTCGGGCGGCGGCGCGCTGTGCGCCAGCATCAGCACACTGGCGCAGTTCGATCCGGCACTGCACATCAGCAATCAGGTACTGATCTATCCGAGCCTGGACTACACGCTGAGCCTGCCGTCGATACAGGAAAATGCCGAGGGATACCTGCTGCACAGCAGCCGGGTCAGCTGGTATTTCGACAACTATTTCCAGCACAGCGAGAACCGCCGCGACGCCTCGCCACTGCACGCGCCATTTATCGAGCGCCTGCCGCGCACGCTGATCGTCAGCGCCGGCTTCGACCCGCTGCGCGACGAAGCCATCGCCTACCAGGCGCGGCTGCAACAGGCCGGCATTGTCTGCGAACGGCTGCACTTCGACGACATGGTGCATGCGTTCCTGAACCTGGAGAACCTGGTCGCCGATGAATGCGCCGCCGTCTACCGGCGCATTGCCGGCTTCCTGCAGGGCGACTGAGCCCGCTCAGCCCTCGCGCACGGTCAGCCACACCCGCATGTCGAATTCCAGCTGGTGGTAGTCAGGCTCCATATGGCAGCACAGCTGGTAGAAGGCCTTGTTGTGGTCCTTCTCCTTCATGTGCGCCAGCTCGTGCACGACAATCATCTGCAGAAAGGCCGCCGGCGCATCACGGAACAGCGCGGCAATGCGGATTTCGTGCTTGGCCTTCAGCTTGCCACCCTGGGTGCGCGACACGAAGGTATGGGTGCCCAGCGTGCCGCGCATCGGGTGCTGCTGGCTGTCGAACTGGACCCGGGACAGCAGCGGCGCATTGCGCATATGGCGCTGGCGCAGCGCATCGACGTACTGGTACAGCGCCTTGTCGGTCTGCACCGCGTGCCGGTCGGGGTGACGCTGCTCGACCCAGGCGCGCAGCTTGCCGCCATCACGCAGGTCGCGCACGCGCTCAAGCAGGGCCGGTGCATAGCCGGCCAGGTAGGGAAGATCGGACATGGCGCGGATTGTACGGGCCGGTGACCGGTGTGTCTTGAGCATGCGCAGGCAAGGACCCGCCCGGCGCGGAGCCCGTGCTTACGGCGGAAGTCCGGGGGGCCATGGACTGGAGCCGGGGGCGTTCGCCGGGATTTCGCCTTCGATCGTCATGCCGGACAGCCGGTAGCCGACCTGCAGTTCGGTAAGCAGGAATTCTGGCTGGGAGAGATCGTTTTCAAGCTTTTGCCGCAGCTGCATCATGTAAACGCGGAGGTAGTGGGGACGGTTGGTATACGGCGCGCCCCAGGTGTCGCGCAGAAGCTGCTTGTGGGTCAGCACTTTGCCATGCCCGCGTATCAGCGACGTCAGCAAGCGGAACTCGATGGGCGTCAGATGCACCGGTTTGCCATCGCGAATCACTTCATGGGTGGCGAGATCGACCGCGACATTGCCGAACCGGATGCGCGACGAGGCCACATCGGTATTGGACACGACCTGCGAACGGCGCAACAGCGCGCGAATCCGCGCGACCAGCTCCGGCACGCCAAACGGTTTGACAAGATAGTCGTCCGCACCGGCATTGAGCGCCTCTACCTTTTCGTCTTCGCGCTCCCGGGCCGAAAGCACGAGGATGGGAGAAAAAACCCAGTTCCTCAACTCGCGGATCAGGTCCTTTCCGTCCCCGTCCGGAAGACCAAGGTCCACGATGATCAGATCGGGCCTGCGCGTCACGGCGTCCATCCGGGCCTGCGCCCCCGAGGGCACCTCGAAAACGCTCATTCCCTCCTGCTCCAGCGCAATCCGGACAAAGCGCCGGATATTCGCTTCGTCCTCGACAATCAGTATCTTCGGCTTGCTCATGCATTGACCTCATCGCTGTCGACCGCGGGCGGAATGCGCAACGGCAGGCGGATTTCGAAAGTGACGCCATGCGGCTTGCGCGGCTTTGCGCTGATGCTGCCCCCATGCGCAGCGATGATCGTGCGGCACAGCCCAAGGCCCAGGCCGACGCCGGCGATGGAAGACTCTTTCTGCCCGCGGGTAAAAGACTCGAACAGCCGCTCGGGATCACCGGCCGGCAGTCCGGGGCCATCGTCGGAGACCAGCAGGTACATCGAGTCGCCGGAATACAGGCCCCGGATCCTGATCGTGCTGTCTGGCGGCGTGTACTTTGCGGCATTGTCCAGAAGGTTGGCGAGCACGCGCTCCATGAGTACGGCATCGAGCTCCACCAGCGGCAGGTCGGGCGGCAGGTCGGTCACCAGCGTCCGGGGCTGCAGCGCCGTGGTGCATCGTGCCAGCGCACAGCCCACGATCTCGCTGAGCGCATGCCATTCCCTGTGCAGTCTGACCCCTTCGCTCTGTATGCGCGCAAGATCCAGCAGATTGGAGACCAGCCGTCGCAACTCGTCCGACTCGATGCGGATGGATCTGGCGATGTCCGTTCGTTCGGACTCCGCCAGTCCCCCCGGATGTTCCAGGGTCTCGGCCAGCCCGCGAATCGCGGTGAGGGGGGTCTTGAGGTCATGTGAAACGGCGGACAGCAGCGTGTTTCGCATCTTCTCGCCCTCCATGCGGACGATGGTGTCCTGGGCAATGTCAACGAAGTGGATGCGCTCCAGCGCCTGGGCGATGGCAAAACAGCAGGCATCCAGCAGCCGCCTGCTGTCGGGCGTGCCCGACAACAGCGTGTCACCGGGTTCCACGGCGAGCACGCCCCGCGGCGCCATCGGCCCTTCCAGCGGCAGATACAGCGCCAGTGCGCCATTCAGTGTCTGCGTACCGTGTCCGGCCTCCTCGGCGTGATCGAATGCCCACTGGGCGACCGACAGCTCGACGAAGTCCGCATGACGGGTCGCGACGAGCTGGCCGTCGCTGTCGGGCAGGATCAGGACCACCTGCGTCCCGAAAAGCGGCTCGACCGTCTCCCGGCAAACCTCCACGACCTGCTCGACCGCGATGGCGCCGGCAAGGTCACGCGTCACGCGCACCAGTGCCGAAGCGCGCCGTTCGCCTTCCCGCGCCCCCTTCGCCTCCCGCTGCAGCCTGGCAGCAAGCTGGCCGATGATGATCGCCACCGCCAGCATCAGTCCGAGAGTGAATACGTACTGCGTGTCGGTAACGGCAAAAGAGAAGCGGGGCTCGACAAAGAAGAAGTCGAAAAATGCGACCGACAGCAGGGAGACCCATACCCCGGCAAGACGCCCCAGCCGCAGGGAGGTGAACACCACCGTGATCAGAAACAGCATGACCACGTTCGAGAGATCGAAAAACCGCAGCAGCTGACTGGCGACCGCCACGATCAGGATGCAGGCCAGCGTCGCAATCGACAGCGCCTTGACATGCCCTGCCGGCTTTTCCAGCTCCCAGCGCCGGATCGGCCGCTGCGCCGCGTCGATGCGCAGCAGGACCAGGCCCATCTCGGGGTTGGTTCGGGCGATGCGTTCCGCCAGCCGCGACTGAAACGGCAGGAAAGACCGTGCCGCCGTATTGCCCATGATGAGCTTGGTCGCGTTGCGCTGTCTGGCGTAGCTCAGGATCGCATGCGCCACATCCTGTCCCGCGATATTCACGAAATCGGCGCCGGCATGCTGCGCACAGGCTGCCAGACGCAGCAGTGCGGCCTGTGCCTTGGGGTCGCCGCTCTCATGGGGCGGGTCCACATGCAGAACGACCCATTGGGTCTGAAGCTGCTGGGCAAGCCTTGCCCCTTCCCGGATCAGCGCTTCCTGGGCGCTGTCGGCGCTCACGCACACCATCAGCAGTTCCCGGGTAGGCCAGACTGTGCGGATCGCATGCGAGATCCGGTACACCCGGACATCCGCGTTGACCCGGTCCGCCACTCGGCGCAGGGCAAGCTCGCGCAGGGCAATCAGATTGCCGCGACGGAAAAAATGCTGACGCGCCTGCATGGCGGAGGGCGGCAGATACACCTTTCCGGCACTCAGGCGCGCCAGGAGGTCGTCCGGGGGAAGATCGACCAGCACCACGTCTGCGGCGCGGTCGAAAATCCGGTCGGGCACGGTTTCCCGGACCCGTATGCCCACGATCCCGCCGACAACGTCGTTCAGGCTGTCGAGGTGCTGCACGTTCAAGGCCGTGTAGACGTCAATGCCCGCGTCCAGCAGCTCCTCGACATCCTGCCAGCGTTTGGCGTGGCGACTGCCGGCCAGGTTGGAGTGGGCGAGTTCGTCGACCACCAGCAACTGATAGCCGGCCGTCAGCGCACCGTCCAGATCGAATTCCGTCGCCAGCCGGCCATTCGTCTGAATCTCCCGCCGCGGCAGCATGGGGAGGCCTTGCGTGAGTGCCAGCGTCTCCTCCCGCCCGTGCGTCTCAACGATGCCGATCGCCACCGCCGTGCCTTCGGCCCGGAGCTGGTGCGCAGCCTGGAGCATGGCGTATGTCTTGCCCACCCCCGCGCAGGCGCCGAAGAAGATCTTCAGCTGGCCTCGACGAGGACGGTGCGGGTCGTCGCCAATGACCTGCAGGAGTGCGTCGGGGTCCGGGCGGTCCTCGGTCATCATCTATTCCGTTTTCCTTTCCGCAGGGTTCATGCCGCTATCGCACCGGGATCAGAAGAAGGGCGTCAGCATGAGGTCGATCAGCTTGATGCCGATAAACGGCGCAATCAGTCCGCCCAGGCCATAGATGAGCAGGTTCCGCGTCAGCAGGCGGCTTGCCGGCTCCGCCCGGTACTTCACGCCACGCAGGGCGAGGGGAATCAGCACGACGATGATCAGGGCATTGAAGATCACCGCGGACAGGATCGCCGAGCCCGGGCTGTGCAGATGCATGATGTTCAACGCCCCCAGCGCCGGATAGGTGGCGACAAACGCGGCAGGGATGATGGCAAAGTACTTGGCGAGATCGTTGGCGACACTGAAGGTCGTCAGCGCACCGCGTGTCATGATCATTTGCTTGCCGACTTCGACGACACGCAGCAGCTTGGTAGGATTGCTGTCGAGGTCCACCATGTTGCCGGCTTCCTTGGCAGCCTGGGTGCCGCTGTTCATGGCGACGGCGACATCCGCTTGCGCCAGCGCTGGCGCATCATTGGTACCGTCACCCGTCATGGCGACCAGCCGGCCTTCCTCCTGGTACTTGCGGATCAGCCGCAGCTTGTCCTCGGGTGTGGCCTCCGCCAGGTAGTCGTCGACCCCTGCCTCGGCGGCAATGGCCGCCGCGGTGAGCTTGTTGTCACCCGTGATCATCACCGTCCTGATGCCCATGGCACGCAGCTCGGCGAAGCGCTCCTTGATGCCGCCCTTGACGATGTCCTTCAGTTCAACGATGCCCAGCACCTTGCTGCCGTCCGAGACGACCAGGGGGGTGCTGCCACGTCTGGCAACCTCATCGACAAGCTTGGCGAGCTCCGGCGGGAAGATGCCGCCCAGCGATTCGACATGAGTGCGGATCGCGCTCGCCGCTCCCTTGCGGATCTGGTGATCGTCGATATTGATGCCGCTCATGCGGGTATGGGCGCTGAAGGCAATCGTTTCCGCCCCCTGCACTTCACGGCCGCGCAGATTGAATTTCTGCTTGGCCAGGATAACGATGGAGCGGCCCTCAGGCGTCTCGTCGGCCAGTGAGGCAAGCTGTGCGGCATCGGCCAGCGCCTGTTCGGTCACGCCGGGCGCCGGGATAAAGGCCGAGGCCTCGCGATTGCCGAGCGTGATGGTGCCCGTCTTGTCGAGCAGCAGCACGTCGACGTCACCAGCCGCCTCGATCGCGCGGCCGGACGTGGCGAGCACGTTCGCCTTCATCATGCGGCTCATGCCGGCGACACCGACCGCCGACAGCAGGGCGCCGATGGTGGTCGGAATGAGGCAGATGAGCAAGGCGATCAGCACCGTGATGGTCACCGGAGACCCCGCGCCGTTGACGATCGCGCCGAAGCTGGAAAACGGCAGGAGCGTCACGCAGACCAGCAGAAAGATCAGGGTCAGGGCGACAAGCAGGATGTTGAGCGCGATCTCGTTGGGCGTCTTGCCCCGCTTGGCGCCTTCGACCATGGCGATCATGCGGTCGAGGAAGGCTTCGCCCGGTCTGGCCGTGACCCGCATGACGATCCAGTCGGACAGCACGCGGGTGCCGCCCGTGACCGAGCAGAAATCGCCGCCGGACTCGCGAATGACCGGCGCCGATTCGCCAGTGATCGCCGACTCGTCGACCGATGCCGCCCCCTGCAGCACTTCACCGTCGGCGGGGATGATCTCGCCCGCCTCGACGCGCACAAAGGCGCCAACGGCCAGTTCATCACTGGGTACCGGCCAGGACTGGCTGTCGCGCCGGGGCTCCTTGAGCACCTGGGCGACCACCCGCTTGCGGGTGGAACGCAATGCGTCGGCCTGGGCTTTGCCGCGCCCTTCGGCCAGCGCTTCGGCGGCGTTGGCGAACAGCACCGTAAACCAGAGCCAGGCGGCGATGGCGAAGATGAACCCCGCCGGCGCCTCCCCGTCGCCGCCCAGCGCCTGAATGCCGAGCAGCGTGGTCACGATGCTGCCGAGATAGACGACAAACATCACCGGGTTTCTGAGCTGCACGCGCGGCGACAGCTTGCAGAACGCCTCGCCGATCACCGCAACCCGGGAGACGGGCCTGAAAGTGCTGCCCGTGAATTCGCCTTGCGGCAAGCTTGTATCTGTGGAGGACATGCTGACACCCCTGTCTTATTGCGCGGCGGGCCGGGCCGGAGCGGCCGCGTCGAGCGCGAGGTTGAGTTCCAGGACATTGACGCGCGGATCGCCAAGCAGACCGAGCTGGCGCGCATGGGTATGCTGATCCACGAGTCGAAGGACCTGCCCGATCGGGAGGCCACGCGCCCTGGCGACGCGCGGCGCCTGCAGCCGCGCATTGGCGACCGAGACGTGGGGATCGAGACCGGAAGCCGAGGCCGTTACGGCATCGACCGGAACGGCAACGTCAGTCGCCAGTCCATTCACTGCCCGGTAGGTCCTGGTGCGCTCGTCAACGGCCGCGAGCAGCTTCTTGCTGATCGCCCCCTGGTTGCTCGCGCCACTCGCTGCGGCGTTGTAGGGCTGGTCGATGGTTCTGGACGGATCGGCCGGGTCGGCGCCCACCGTCGCACTCGGCCGGCTGTGGAAGTACTCCATCCTGGTGAAATGCTGGCCGATCTGGCGCGACCCCACCACCTTGCCGTCATTCACGATCAGGCTGCCTTGCGCCTGGTCGGGAAACAGAAGGTTGGCGACCCCGGTCGTGGCCAGCGGATAGCCGATGCCGGTCAGCAGCATGAAGAACACGGCAGAGACGATCACCGGCCGGGCGATGCCCTTGAACGGCGGCAGCAACGCCGGATTCGTTGTTTTGACGATGGTTTTTGCGTTATGCATGGGATCAGTCCTCAGAATGTCGCGCCAGAGAGCATCATCAGGTGCTCGACGATAGGACCGAGGGCGAGCGCTGGCAGGAAGGTCAGCCCGCCGACGACGATGACAATGAACACCAGCAGGCCGGCGAACAGCGGCGTCGCCGTCGAAAGCGTGCCGGGACCTTCGGGAACGGCTTTCCTGGCAGCGATCACGCCTGCCACGGCAAGCATCGGCAGCAGGGTCAGATAGCGGCCCGCCAGCATGGCAAGACCGATCGTCGTATTGAAGAACGGCGTATTGGCATTGAGGCCGGCAAAGGCGGAACCGTTGTTGGCCGTGCCCGAGGTGTAGGCGTAAAGCACTTCGCTGAAGCCGTGCGGCCCCATATTGGAGAGGCTGTCCAGCGTGGACGGCATGAGGCAGGCGATCGCGGTGAAGCCCAGAATGCTGAGCGGGTGCGCGAGAATGGCCAGCATCACGTACTTCATCTCCCGCGCTTCGATTTTCTTGCCGAGAAACTCGGGCGTGCGCCCGATCATCATGCCCACCAGAAAGACCGTCAGGATCGCGTAGGTGATGAGATTGATGAAGCCCACCCCGATACCACCGAACACGTTGTTCAACATCATCTGGGCAATCGGAACCAGGCCTCCCAGCGGCGTCAGCGAAGAGTGCATCGAATTCACCGAACCGGTCGTGGCCGCCGTGGTGACGGTGGCGAACATGCTGGTCTGGGCAATGCCGAAACGCACTTCCTTGCCTTCCATATTGCCGCCACCCGATGTCGCACTCTGGGTCTGATCGACCCCCATCGGTGTCAGCAGCGGATTGCCTGCCTGCTCAGCGCTGTAGATCAGGGTCAGAAATCCGAGGAACATCACCAGGAAAGCGGCGAAAAAGGTCCACCCCTGGCGCCGGCGCAGAATCATCGAGCCAAAGGCATAGGTCAGCGCCGACGGAATCAGCAGCATGCTGAGCATGTGCAGGGTATTGGTCAGCGGCGTCGGGTTCTCGAACGGATGCGCGGCATTCATGCCGAAGAAGCCACCGCCATTGGTGCCGATATGCTTGATGGTCTCGAAGCTGGCTACCGGGCCCAGAATGATCTGCTGCCTGACGCCCTCCAGCGTGGTCGCGACCGCATCGGCGCTCAGCGTCTGCGGCATGCCCTGCCACACATAGACCAGCGCCATCACGAAACTGGCTGGCAGCAGCAGCCGATAGAGCGAACGGGTGAAGTCGACCCAGTAGTTGCCGATATCCGTCGTGCTCTTGCGGCTGAGGCCGCGCATGAACCCGCCCGCCGCGGCCAGGCCGGTGGTGGCGCTGATCGACATCAGGAACGTAATGGCGGCCATCTGCGAAAAGTTCGAGAGACTCGATTCACCCGAATAGGCCTGCCAGTTGGTATTGGTCGTGAAGGAGGCTGCCGTGTTGAAGGCCAGATCCGGTGTCTGCGCGGCTCGTGCAAGCAGGTCGCCGGGCAGGAAATCCTGCACGCGCAAAATGAGATAACCCAGCAACATCATTGCCGCGTTGCTGAGCACCAGAACCATGCCATAGCGCTTCCAGGACATTTTCTCTTCCGGGTTCACTCCGAGCAGCCGGTAGGTCCCCCGTTCGAGAATATTGTGTGCCGGACTGGTGAAAAGATGCGTTATCCATTTCCCGAGCACCACGACCAGGCCGGTCATGATCGCAAGGATAACGACGAATTGAGTAATATCGCCAACCATGCTGGTACCCATCATATTTTTTCAAGGCTGATAATGAAACCGGCAACGAATGCGAAAAACACAAGCGTCACGGCCACGAAAACTAAGTCACCCATATACGTCACCCAGGAGTAGTTGATAGGTTTTCAGGGTCCGCCATTCAGAACTTTTCTGCCTTTACCAGCGCAAAAAACAGATAGGCAAACAGACCGATTGAAATGACACCCGCCAATATATTGATGAAATTTGCGCCCATGTTAAGCTCCTAATCAAGGCACGGCATGCATGCATGCCTTATCGGATGCTATGGATTTCAGGCTTCATACTCTGTCGCTTTTGCGGTTCGATTACTGCTTTTAAAAACGGTAATCGCAAGCACAGCCAACCATTCCAAGCACGAACCGGGAGAGTAGGGATTTTGATATAGAACCGGGAAATTGATTTCAGGCAAACCTGTAAAAATCGCATATGGAATGCCCGGAACCTGCGCTGATACCGAGGCCCGGGTGAATGGCACCATAATCAGGTCTGATCCGTTTTCCGCGGTCGAAGCCAATTGCTGTTGGCGGCCCGGCAATACCGCTGCAGTGGCGGTCTCGGCCAGGACCGGTCCGTCGCCATGAGGCCCGGGGCAGGTCAGCCGCCCGCTTCGCGCCGCAGCAGTTCGCGCTTGCGCTCGACGCCCCAGCGATAGCCGGAGATATCGCCGTCGCGGCGCACCACGCGGTGACAGGGGATGGCCACCGCCAGGCAGTTGGCACCGCAGGCCTGAGCCACGGCGCGAACCGCCTTCGGCGCGCCGATGCGCGCGGCGATGTCGCCATAGCTGACCGTCGTGCCCGGCGGAATGTCGCGCAGCGCCAGCCACACCCGTTCCTGGAAAGCGGTGCCGCGCACGTCCAGCGGCAGATTCAGGCCCAGCGCCGGCGCCTCGACAAAACCGACCACCTCGGCCACCAGCCGCTCGAAGCCGGCATCGCCGCCGATCAGCGTGGCGCGGGGAAACCGGTCCTGCAATTCGCGCAGCAGCCGGTCCGGGTCATCGCCGAGCAGGATCGCGCACAACCCGCGCTGGCTTTGCGCCACCAGAATCGCCCCCAGCGAGCACTGGCCGACGGCAAAGCGGATTTCGGCGTGCCGGCCACCGTCGCGGTAGTCGCGGGGCCGCATGCCGAGCAGGCCTGCCGAGGAGTCATAGAAACGGCTGCTGGCGTTGAAGCCGGCTTCATGGGCGGCGGCCGTGACCGAGGCCGCCCCGCCCAGTTCCGCCCGCAGCCGACGGGCGCGGAACGCATTCGCATAGGCCTTGGGTGTCAGCCCGGTTTCGGCCTTGAACAGCCGGTGGAAGTGGAACGGACTGATGCCCAGCCGGGCGGCAATGTCGGCCAGCACCGGCGGTGTCTCCGCCGCTTCAATCAGCCGGCAGGCCCCGGCCACCAGCGTGGCGCGGCGGGCGGCGGCCGCGCTCTGGTCGGCGGAAAGGCGGCGGCTCGGACGGTAGCCGGCCGCCTCGGCATCCTGTGCGGTGGCAAAGAACACGACATGCTCGCGCTTCGGCAGCCGCGCCGAGGCACTGGGCCGGCAGTAAACCCCGGTGGTGGTGACGGCATAGACGAACTGGCCATCGGCACGGGCATCACGGGCCTGCACCGCCGCCCAGCGGGCATCATCGCCGTCGATGCGCGGAAGATCGGTAAGTGGGTCAAGGGTCATGACAGGTCCGGCGGCACGGGGGACAGTGTCCACTGTAGCGGCGAATTCGATCGCAAGCGCCCCGTTTCTTGCGACCGAATCCGGTGCCAGCACCGGCCGCGGACAGTTTGCCGCAGGGGAAAACCTGATTGGCAGCGGGGACCATGCCAATGTGCTTGATGCAGATCAAAGTGCTCCACAAATTTTATCGTCATCAAAAGAATTGAATGTCATAAGAAGCGTCCTTCACATGATCCATTGGCTGACAATCCACCATGCGACGCATCCGCCAAAGCGATTTGGTCCTGAACGAGCCTCTGCCTTGGCCGTTGTATGACGAGAATGGCAACCTGTTGCTGCGCGAGGGCTATGTGCTGAGCATCCCGCGCCATATCGACTCGTTGCTGGCGCGCGGTGCCTATGCGCCCGATCCGCCAGCCGACAACCCCGGGCAGCCGGTTCCCACCCTTCCCGATTACGTCGTGCCGCCCCCGGCTGCAGACCCGGTCTTCGCCCGGGCCGACACCCTGGCGCTGACACTGAAGCGCCTGCATGCCCACCTGCTGGCCGCCTCGCTGCAGGCCGAGCTGCGGCAGGTCGTCCTTGCCCTGGCGCGCGGCATCATCGACGCCTGCAGCGAAGACGCCGACGCCCTGCTGGCCGCCCTGCACCTGGATCGCCAGCACCCGTATCTGGTAATCCAGCAGCTGCTTGGCGCCACGCTGGTCGAAGTGGCCGCGCGCGAAATGGCACTGGATGAATCGACCCGCCTGTCGCTGGCCTGTGCAGCACTGACGCGCGACCTGGCCCTGCTGCCGGTCCAGACGCAGCTCGACCAGCAGGCCGGGGCGCTGACGCCGGAGCAGGCCGCGCTGGTACGCAGCCACCCCGAACGCTCGGCCGCCCTGCTGGCCACGATGGGCGTGACCGATCCGCTGTGGCTCGAACTGGTCCGCCAGCACCACGAGCGGACCGACGGTTCCGGTTATCCGCGCGCCCTGAGCGGCGACGCCATCCTGCCCGGCGCCCGCCTGCTGGCCATTGCCGACTCCTATGCGGCCATGGTGACGCCGCGGCCGAACCGGGTCGGACAGTTCCCGCGCGATGCACTGAAATCCCTGTTCCTCGAGCGCGCCCGACTGTATGACGATCCGCTGGTGCAGCTGTCGATCAAGACCCTGACCATGCACCCGCCCGGCACGCTGGCACGACTGGCGAACGGCGAATTCGCCGTGGTGCGTTCGCGGCAGAAGCAGAATGAACCGATGGACCTGTGGAGTCTGTACGACAGCAGCGGCATGCCGATCCTGCGCCCGCAGCGTCGCGATTCGACCGACCCCGCCCATGGCATTACCGGCTCGCTGCGCGTCGAGGAATGCCGTTCCGCCGCGCTGGTGCTCAAGCGCCTGTGGATGAAATCATAAGAAAGCCCAAGTCATGAAGCAGAACCTGCCCGTTACCTCCCGGCAAACCGACATCCCTCCCGGCGTAACCCTGGTTTCCAAGACCGACCTCAAGGGCGCCATCACCTATGCCAACGACGCGTTCGTCGAGGTCAGCGGTTATCCGCTCGACGAGCTGCTGCACCAGAACCACAACATCGTCCGCCACCCGGACATGCCGCCGGCCGCTTTCGAGGACATGTGGAGCACGCTGAAACGCGGTCAACCATGGCGCGGCATCGTCAAGAACCGCTGCAAGGACGGCGGCTACTACTGGGTCGACGCCTGCGTCGTGCCGGTCAAGCGCCACGACCAGGTCATCGGTTACATGTCGGTGCGCAAGCACGCCACGCCCGCCGCCATCGAAGCCGCGGAAGCGCTGTACCGCGACATGGCGGCCGGCACCGTCCGGCGGCGCCCGCGTCCGCCGGCCTGGCTCGGCATCCGCAATGGCATGCGCGCCGGCAGCCTGTTCGTGGCCTTCCTGATGCTGGCCGGCGGTGCGCTGGGCATCGGCGGGCTCAAACTGGCTGACGATGCATTCTCCCGGCTGTACCACGCGCAGCTGGAACCGGTGGCCACCATCGGCAAGATCGAAACCCGGCTCAGCGAAAGCCGCGCCACCATGCTCGAAATCCGCCTGGCCCGGCAGGAAGGCAGCCAGGCCGGCCAGGACAGCCAGCTCACGGCGCTGGACAGCCAGGTGGCGAAGCTGCGCGCCAACCGCGACGAAATCAACTCGCTGCTCGGCCAGCTGACCGGCGCGGCCGATCAGGTCACCCGGCAGATGTACCTGCTGACCGAAGCGCTGAACCGTTACACCAGTGACGGGCTGCTGCCGGTGGAACAGGCCGCGGCACGTGACGACCCGCAGCGGGTCGACCAGCTGGTCAGCCAGCGCGTGCTGCCGCTGGAGCAGGCGGCCACCACGGCGGCCGTGGACCTGCGCAATTCGCTGATCACCGCGGCCCGGCAGGAATACGAGGACACGCTGGCGCGCAACAACCGCATCCGCAATTTTGCCATCGGCGGCATCCTGTTCGGGCTGGCGGTGGTCGCGCTGGTCGGCCATATGTTCATCCGCGGCATCGTCGACCCGCTCAATGCGTCCATCCGCCGGCTGAACCGCATTGCCCAGGGCGACCTGCAGGGCGAGATCGACCTGTCCGGCACCGGGGAGAGCGGCCAGTTGAACCATGCCGCGGCCGTGATGCAGCTGCACCTGAAGGTGATGATCGACGAGATTGCCCTGGCCGCCCGGCGCATCCACCAGCACTGCGCCACATTGAACATTGCGCTGTACGAGGTCACCGAGCACTCGGAAGAGCAGCATGACCGCGTCTATTCGGCAGTCCGCTCGCTGGACGACGCGGTGGCGGAGACCAGCGACCTCAGCGAACGGGCCGAGCGACTGCTGAATCTGGCCGGCGAATTCGACGCCAGTGGCATCGGTCAGACGCTGGTGGGCGAAACCCGCGAGCTGGCCACGGCAACCCGCCTGGCGGCCTTTGGCGCCGACGAGGTGGCCGGCGCCATGCGCCAGGTGGCCGAACTGATCGTCGAGAACCGGGGCGAGGCGCAGCGTGCCTGGCTGGCCTCGGAGGAGCTCAAGCGCACCGCCGGCGAACTCAAGAACCTTGTGGACTATTTTGAGCCGGAAAAAGTGGCGAACACCTAGCCAGCCAGACCCCGCCGCCGGATTTTCCGGCGAGATTCGGAAACAGAAAAAGCCACTGTTAATACAGTGGCTTTTTTTAATTAAACCGGGTAAATCAATGACGTTGATAATCGTGCGGATTCGCCTTGATCACTTTTTCCGCATAATCATTGGCAGCCTGAATCTGTTCTGCCGATTTGGCCGGCGCTGCCTGGGTAGCCTGTTCCTTCTCCATGCGCATGCGTTGCAGATTATTCATGCCTTCACCGCCAGCAAAAGCAGCGCCGGCCAGCAGACTCAGGGAAATCAGCGGAAGAATGATTTTTTTCATGATGATGCCTCAATATTGAATTCTGTATGTCGATGTGATTGCTCTCACAATCCATTTGAACTGCGCGGCTTGTTTTACTGCGGTGTTCAGTCCATGGCTGAATAATAGTTATCAGCAACCGAAACAGATAGCGCAAATGATCGAACACATTGTTCAAAAATTCTGAACTACTATTGCATTTATTTAATCCCGCCTTAATCCGCTCACAGCCAGCCATGAAAAACGCCGCAGCCAGAATGGCCTGCGGCGTCAGACTGCCCGTCCACAGCGAACGGACGAGCGAAGCGAGGTTTCCCCGCGACGGCGGGGACGGGAGAGGCAGGATTCAAACAGGCAGACTGCCGTGTCCACGGCAGACGCCTGTCAGTCAGGCGTGCACCGACGCCACGGAGACCGTCGGTGCCCATCTACGGAGCAGTCTTCAGACGTGCAGCAGCGCCATCTTCAGCGGTGCCTGACCGTCGTAGCTCGGGAAATCGGCCTCCGGCACGATCCACTCGACATCATGGACCGGACGGCCGGCCTTGGCCGCGCTGCGCGTCAGTTGCGCCAGCCAGGTGTCGCGATCGACCTGGGCCACATTGTTGCAGCAGATCAGCGTGCCGCCCGGGGCGGTGGTCAGCAGTGCCGGCTTGAACAGCGCCGCATAGTCATTGACCAGGTCGACCACGCCGAACGGGCTCTTTGCATAGCGCGGCGGATCAAGAAACACCAGATCGAACTGGCGCGGTTCCAGCGTCGGGAACGGCGGCATGCGCTTGCCGCGCACCCGTTCCGGCTGGCCGATGCCGGACAGCTGGCGCACGGCGGCGAACACGTCGCTCTGCACGAAACGCGGACGGTGCGGCAGGTCATTCAGCTTGGCGTTGGCGCGGCCGATCGCCAGGCTGGATTCGGCAAAATCGACGTTCATGACAAATGCCGCCCCGGCCCTGGCGGCGGCAATGCCGACACCGCAGGTATAGGCAAACAGGTTCAGCACCGATTTGCCTTCGGCCAGCTCCATCACCCGGCGCCGGCCGGCACGCAGGTCGAGGAACAGCCACGGATCCTGACCGGCATGCCGCGCCTGGATCTGATAGCTGATGCCGAGTTCACGCGCGAGGCGCGGCTGCTCCGCCACCGCCTGCGCTTCCGGGTCCAGCCGGTTGCCGACGCGCGAATTGGCGCCGCTGCGATCGTTGTAGACCGCTGTCAGGCCGGGCTGGGCGGTCTGGTAGAACTCGAGAATGGCCTGATGCTCGTCGGCTTCCAGCGGATGGTGGAAGGTTTGCAGCAACAGCAGGTCGCCATAGCGGTCGACCGACAGACCGGGACGGCCCTCGGCACTGCCATGGAACAGACGATAGGCATTGGTATCCTGCGCGTGCAGCTGCGCGATCAGGTCGGATCGCTGATCCGCTGCACGCTGCAGCAGTTCGGTAATGGGAGCGGACATGAAAACTTTCTGGAATAGGGAGCCGGACGCCGGGCAAGCCGCGGACCGGCCCTAGAATAGCGACATGGGCGCATGATACAGGTCGTTGACTGACGACTCTATGAGGAACGGACCGACGCCACCGTCACCGCCAGTGCCCATCCCGCGTGGCTGTCGTCACCCCTGCCACAGCGGCGACGCACTCATCGCGTCGATCTGGTCGCGCAGCTCATGGATGCGCTCTTCCCAGTAGCGCGGCGACGCAAACCACGGGAAGGCGGCCGGGAAGGCCGGATCGTGCCAGCGCTGCGCCAGCCAGGCGCTGTAGTGGATCAGGCGCAAGGTACGCAGCGGTTCGATCAGGTGCAGTTCGCGGCTGTCGAAATCACAGAAATCCTCGTAACCGACCAGCAGGTCGGTCAGCTGCCGCCGCTGCTCGTCACGTTCGCCGGACAGCAGCATCCACAGGTCCTGTACCGCCGGGCCCATGCGGCTGTCGTCGAAGTCGACGAAGTGCGGGCCGGCATCGGTCCACAGCACGTTGCTGGCGTGGCAGTCGCCATGCAGCCGCAGCCGGCCCACATCGCCGGCGCGGTCGAAGCCCCGGCGCACGCCGTCCAGCGCCTGTGCCGCCACCGTGAGATAGGCATCGTGCAGATCGCCCGAGATGACCTGGTGTTCCTTCAGCCAGGCCAGCGGCGTCTCGCCAAAGCTGACGATATCGATGGTCGGCCGCTGCCCGAAATCGCGCACCGCGCCCTGGGCGTGGATGCGACCGAGAAACCGCCCCAGCCAGGACAGGACTTCCGGCCGGTCCAGCTCCGGCGCCCGCCCGCCCCGGCGGGGGAATACCGAGAAGCGGTAGCCGTCATGCTGGTGCAGCGTGGCACCGCCGATCTGCAGCGCCGGCACCACCGGGATCTCGCGTTCGGCCAGTTCGGCAACGAAGGCGTGCTCCTCCAGAATCTGCGCATCGCTCCAGCGTCCGGGACGGTAGAACTTGGCGATCAGCGGTGCGCCGTCGTCGATACCGACCTGGTAGACGCGGTTTTCAAAGCTGTTAAGCGCCAGCAGGCTGCCGTCGACCTGCAGACCGACGCTTTCCAGCGCGGTCAGCAGGCAATCGGGCGTCAGCCCGGCGAAAGGAGGCACGAGGTCTGGGTTCATCGCTGCATGATACGCGCGGCGACCCGTCCCGCGTCATGCCTTGTTGCCGCTCCGGTCGCGCAGGCGGTGGGCATGCCACTGTTCAACTAGTGAATAGGCAGCCGGGATCACCGACAGGGTCAGCAGCGTCGAGCTGATCATGCCGCCGATCACCGCCACCGCCAGCGGCCCGTTGGTCTCGGCGCCAGCGCCAAAACCGAGCGCGGCCGGCAGCATGGCCAGAATCACGGTCAGCGAGGTCATCAGCACCGGCCGCAGGCGCATCGGGCAGCTTTTCAGCAGGGCCTCGTCCACCGCCAGCCCGGCCGCACGCTGCTGATTGGTCACGTCGATCAGCAAAATGGCGTTCTTCGCCACCAGCCCGATCAGCAGGATCAGACCGATCACCGAGTACACGTTCAGCGTATGCCCGGTAATCCACAGCAACAGCAGCCCGCCCACCACGGCCAGCGGTTCGGCCAGCATCACCAGCGCCGGCTGCAGGAAGGAGTTGAACTGGCTGGCCAGGATCATGTACAGCAGCAGGCTGGCAAAGCCGAAGGTAAACGCCAGCTGACCGGCAGTGCGCGACAGCTCGCGCGCCTCGCCGAGATACTCGACCCGGTAACCGGGCGGCAGTGCCCTGGCAGCGGCATCGACCAGCTTGACCGCATCGGCCAGCGCCACGGTCGGCGAGCCCTTCAACTGGACCGCATATTGCAGATCCTGGCGCTGGATCTGGGTCGGGCCCAGCGTATGGCGGATGCGCGCGACGCTGTCCAGCCGCACCAGCTTGCCGTCCTGCCCGCGCAGGAACACCGCGCCGAGGGTATCGGGCCGGTCCAGCGATGATTCCAGCGCCCGCACCTGGATATCGTAGCGCTCGCCACTGTCGGAGAAGCGTGCCGGCGTGGTGCCGGCCGTCAGCAGATTGACCGCATCGCTGATCGACTGGGTCGACAGGCCCAGCCGGGCGGCAGCGGCGCGGTCGATATCCAGCTTCAGCTGCGGCTGGTCGAGGTCGACGTCGCTGTCCAGCCGGCCAATGCGGCTGTCGGCGCCCAGCCGGGTGGCCAGGGCATCGGCAGACTGGCTGACGACATCCAGCGCCGGCCCCACCACGGAAAACTGCAGCTTGCCGCCCCGGCTTTCACCGATGCGCGGAAACGGGAAGACCGACGGCCGCACGCCGGGCACCTGGGTAAACGCCTTGCGCATCGCCGCCATCAGCTCGCTTTGCGAGCGCTGGCGTTCGGCCTTGGGTTTCAGGCGCACGACGAAGGTGGTCTGGTTGACCTGCCCGCCGCCAAAGCCGCCGATGATGGACAGAAAACTGCCGATTTCGGGCTGGGCGCGGATGATCTTCTCCAGCTCGGCCGTCTTGCGGTCGGTGTAGTCGATTGACGCCCCGATCGGCGTCTTCATGCTGACCAGGAAGCGGCCTTCGTCCTCTTCCGGCAGGAATTCGGTCTTCATTACCATGAAAATCAGCGCGCTGGCGGCCACGCTGGCGCCAGCCACCGCCAGCACCAGCCCGCGATGGGACAGCGTCCAGCGCAGCATGCCGCGGTAGCCGTCCTCGAGGCGCTGGAACGCCGCTTCCAGCCGGCGGTACAGCGGGCCATGATGCGGCATGGTCTTCAGCATCCGGCTGGCCAGCATCGGCGTCAGCGTCACCGACACGAACAGCGACACCATCACCCCGGCGACGACCACGACGGCAAAGGAATTGAACAGCCGGCCGATCAGCCCGGACAGGAACACCACCGGCGCGAAGATCGCCACCAGGCTGAAGGTGGCGGCAATCACCGCGAACACCACCTGCTGACTGCCTTCCGCCGCGGCACGGAAACTGTCGGTCTCGCCTTCCTCGCGCAGCCGCCAGATGTTCTCGATCACCACAATGGCGTCGTCGACCACCACGCCGATCAGCAGCAGCAGGCCGAGCAGGGTAATGGTGTTGAAGGTGTAGCCAAGGAAGTACATCAGCGCGACCGCGCCCAGCAGCGACACCGGAATCGCCAGCGCGACAATCAGGGTCGAACGCAGATTGCGCAGGAACAGCCATACCACCAGCGCAGCCAGCAGGGTGCCCTCGAACAGGTGGTCTTCCAGCGCATTGACCATTTCAACCACGAAGCTGGAATCGTTCGACGCCACGGTCAGCTTCACCCCCGGCGGCAGCGCCGGCACGATTTCCTTTTCGACCTTGTCCAGCACGCCATCGGCCACCGCCACCATATTGCTGTTGGTCACGCGGATGATGCCGATATTCACCCCCGGCTGGCCGTTGAAGCGGGTGATGCTGCGCACGTCCCCCTCGCCATCGGCCACCACGGCGACATCGGCCAGCCGGATGGCGGCAGCGCCGCGGTAGCCGACCACCAGTTCGCGCAATTCGTCGATGGTGGTGTATTCGAGGTTCAGGTTGACCTGGTATTCGCGGTCGCCTTCCTTCAGCGTGCCGCCCGGCGCCTGGCGGTGCTCACGCGAAACGGCCGCGTCCACATCCATCGGCGACAGGCCGAAGCCGGCCAGCTTGACCGGATCGAGGTCGACGCGGATCACCCGCTCGCCCCGTCCGCGGATGATGACCTCGCCGACGCCGTCGATGGTCTCCAGCCGCTTCTTGATGACCGTGTCCGCATACGCGTACAGCTGCTTGGCAGTACGGTCGCCGGTCAGGCCAAGCCAGATGATCGGGCTGGCATTGGCGTCGGTCTTCGACACCACCGGCGCGTCAGCCGCATCGGGCAGCTGGCGCTGTGCCTGGCTGACCTTGACCTGGACCTCGTTGAAGGCCACGTCGACGTTCTTGTCCAGATTGAAAGTGATCTTCACCGACGAGCGACCGGCCTGCGAGGTCGACTCGATCAGGTCGACGCCGGGCACGCTGTTGACCGCGCTTTCGATCGCCTGGGTGACCGACTGGTCGATCACTTCCGGCGTGGCGCCGTCGAGCCGGGTCGAGACCGAGATTACCGGCTGGTCGATATTCGGATAACGGTCGATGCCGATGCGCTCGAAGGCGACCACGCCGAACAGGATCAGCACGGCCGACATCATGAACGCCAGCACGTGGCGGCGTATGGACAGTTCGGCAATCTTCATCGTGGGCTCCGCCGTGCGCCGCTCATCTGGCCGCCTCCGGCCGTGCCGACTTGTCGCGGATCGCCGCGCCGTCGGTCAGGAAACCGGCGCCATCGGCGACGACACGGTCGCCGGCCTTCAGCCCGTCGAGAATTTCGATGCGACCGTCCTGTTCGATCCCGGTTTTGACCGGATGGGCAGAGACCTTGCTGCCGGCCGCCACATAGACCACGCGACCGGCCGGCCGGTCGACCACCGAAATCTGCGGCACCGACAGGGCGTCGCGGCGGGCCAGCACCAGATCTGCCGGCAATGCCTGGCCGGCGGTCAGGCCACTGCCGGCCGGCAGGGCGGCCAGCGCGATGATTGCGCCGCTGTTGCTGTCGACTGCCGGGCGCACATCGCTGACCTGCACGTCCAGCGGACCGGCATTGTCGCGATACACCCGCACCGTCAGTCCCGGCCGGATGGCCTGCGGATCGCGCCCGGTCAGTCCCAGCCGCAGCCGCAGACCGCCCTGTTCGCCGCTGAGCACAAACAGTGGCTTGCCGGCGGTGGCGTAGTCGCCGACGCCGACCAGACGGGCATCGATGCGACCGGCGATCGGCGCCAGCACCGTGGTCCGCGCGGCATCGCGACGCGCCTGGGCGGCCTGGGCGCTGGCTGCAGCATGCTGCGCCCGCGCCGCACGCGCCTTGGCGGCCAGGTCGTCCACCGCCGATGCAGAAATGAAGCCCTGTCCGGCCAGTTCGCGGCCGCGACGCCATTCGCTCTCCGCCTGCCCGGCCAGCGCGGCCAGCCGGGCGACATCGGCTTCGGCCGCCAGCCGCTTGCTGGCAGCATCGGCCGAATCCAGCCGCGCCAGCGGCTGACCGGCATGTACCGACTGACCGACGTCGGCCAGCACGGCAATCACCCGGCCGTCGACCTCGGCCACCACGTCGGGCGCATTGATCGCCTCGACCACGGCCAGCGCACGGGCGCGCTGCTCGATCGGCGTGATACGGGCGGTTTCCAGCGAAACCGACACCGGTGGCGGCCCCTTCGGACCGTCATCCCTGGCACCACCGGAGCAGGCGGCAATCAGGAGTGTCAACAGGACAGGCAGCAAACGGGGCATGGGCAGGATATCGAGCCGGTGAAAATCAGGGGTCGACCACGCACCTGACGGGCAGGCGCATGGCTTCGGAAAAATCCGGCAAGCATACGCTGTGAAGCTGAATATCGTCTTGCCACTCATGCCGGAACCGGCCACAAAGTCAGCCGTCGGTAGCACACCGGTAGGGTTTGTCGGCAACCTCGTTTAATATCCCCTGTCATTGACCGATCAATTGACCGACGACATCACTGCCGCCGCAACGACCCTGCCTCCTATGAATGCCGCCGAGCTAGCCGAACGCCTGTCCCGCCCCGCCCCCCGCTTCCTGATCGCGCTCGACGTGCCGCCCGAATCGCGCGCGCAGCTGGCGGCCGATCAGCAGCACCAGTTCGAACGCGGCCTGCTGCTGTGGGGACGAACCGGCCACCAGCAGGCAATGGATCTGATGCGCGAAACACTGGCCGTGCTCGGTAGCCTGCAGCGCGATCCGGTCGCCAGACAATTCTGCTGGCTGGCCGAAGGCGCGCTGGAATCGTGCAAGGACCGGTCGCCGGCCACGCGCGAAATTCTCAATGCCCTGTCGCAGCAGGTGCGCAGCCTGGCGACGCAGACTTTTACCCTGCCCGAGGCGCTGGCCCTGTCGCTATGGCAGCGCATCAGCGTAACCGGCGGTGGCGAAACGGCCGCGGCCCTGCGCCGCCACCTGAATGCACCGGCGCCGGCCGCACCGGCCATCCCGACGCTGAACCCGGTCGATGCCATCCCGACTGTCGACGACGCGATACCGCCACCATCCGGGGGGCCGGCCATCCCGACGCTGGACCCGGTCGATACCATCCCGACTGTCGACGACGCGATACCGCCACCATCCGGGGTGTCGGCCATCCCGACGCTGGACCCGGTCGATGCCATCCCGACCATCGACGATATCGCTCCTCCACAGCCCGATGCCGATATCCCCGACCTGTCCCTGGACTGGGCCGTTCCGGATGCAGGGACAGACGCGCCGGTTCATGAGCGGCTCGAGTCGGTGCGCTGGGTTGCACCGTCCAGCAGCTATGCGCTGCCGACCCGGATGGAAGTTCCCCCGCTATTGCCGATCAACGAGCCGGCAGCGGCCATCCCCGAACTGTCCATTGGCGACGCACTGCCAGCCACCGATGCCGCGCCGACCGCCGATATCCCCGAGCTGTCCATCGGCGATGCACTCCCGGCCACCGACGCTGCGCCGGCAGCCGACATTCCCGAGCTGTCCATCGGCGATGCACTCCCGGCCACCAACGCTGCGCCGGCAGCCGATATTCCCGAGCTGTCCATCGGCGATGCACTCCCGGCCACCGACGCTGCGCCGGCAGCCGACATTCCCGAGCTGTCCATCGGCGATGCACTCCCGACCGCCGACACCGCGCCGGAAACCGGTATCCCGGAACTGACGATCGGTGACGCACTCCCGCCCACCGACGCTGCGCCGGCAGCCGATATTCCCGAACTGTCCATCGGCGATGCACTCCCGGCCGCCGACGCTGCGCCGACCGCCGATATTCCTGAACTGTCCATCGGCGATGCACTCCCGGCCGCCAGCGCCGCGCCAGCAGCCGACATTCCCGAACTGTCCGTCGGCGATGCACTCCCGGCCGCCGACACCGCGCCGGAAACCGGTATCCCGGAACTGACGATCGGTGACGCACTCCCGCCCACCGATGACGCGCCGACAGCAGCCATCCCCGAACTGTCCATCGGCGATGCACTGCCAGCCACCGATATCCCCGAACTGTCGATCGGCGATGAATGCCCGGCCGCCGACGCCGCGCCGGAAACCGGTATCCCCGAGTCGCCGCGACCTGTACCCGCCCCGCTGCCGGAGCTGCCGCTGATCGCCAGCGCCCCGTTTGCCGCACCGCGCCAGGCGCTGTCGATCGAGCCTCACCCGCAGGCCGCCGTCTTCGCCGCACTGGCCGCCGCCTTGCAGTCGAACTGGCAGCGGATCGCCAATGGCAGCACCTCGCACTTCAATCTGTTCCGCGACGCGCTGGTCACCCTGAATGACGGATTGCCGTCCCTCGGCACCCCGGCGCTGGCCAGGCTGGCCAGCGCGCTGCTGACGCATGCCGATGAGTTGCCGGTCTGCGGCCCCGCGGCCGACGAGGGCGAACGGGTTGCCGAAGCGCTCGACAACCTGACTGACTGTCTGAAGCGCTGGCCGAAACTGGGGGAGGACGATATCGAGGCGCTGGAAGCGCATCAGCGCGCGCTGACCGAGATGCCACAGGCCGGAACCCCGTTGCCGGAAGGCGAGCTGCAGCAGCTGGCTGCCGACATGCAATCGCTGTCGGCCACGCCGGCCGACCCGGTTCCGGCGCCACCTCCCGCTCCAGCCTCGATTTCGCTTGCCGAGGTGCCACACCTGTATGCAGCGCCCACCGATGCCGACGTACCGAGCAACGCGGCCATCGAGCGCGCCGCGCTGGGCGTCGCCGCTCAGGCGCACCTGACCGAACTGATCCATGGCCGCTCGCGCGCCTCTGCCGGCGGCGGCATCGACAACGACATGGTCCAGGCCGCCCAGGCACTGGCCGCCGAGGCCGAAGCGGCCGGCGAAACCGCACTGGGCTCGCTGGCTGCCGCCTTCGCCGCCGCCCTCGATGCCAGCCGCTTCCACCCGGAACCGGTACTGGAAATCGGCGCCGACATCATTGCCGTGCTGGTCGACATGATTGGCAGCGTGCAGCGTGGCGAACCGGTCGAAGGCGCCGAAGATCTGGTCGAGGTACTGGTCGAACTGACGCCGAAGGCGCCCCCGTCACTGTCGCTGCCAGAGGAACCGGCGGCGGGAGCAGAACAGGAACAGGAGCCGGTTCCCGCACCGGCCGCTTCGCCGGCGCCGGCCTTCGAGTTGCCGGACCTGAGCTTCGACGAGGAAGTGATGCCGCCATCCGCCATGGAACCGGAACCCGAGCCGGACACGCCGTGGCCGGACGAAATGCCCGACCTTGGTGACGACCTGACGCCACGCTGAGCCCAGATAAGACGAAGTGGAGAGCGCCGCGCCGGCGCTCTCCCTCGCAGTGATCAGCTCAAGCCGTCCAGCAACGCCTCGACATCGGCCGCGCTGTGTGCGGCGGATAGCGACACCCGCAAGCGTGCGCTGCCCACCGGCACCGTCGGCGGGCGGATCGCCGGCACCCAGATGCCGCGTTCCCGCAGCCGTGCGGCCGCAGCCAGTGCCGCGGCGTCGTCGCCGCACGGAAATGGCTGGATCGCGGTGCGGGACGGCAGCAGCGCCAGGCCGCGGGCAGCGGCACCCTCTCGCAGCTGCACGATGCGCGCCTCAAGGTCGGCACGGCGTTCATCGGCCTGACCGACCACATCGAGCATCACCGTCAGCGCGTGGGCCAGCGATGGCGGACAGGCCGTGGTGAAAATTGCCGTGCGCGCACTGTTGACCAGCCAGTCGATCACCGTGGCCGTGCCCGCCACGGCCGCCCCGGCCAGACCGGCCGCCTTGCCGAAGGTGGCCAGTTGCACCAGATTCGGACTGTCCAGCCCCGCGGCAGCCAGGCTGCCGCGACCACCGTCACCGAGTACGCCGAAGCCGTGTGCATCGTCGACATACAGCCACGCATCGTAGCGCTCGGCCAGCGCAAGCAGGTCGGCCAGCGGCGCCAGATCGCCATCCATGCTGTAGACGGCATCGACGGCGATCAGCCGCGCGCCGCCGGGATGGGCCGCCAGCCGGCTTTCCAGCCCGTCGAGGTCATTGTGGCGAAAACGCACGTGTTCGGCGCCGGACAGACGGCAGCCGTCGATCAGTGACGCATGGGCGAGCCGGTCGGAAAACACCGTGTCGCCGCGCCCGACCAGCGCACCGACCACACCGGTATTGGCCTGATAGCCGCTTGAGAACAGCAGGGCAGCCTCGCGGCCGACAAAATCGGCAAAGTGCCGCTCGAACCGGTCATGCGCCGCCAGGTGTCCGGTCAGCAGATGGGATGATCCGCTGCCGGCGCCAAAGCGGCGCGCCCCGTCGGCCAGTGCGTCGATCAATCGCGCGTCACTGGCCAGGCCCAGATAGTCGTTGCTGGCGAACGTCAGGTACGTTCGGCCATCCACCACGATATGCGGCCCCTGCGGGCTGTCGACCCGGGGACGCCGGCGACGGCGGTAACGCGCGTCGAGGTCGGCCAGGCGGTCGGCCAGTTCGGCAGGACGCGGCACGTCAGCAGCCAGCTTCCGGCTGCTGGTACGGGTACAGGTCCAGCTTGGCCATCAGTTCGGCGTCGTGGTCGGCTTCCGGGTTGCCGGTGGTCAGCAGCTTGTCACCATAGAAGATGGAATTGGCCCCGGCCATGAAGCACATGGCCTGCATCGCTTCCGGCATCTGCTGGCGGCCAGCCGACAGGCGCACGAAGCTGGTCGGCATGGTGATGCGCGCCACGGCGATGGTGCGCACGAATTCGGTCCAGTCCAGTTCTTCGGCATCGGCCAGCGGCGTACCCTCGACCTTGACCAGCTGGTTGATCGGCACCGACTCCGGCTGCGGATCGAGGTTGGCCAGACTGGCGATCAGGCCGGCGCGTTCCTTGCGCGTTTCGTTCAGGCCGACGATGCCGCCGCAGCAGACCTTGAGCCCCGCTCCCCGCACCTTGCCCAGCGTATCCATGCGGTCGTCGAAGCCGCGGGTATGAATGATGTCTTCGTAGTGTTCGGGCGAGGTATCAAGGTTGTGGTTGTAGTAGTCGAGGCCCGATTCCTTCAGCTGTTCGGCCATGCCCGGCTTCAGCAGACCGAAGGTGCCACAGGTTTCCATGCCGAGCGATTTGACCGCGCTGATGATTTCGCTGACCTTGTCCACATCCTTCTGTTTCGGGCCGCGCCAGGCCGCCCCCATGCAGAAACGGCTGGCGCCGCGCGCCTTGGCCAGCCGGGCCTTTTCCAGCACTTCTTCGACATCCAGCAGCTTCTGGCTCTGCACACCGGTATCGAAACGGGCCGACTGCGGACAGTAGCCGCAGTCTTCCGGGCAGCCGCCGGTCTTGATCGACAGCAGGGTCGACAGCTGGATCGCGCGCGGATCGAACAGGCGACGGTGCACTTCTGCGGCGCGATGGACCAGGTCGAGGAATGGCGTTTCGAACAGGGCCTCGACCTTGCACACACTCCAGTATTCAAGTTGGGGATGCGGCGTGGCGGGCTGCTGGAATTCCAGCGGACGGGACGGTGTGTTCATGGCGGATACTTGCTCGTGTCGTTGTCTGACGGAATGGGGGTCATCGTCGATGAAGCACATCACGCTGTCAAACTGGCTGCGCCATTTTCTGAACAACTGTGTAAATTTTGAACAGATTTGCATCTTTTGTGCTGCCAGCGCCCGCAATCCGGTCTGCGCCCCCTGCCTGAACGCGCTGCTGCGGCCGCCGTCTCCGGCCTGCCCGCACTGCGCCGCCCCGTCGCCCGCGGCCTTGCCATGCCCGCGCTGCCTGCGCCATCCCCCGGCCTTTGCCCGGCTGACGGCCGGCTGGACGCTGGCGTTCCCGCTCGACGCCTTGCTGTACCGCTGCAAATACGGTCATGACCTTGCCAGCGTGGCCGCACTGGCCGAACTGGCGGTACAGGGCCTGTCCGGACGGGTCGCCCCGGTCGATGCGGTGATCCCCATGCCCCTGCACCCGGCCCGACAGGCGCAAAGAGGCTTCAACCAGAGCCAGGAAATGGTCCGTCCGCTTGCCCGCCGGCTGCAGATTCCCGTCATCGACCGGCAACTGTTGCGGATCAGAGACACTTCGGCCCAGGCCGGGCTGACACTGGCCGCGAGACGGCGGAATCCTCGCGGAGCCTTCGCCGTCAACGGCCGGCTGGACGGACTCGTCCTCGCCCTGTTCGACGACGTCGTCACCAGCGGTGCGACCCTGTCGGCGGCAACCCGCGCCTTGTTGCGCGCCGGTGCCGCCCGTGTCGACGGCTGGGTGCTGGCGCGCACGCCGGGCGCCAGCGAGGCCGCTGCGGAAACCGCCTACCACCAAATCGGCGCCAACGGTGAAAATCCATTGCCGACGACCCGGCCGTGACCCTCGCGCGCCCCGTTTTTGCCGTGCCGGCAGGGGGGCTGGCTTGACCAAGCCCTTGATGCGCTTGCACAATCTTTTCCACATGTTCGCCGTCGTCCTCTTTGAGCCGGAAATTCCACCGAATACCGGCAACGTCATCCGCCTCTGTGCCAACACCGGTTGCGAGCTGCATCTGGTCGAGCCACTGGGCTTTCCGCTGGACGATGCCCGCATGCGTCGCGCCGGGCTCGACTACCACGAGTACGCGACAATGACCGTTCACCGCGACTGGGACGCCTGCCGACAGGCGCTGTCCGGTCGCCGCATGTTTGCCATGACCACCAGGGCGAACCGTCGCCCCGATGCCGTTGCGCTCGAGGCCGATGACGTGTTCGTGTTTGGTCCGGAATCCCGCGGCTTGCCCGATCCGGTGCTGGCGGGATTTGCCGAAGACAGGTGCTTGCGACTGCCCATGCGGGCAGGGCAACGCAGCCTGAACCTATCAAACGCCGTCGCGGTGACGGTGTTCGAAGCCTGGCGGCAGCACGGATTTTCCGGCGCCGCCTGACACGTCCCCGCCCGACGCGGGCGGCGGGTCAATGACGGGTTGCAGTGCAGCATTTTGCCTGCCGTTCGTCCAGTAACGCTTGTGGCGGGCCGCTGGCCTCGCCTATCAAGCCATTCATGTCCTCGGGTTACAGAAAGAGCATTAGCGACATCCCGTTCCCATCAACCTTGCGCACCCCGCGCAACAGCATAAGGAAAGTGCCGATGAAGCCTTTACGATGGCTGTGGCTCGCGCTGCTGAGCACGCTGATATTTGCCGGCTGTTCTACATCGTCGGCACCGAACAACAAGACCGCTTCCGCCGGCAAGTACGCCGGCAAGAAGTTCATCCCCGCCAAGAAGGGCGGCGGTTACTACCTAGACGACGGTCCCGGCGACCTGGTCCCGGCCAACCTCGACAGCATCCCCGACGCCATTCCGGTGGATGAACCCAACCATCGCTGGGCCAACCGTCCGTACGCCGCCCTCGGCGTCAACTACACACCGGACACCAGCAACAAACCGTACCAGGCCAGCGGCACCGCCTCGTGGTACGGCAAGAAGTTCCACGGCAAGCGGACCTCGTCCGGTGAAGCCTACGACATGTTCGCCATGACCGGCGCGCATCCGACCCTGCCCATTCCCAGCTTTGTCCGCGTCACCAACAAGCGCAACGGCAAGACCGTTGTGGTGCGGATCAATGATCGCGGCCCGTTCCACAAGGGACGCCTGATCGACCTGTCATATGCGGCCGCCTACAAGCTCGGCTACGTCGACACCGGCAGCGCCAGTGTCAGCGTCGAACGCGTATGGCCGGACGACCGGGTGAACAGCACGACCCGCCTGGCCGCCAACGATCTGCCGAAGCCGGCTGATGCCCGTCCGTTCGCCTCGGCGCTGATGCCGGTGTCGCGTCCGGCGACCATCGCCAACGATACCGTCGCCACCACGACCCGCAAGTCGATGGACTCGGCCGGTATCTGGCTGCAACTGGGTGCCTTCGGCAGCCAGGCCAATGCCGAAGCGCAGCGTACCCGGCTGCAGGCGATGATCAATGACGAGAACCAGGAAGGCGATCTGGAGATCGTGGACCGTGACGGCCTGTACCGGGTCCGCCTCGGCCCGTTCGTCAGCCCGGCCCGCGCCCGCGAAGTCGCACAGGCGCTGAAGGTCCAGACGGTGGTGATGCGCTGACCCCCCGGGTGCAGCAAGACAGGCATGACAGACATGGCCCCAGGCTCGAAAAGCCGGGGCCATGTTTCATGGTGATTCGAGAATAACGACACGTTCGGCCATGGCGAGGGTTTCCGGCCGGTGAGCCACCAGGATGCGGGTCATGTCGATGCCGCGCAAGGCGGTGTTGACCCGTCGTTCGTTTTCCACGTCCAGATGGCTGGTCGCCTCATCCAGCACCAGCAATCTGGGCTGCTTGTACAGGGCCCGAGCCAATAGCACGCGCTGCTTCTGTCCGCCGGACAGACCGGTTCCGATATCGCCGACCAGCGTGTGGTAATTCATCGGCATGGCCATGATGTCTTCATGGATCGCTGCCCGTTCGGCGCATTGCCGGATGCGCCCGGGGTCCGGCTGGGGGTCGAAAAAGCAGATATTGTCGCCAATCGAGCCGGCGAACAGCGAGTCATCCTGCATGACTGTCCCCAGCAGCTGACGGTAATTGTTCAGACCCAACCGTCCGAGCGGAATGCCTCCGACCAGAATCTCGCCTTCGGTGGGCTCAAGCAGACCCAGAATCAGCTTCAGCAAGGTGGTCTTGCCGCAGCCCGAGGCACCGGTAATGGCCAGGCATTGACCGGCGGGAATGTGCAGATTGATGTTTCTCAGCACATAAGGCTCAGTGTCGGCGTAGCGAAACCCCAGACGACGGATCTCCAGCGTCATCGGCAGCCGGGCCAGGTCGGTTTCCATCCCGTTCCGCTCCGGCTCCGGCTCAGTCAGCACGATATCCGCCACGCGTTCGCCATGAAGGCGCAGCAGGCGCAGTTCGAACAGCGTGTCGATCAGCGCAGCCATGCGCTGGCTGAACTGGTCCTTGTAGCTGAGGAAAGCGAACAGCATGCCGGCGGAAAAACGGTTGTCCATCACCGCCAGCGCGGCCAGCCAGACCACGACCACCCGCTCCGCACCGAACAGCAAGGTGCTGGCGGTCTGACACGAGACCGACAGCCGGGCGACGCGCAGGTCGGCATTGAATTGTTCGGCCAGGATATTCATCCAGCCAATGCGACGCACTTCCTGACGATGAAACAGCCGCAGGCTTTGCACGCCGCGAGCCGATTCAATGAAATGGGTATTTTGCCGGGCCGCATGGAGCACCTGTTCGGCGGTGGCATCCCTCAGCGCACGGAAGAGGACCAGGCGCAGCAACACATACAGCGCGACGGCGATCAGGCTCACCATGGCCAGACCGGCGCTGTACATCCCCATGATCCCCAGCGTGACGATGACCAGCAGACCGTCGAGCAGGGTTTCCACGAGCTGCGTCGTCAGGCTTTGCTGGATGTGCTGGATGGAGCTGAAACGCGAGACGATGTCGCCAAGATGACGCTTTTCGAACCACGGCAGCGGTAGACGCAGCAAGTGGGCAAACGCATTGCCCAGCCACTGGAAGTGGAGGCTGGTGGCCAGCACCGTGGTCACCCAGCTGCGGACCCCGCCAATGGCGGTCTGCAGCAGTACCAGCAACAGAAAGCCCGAGCCCAGCACGGTCAGCAGGTCGCGGTCCGACGAGACCAGCACCTCGTCAACCACCCATTGCAGATAGAACGGCAGCACCAGCGCGCACACCTGCAACGCCAGCCCCAGCAGCAGCATCTGCCCGAGCCCACATCCGAGTCCCTCTATCCGCCCCATCAGCGAGCGCAGGGTAAACGACCGTTTTGCTTCTACTTTCCGGAATGCCGACCCCGGCGCCAGCTCCAGCGCCACGCCGGTGAACTGCCGGGAAACTGCAGCCAGGGACAGCCGGCGTTCACCGACGGCCGGATCGTGGATCCGCGCCTGCCCGCGCCCCACCGCCTTCAGCACCACAAAATGGTTCATGTTCCAGTGCAGCACGCACGGCAGCTTCAGGTACGGCAGACCGGCCATCTCCAGCGTCAGGGGACGCGCCTGAAAACCCAGCCCTGCAGCCATAGCCAATAACCCTTTCAGCGTGACGCCCTTCAGGGATACCGGAAAACGGCGGCGCAGGCTGAGCAGGTCCAGCGTCATCCCCCAGAAGCCGGCCACCATGGCCAGGCAGGCCAGCCCGCACTCCGCGGCTTCGGTCTGCAGCACCACGGGAAGGCGCCGGCGCGGCCAGAAGGCGAGCCGAAGCGGCACGCGCATCACATCCGCCCATGAAAGCTGTAGAGCGGCGCCAGCACCCATTCATGGAGCTTTCGCCGTTCGAGCAACAGGCTCGCCTCCAGCCTCATGCCCGGCCGCAGCGCTTCCGGCCGGCCATATGCGGTCACGTGCTGCCGGGCCAGCGTCACACGGATGCGATAGCGCGGCTCATCCTGCTCGCCACGGTCCAGTGGCGCCCTCCCGCTGATCGGGCTGTGCGAGACCTCGCGCACCATGCCGCGAAACTGGCCGAATTTCTGATGGGGATAGGCCTGATAGCGAATCAGTACGACCATGCCCGGTCTGACGAAGCCTGCCGCATGCGAGGGCGCATACAGCTCCGCCTCCAGCCGCGAGTCCCGTGGCAGCAGCCAGGCGAGCGACTGCTCCGCCGCCACGACCTGGCCCGCTTGCGCCGTCATGCCGCTGACCCTGCCGGTATGTGGCGCACGCACCAGCAGTCGCCGCCGCGCCTCGTTCTCGGTCAGGTCCTGCTCCACGCCATCCGCCTGCCGCTGCACGGCAGCCGCATCGCGTCGCGCCTGTATGACCGTATCATCCAGATCGGCCCGCACGGTATCCCGCTCGCGCAGCACAGACGCGCGGATACGTTGCAAGTCACTGAGCCGGGCCTGCTGGTCTATCCATCCCGATTCCGCATCCTGCACACCCGCGGCGGAAATGAAACCGGCCAGCAGCAGTTCGCGGCTGCGCGCCACGGACTGCCCGGCCAGATCAACACGGCGGCGCAGCAAGGCGATCTGCGCATCGATTCGACGGAGCTCGTGCGTCAACTCGCTCACCCGCCGCCGCAGGGCCGTGTGCTTCTGCATCGCCTGCCGATCGAGCCACTGCCGTTCCCGGACCAGACTGTCGCGTCGCGCAGTCAGCAGCTCGGTCATCGCCACCCCGGCTTCTCCCCGGGTAGCGCTGGTCCGGTCATTGCCCAGCACGAACAGCACATCCCCTTCCGCCACCTCCTGTCCTTCCCGCACCCGAACTTCCATGACCCTGCCGGACTGTGCCGGCAGCACCCCGATCAACCCGTCGCGCGGCAGCAGCACCCCGCCGACCTGAACCTTGCGCGTGGTGGAAAACCCGGCCAGAAACAGCCCGATCGACACGGCGATGGCGACAAACAGCCCGGTCAGCCAGGCAAAACTCACTGGCCGCGCCAGCACGATACGTCCGTACTGTCGTGTGTCATCGTGGACGAGGACCGCGGCGCGGAAGAGTCGCATGGCCTACAGGAACTGCAGAAACCACCGGACCGTATGGTCGCGCTCGGTTATCTGGTTTTTCTTGCCGGAGACGCTGTGCCCCTCTCCCGGGAAGCTCAACAGACCCGCGTCCTTGCCGAGCCCGACCAGGGTCCGGAAGGCCTCCAGCGATTCCGTATACGGCACGTTGCCATCGTTCTCGCCATGAATGAACAGAATCGGTGCCTCGACAGACGCAAACCGGTAGCAGGGCGACAGCGCTTTCAGCATGTCCCGCTCGGTGTCTGGATCGCCATATTCGCGCCTGGAGATCTCTTTTATGTAGACCGCCGTCCGCTCGAAAAAGGTCAGGAAATTGCTGATCCCGCAGATGCTGACTCCGGCGGCAAAGTACTCAGGGAAGGCGGCCAGGCCAGCCAGCGTCATATAACCGCCATAGGATTCCCCCATGATGCCGAGTCGGCCCGGCAGGCCAATTTCATGCGCCAGCATCAGCTCGGCACAATTGCCGATATCCAGAAGCGCATCCCGACGCAGCGCACCATTGTCGAGTTCACTGAAGTGGCGGCCCCGTCCAGTCGAGCCCCTGACATTGGGTGCAAACACGGAAATGCCGGCCGCCAGCAGCGTCTGGAACAGCGGTCTGAATTCGGCGCGTTCATGCGTTTCGGGCCCGCCGTGAAAATACAGCACGACCCGCGGCGCCTGGCCCTCCGCCGGCGGCGCACGGTACAGCCAGCCGGACAGCAGCAGCCCATCGTGGGCACTGAATTCAACGAATTCAGGCTCCTGCATCACGAAACCAGCAAGGGCGGCATTCGGATTTTCAGGCCCCTGCACCCGTAACATGAGATCCCTCACTTCGATGGAGGCCGGTCGCGAGGCACGCTCGGCGCACACGGCAATCCGTGCCGCCTGGCTTGCGACAGACAGGCCCGGGATACTGGCGAATTCGCGCGAGCCCAGCGACTTGAGCACCGGCCCCACCATGCTGACCGTCTCTAGCGCATCCGAACGGGCAGACGTCCAGCGCATGACCGCCGCCGTTCCTTGCCCCAGCGGGGCAAACCAGCTCAGATCCGCGTCGTCCCTCGCATACAGCGGTGTTGGCAGCACCGGCTGCGCGGTACCGACCTGAATCGTGCCCAGATAATGGCGGTCAGCCCCGAGATTGCTGACCACATGGATGTATTTCCCGCATCCCGAATAGTGGGCAAAGACCACTTCCGCCTCAGGTTCAAGCGGCGTCAGCAGCCTCGCTTGTCGCGTCGCAAGAACGACCTCGTACAAATGCACCTGACCACGCTGGGGACAATGGATGACTAATACCCGCTTGCCATCGCGAGAAGCGTCAGCCAGTCGGCTACCCCCAGGCGCGGCAAACAGAATACTCCATGCCCCATCATCTTCAATCACATAAAGCCCGCAGGTCATTTTCGCAAAGCCGTCTGTCCAGACCACGAGCTGGCTGCTGGTATCCAACCAGCCGGCCACCCTGCAGATTGCGTCCTGACTGGTCTGAACCGACTGTATCTGCCGAGTGGCCAGATCCATGACGAGGACAGACTCATGAATCATGCCGCCCGGCGACACACCCAAAGCCAGGTACCGGCCATCCGGAGAAGGGTACTGCGCGAACAGGGAGGCGTCCTGCCGGATCAGCACGGTTTCCAGGCCGCGGGCCACCTCCCTGGCAATCAGGGACGCCCCGGCGTCCTCTCTCCGGAGATGGAACAGCGTCTGCCCATCGGGCGACAGACCCGGGCACAAGGGTTCCGGCTGATTGACCAGACACTCAAGCAGCCTGGCCAGCGTGTCGGGCAGCGCCTGCAACTGCCGACCGCGGCCATGAGCTTCGTATCGGGGGGCGCTACGGATCGATGTGGTCATGCAAACCTCCATCACTCACGACTGGCGCAGGCTTGCCGCCGCCGTCGCCGGTAAAAGACCCTCATGATTCCGGGTCGTCCGCAGGGTATGCCGCAAGGCATCCCTGAATTCGTGGCAGGCCAGCGTGTCCGGGAAAGACCGGATACGATCCAGCCATGCCCCGTCATTCCCGGTCAGAAACGCGCAAAAGCGGCGCAACACATTGCGACCCGGCAAGGCCTGGTCAAGCCAGAGGAACTGCCCGGCCTGGTTGACCTCAAGAAAGAACACCATGCCCGACCGGTCCACGGCCAGGTCGATGCAGGCGAACTCGAGCTCCATGGCCAACATCAAGGCCCGGCACGGGCGTTCCAGCTTGCGCGGCAACGCAAGCCACGCCGCCGTCGTGGTGTCCAGATGCAGATCCGACACGTCCGGATTGCCGCTGCGCGCTATCCGGGCGGCAAGCAGTTCGCGACCCAGTACGGTGACCCGGATCTCGTAATCAATATCGATTTTTCGCTGAAACACGTAAGGCATGGCCTGTAGCCGCTGCACATTTTCAAGATGCGATTCCAGTAAGGCTTCGGCATGCAGGGCGCGAATGCCACCATTGTGCATTTCCCTCCATTCAGGCAATAGTGGCTTCGCCACCACCTGCCCGGCATATTGATGAAAGAAAGCAGTGATTCGCGACGGGCTATTTGAAATCAGGGTGGGTGCCAGCCGGAATCCGCATTGCCTTGCGATCCGGAGTTGCAGCGGCTTGTATTCGGCCCGGCGCCAGCTTGCAAAAGGATTGACCCAGCGGGCGGACGGCAGCAAGTCCGGTAGATATTCAAGAAACCAGCGGCTCTGCCTGGCCGCCGCTTCCACATCCGCGGGATGCAGATGATTCGCCATGGCCGGGGCGGCAAGCCGCCGGTTCCAGATCACGTCGAAGGCATGATGCAATGCCTCTGCCTCGCCGATTTCCAGCCTCGCCTCCTGCGCATCAATACGGTACGTCACTGTCTGGAAGGCAGGAAACTCGGACGGATACCAGATTTCAACCTGGTGGCCGGCCAGTTTGAGCGAAAAGGACACCGCTGCCGCATGCAGATCCAGCGGGTGGGAAATAATCAGAATTTTCTTTGCCATAATGAGAAAACCCCACGGGCTGACCGCCCCCATCCATGGCAAAGGACAGAGGCGATCGACTCAGGTCAAGCCATAATAATTACGTCACCCCCACCTCGATATTGGGAAGCACCAGCAAACGCAAATACACCACCCGCCACCAGATCCAGCTCGGACGGAGCAAGTTCACGCATCAGCGTTCCCGCCAGCGTACGGACATTTCCGGCTTCCATTGCGGAAGTGGCCTCCGTATTGGCCCCATGACTGGCCATCGCCTGGCCCGTGTTTTCCATGCCTTTCATTTCAAACCTCCATTGCGGTCGAAATTGCCTCTCGGAATAGAGTGGCGAATCCAGACTGCACAGAAGGAAAGATTCAGTCAAAAGTTGCGGAACATGTGTGGCTGGTTACTGTGGCAAAAAAACCATTAATGCCATTTGAATTGGCATATGATTATTGACATTCGTTTCCCATGCTTCGCGCATGCCAGCTCACGCACAGCGCCACCCAGGCCAGCCCGGCGGCGGTGCCGGCCAGCACGTCGCTGAAGTAGTGGACGCCCAGCGCCGGCCGGGTCAGGGCGGTCAGCGTCAGCCAGGCCGCCAGCGCCAGCCAGACGGCGATCCGCGCGCCCGGACGCTGCAGGCGGGACGCCAGCAGCCAGGCCAGCGCGGCATACAGGGCGGTCGTGCCCATCGCGTGACCGCTCGGGAACGAGCTGCCGAAGGTACCGACATCCGCCATGCCAGGCGGCCGGGGGCGCTCGACCACCAGTTTCAGCGCACCATTGACGCCCCAGGCCCCTGCAGCAGCCAGCATCAGGAACCCTGCATCGCGCTGCCGGCCGGCCCGCCAGGCCAGTGCCGCCACCAGCGCGGCGATGCCCAGTGTCGGCAGCGCCTTGCCTGCCAGATCCCAGCCATAGGCGAACGACAGGAATGGCGCCGGCGCAGCGGCCAGCCCGCGGAAGACGGACTGGTCCAGCGCGGCCATCTGCGGCGTATTGAGTCCTGTCGCCACCGCGACGAATACCGCCGCTGCGATCCAGCCCGGCCACTTCATGCTCAGCCCTTTGCCAGCGCCTTCAGCGCCATGCGGATACCGGCGCCGACGTCGGTGCCGGCCGGCACGCCCTTCAGCGCGGCATCAGCCTCGCGGGCGTTGTAGCCCAGTGCCAGCAGCGCGTTGACCATGTCGTCGCGCGGGTCGATCTCGCTGACGGCATTGCCGGCGACCATCGGCAACGGCACGCCGCTGGAGGCAACCAGCTTGCCGCGCAGTTCGAGGATCAGCCGCTCGGCGGTTTTCTTGCCGATGCCGGGCACGCGCGACAGCGCCTTGATGTCGTCGCGCTCGACCGCCAGCGCGAGCTCGTCACCGCTGAGGCTGGACAGCAGCGCCAGCGCCAGCTTGCCGCCGACACCGGAAATGCGGATCAACTGGCGGAACACTTCACGCTCGGCGCGGCTGGCGAAGCCGTACAGCAGCTGCGCGTCCTCGCGCACCGCATGATGGGTCCACAGCGTGGTCGCCGCGCCGGGCGCGGGCAGCAGGCAGAAGGTGCTCATCGGCACGTCGACTTCATAACCGACGCCAGCGACGTCGATCAGAATCTGGGGCGGGTGTTTTTCCAGCAGGGTGCCGGCAAGGCGTCCGATCATGGCGTCGTGTTCTTTGCTAGAAGGGGAAAACGGGGATTGTCGCCCGGAATGCGGCCACGGGGCCAGACGCTAGCGGGAGACGGTCCGGGTTGCCGCCTGCGCGGCAGCCAGTTCGCGCGCCTTGGCATCGATGCGGGCACGGATCAGCGGCATCATCTGCTGCGCGGCTTTTTCGCCTTCGAGAATGGCACGGTTGCGCGCGTCGAAATCGGCGCCGCCGATCTGGCCGACCGACGGGTGGATCACCACGTCGGCATCCTTCAGCTCCTGGTTCAGCAGCCGCTCGCCCATGATGGTCACGCTCTGGTCGAGCAGGCCGAGGAAGCCTTCGGCCTTGCCGTTGCGGGCGCGGGCGGAAATGTCCACGGCGATAATCAGGTCTGCGCCCATTTCCCGCGCGGCCGAGACCGGCACCGGGCTGGTCAGGCCGCCGTCGACATAGCGACGCCCCTGGATCACCGGCGGGATGAACACATTCGGGATACTGCACGACGCACGCACTGCCTGGCCGGTATTGCCGCGCCGGAACACGACCCGGCGACCGGACGACAGGTCGGTGGCAACGGCGCCAAACGGCTTGCCGAGCTTTTCGATATTGCGATTGCCGACCAGCCGGTTCACGTAGGCCTGCAGCGCCTCGCCCTTGATGAAACCCTGGCTGGACACGGTCAGGTCGCGCAGGTCGGCCTCGTCGAGCTGCTGGGCCACCTTCTGCAGCTGGAAGCCGCTGTAGCCGGCCGCGTACAGGCTGCCGACCACGCTGCCGGCACTGGTCCCGGTGACGATATCGGCATGGATGCCATGCGCTTCCAGCACCTTGATCACGCCGATATGGGCAAAGCCCTTGGCCGCACCACCGCCAAGCGCCAGCGCAATGCGCGGCTTGGGCAGTGCCGCCGGCGGGGTAACCGGCTCCGGCGGCGGCGTGGTCGCGCAGGCGGAAAGCAGCAGGAACAGGGAAGCGGCGAGGAAACGACGGCGTTGCATGATGGGCAGACCGGGCGGCGAAAAGCCGCCAGCGTGAAGGAAGCAGGTGAAGGGAAGCTGACGTCCGGCCATTCTACGCCGGACGTCGGGGCATGAACTCGACAATGTCCCGGCCATCGTCGAGCTTGCGCTTCGGCGCTGCGGCCGGTCGCCAGGCATGGCCGTATACCACCTCATAGGTGGCCGGCAGCCGTCCTTCCCGGCGCCACTGCTCATAGTTGGCCTCGACCCGTGCCCAGGCATGCTTGCCCATCAGCCCGCGCCCGCGGCCCTCGGTCGCGTTGCGCGCGCCGATGGCCTTCAGGTCGCGCATGACGCCTTTTACGTCGTCATAGGTCAGCACGATCTTTTCCATGTCCATGACCGGCGTGGCAAAGCCGGCACGCACCAGTGCATCGCCCAGATCGTGCATGTCGATGAAGCGGTTGACGTGGGTAGCGGCATCCACACCGGCAAAGGCGGCGCCCAGTTCCTTCAGCGTGTCGGGACCGAGTGTCGAGAACATCAGCAAGCCGTCGACTTTCAGCACGCGGTGGAATTCGGCGAAAACCCGGTCCGGCGTATTCATCCACTGCACGGCCAGGTTCGACCAGACCATATCGACCGAGCCGGTCGCCAGCGGCAGGTTTTCCAGGTCGCCACAGACCTGGGCCGGCGCCCGGGTGAACAGCTTCTTCAGCAGGCCGGCCGGCATCTGCTTGGCGCGCGACGCCTGCAGCATCGACAGCGCCAGATCGAATTCGACCACCCGCGCATCGGCATAGCGGTCGCGCAGGGTTGCCGCGCCATAGCCGGTGCCGCTGCCGGCATCGAGGATCACCCCCGGCGCATGCCGGATCAGGTCAAGGCGGCCGGCCATGCGGTCCGACACCTCGCGCTGCAGTACGGCGGCACCGTCATAGCTGCGCGCGGCACGGTCGAACGAGGCGCGGACGCGCGATTTGTCGGTGTAGAACGATTCAGAGCTCATCGGATTCAGCCTGCCCGCGACGGGCGAATATGCGCATTGTCGGAAACCATAACGCGGGTAGATGGGGGCAGCCGGCCGGGATGCCAAGCCACCACGGGACGGACGGTCGGGTCAGTCATGTTCCGCCAGGAACGTCGTCAGCGCGGCGAGAAAATCCGCCTCGTGCGACAGGAACGGCGCGTGGCTGGCGCGCGGAAACTCGACCAGCCGCGAATCGGCGATCTCCCCGGCCAGCCAGCGGCCGGCGCCGATCGGCGTGATGGCGTCGCGCAGACCGAACAGCAACAGGGTCGGGCAGGCGATGGCCGCCGCACCGGCACGCAGGTCGCTGCGGACCAGCACCTCCAGCATTGCCTCCAGCCCCTGCGGCCGGCCGTGGGCAAACAGGTCGCGACGCAGCGTCGCCAGCGTCTCGCGCGCCGAGTCCGAACCCAGGGTCTGCAATGCAAGAAAGCGGGTCAGCGTGGCATCGAACGCCGTGGCCAGGCTGGCGCCGACCGCCTCGATCTGCGCCGCCTCCTGCGCATGCGGCCAGTCCGGCGCACGCACGAAGCGCGGACTGGTGGCAGTCAGCGTCAGCGAACGCACGGCATCGGGCCGGGTCGCCGCCCAGTGCTGGCCGACCAGACCGCCCAGCGACCAGCCGACCACGTGCACCGGCAGCGGGAAAGCGTCGGCAATCCGCCCGGTCACCGCGTCGATCGTGGCATGGGTCGGGGCCGGGCTCAGCCCATGGCCGGGCAGGTCGACCAGATGCACGGCATGCTGTTCGGCCAGCCGGTCGGCAATCCGGTCCCAGACGCCGCCGTGCAGGCCCCAGCCATGCAGCAGCACGACGTCAGAGCCCTGGCCCCGGGTCTCGAAATGGATCAGCGGCGCCTCAGCGGACATGGGCAAGCGGCGCGACGGGCGCGATAATGCGGGCTGTAACAGCGTGGGAAGAGAGAGTCATCCGGCAGACGGGCAACGGGTCAAAACCGTATTGTAACCGGGCCGGCCGCCCTCACCATGCGAACAGCCCGCCGCCCCGCGCGGCCCCTCATGCCAACCCAGGATGCGCCCATGCCGCTAGACGCCCATTTCGCCCGAGTACCGCTGATTCCCGAAGTGTCGCTGCCGGACCCGCTCGACGCCGTCCCGCTGGCGCGCGCACTGAGCGCCGGCGGCCTGTCGCTGGTCGAGTTGCGCTGGCACGGCGCCGACACCCTGGCCGCCATTCGCGCCATCGCCACCCAGTGCCCGCAGATGGTCGTCGGCATCGGCGGCGTGATCGACGCCGCCACCTATACCCATGCGGTCGAAGCCGGGGCCCGCTTCATCTCCAGCCCCGGCAGCACGCCCAGCCTGCAGGCCGTGGCGCGCAGTCACGCCGGCGTCCTCTACCTGCCCGGCGTGGCGACGATTTCGGAAGCGATGGCGGTCCGCGAAGCCGGCTTCAGCCGGGTACGGCTGGGGCCGGTGCCGATCCAGGGCGGCGTCGCCCAGGTCGCCACCTTCCACCAGGCCCTGCCCGACCTGCGCTTTATCGTGTCCGGCGGCGTCGACGCGCTGAATGCCGACAGCTTTATCGCCCAGGATGGCGTGGCCGCCATCGGCGCCGGCTGGATCGCGACCGGCGACCACCTGCAGCGGCGCGACTGGGCGTGGATCGAGGACAACGCCGCCGCCGCGCGCGAGGCACTGGCGGACTGCCGGGCCGGCTAGCCCTGCGGAGGCGCGGGGGCAGGCTCCAGCAGCCGGGCCACGTCGACCTCGTCGATCTGCTCCGGGCGCAGGTAGCGCTCGGCATAGCGCCGGTATACGCCGCTGGTCAGGAACAGCGCGAACAGATCGGGATCGATATGCCCGCCGTCGCGCATGCCGCGCATCAGCGCCAGCGCCGCCGACAGCGTCTTGCCCTCCTTGTACGGCCGGTCGACGGCCGTCAGCGCCTCGAAGATGTCGGCAATGGCCATCATGCGTGCCGGCACGCTCATCTGCCCGCCATTCAGCCGCAGCGGGTAGCCGGTGCCGTCCATTTTCTCGTGATGGCCGCCGGCGATCTCGGGCACCTGCTTCAGGTGCGGCGGGAACGGCAGTTGCGACAGCATGATGATGGTCTGGACGATGTGCTCGTTGATCTTGTAGCGCTCTTCCGGCGTCAGCGTGCCGCGCGACACCGACAGATTGTGCAGCTCGCCCCGGTTGTACTTGTACTCGGGAATCTCGAGCCGGAATCCCCACGGGTTACCTTCGCCATGGACCTCGGCTTCCTTGCGCACGAACAGGTGTTCCGGCTTGTCGGCCAGCAGCGCTTCGGCCACCGGCGGCGGGATGCGCGCGCCCTTGCGCCGCGCCTCGTCCTGGCTGATGCCGAGCGTATCGTCCAGCGTACGGGTCCAGTGGCGGGCGCCAATCTGCTGCAGGCGCTCGATCTTGTCCGGCGACAGGTATTCACCGCCGATATTGCAGGCGGCCACAAAGGCGAACTCGTCGTTCAGTTCGCGCTTGCGCGCGTCGCAGGCGGCGGCCAGCAGCATCGCCTCACCGCCTTCGGCCACGCCGCGCCAGTAGTCGATGTCGGCATCGCGCTTCAGCACCTCGAAGCGCATGCGGACCTCGTGAATGCGGTCATGCAGTGTTTCCAGCTTGGTCGCCTTGTCGACCACGTATTCCGGCGTGGTGACCTTGCCGCAGTCGTGCAGCCAGGCGGCGATATGAATCGCCTCCCACTCGTCGCCGGACAGCCGGAAGTCGGCGAATGGCCCGCTGTTCGCGTCGCAGGCCGCACGCGCCAGCATCTTGGTCAGCTCCGGCACCCGCTGACAGTGGCCGCCGGTATACGGGCTCTTGGCGTCGATGGCCCCGGCCACCAGCTTGATGAACGCCTCCAGCAGCCCTTTCTGCCCTGCCAGCAAGCGCTGGTTGTCGATCATCGCCGCCGCCAGCCCGGACAGCGCCTCGACAAAGGCGATCCGCTCATGGCTGGCACTGGCCGCCTCGCCGACAAACAGCGCCAGCGCACCAATGGCGCGGCCGTCGCGGTTTTTCAGCGGCACCGCCACCAGCGTCACCCCGTCCGTGCCGGCCAGTGCCGTCAGCCCGGGGCCGAACGACGCCAGTGCCGGCGATGCGGCCGCCAGCCGTTCGATCGAGGTCTCGCCGCTGGCCAGGGCCCGGGCCAGCGCGGCATCCGGATACTGTTCCAGCAACAGGCACGGCAGGATGGGCTGCCCGCCCCCCGCCACCCGGCTGCCGACCGGCAGCAGCTGGTGCGCGGCCGACTCGTCGAGCAGATACAGCACGCCGGCACCGGCCTGGCTCGCATCCAGCGTTTCCTGCAGCACCCGTGCATACAGCGACTCGACATCGCGCTCGCGCACCAGCGCCAGACCGATATTGAGGAAATTGCGGATTGTCCCCTGCATCGATTCCAGCGCCTGGCCAAGGTCGTCGATTTCGCGCACCCGCGACCGGACCCGCGCCGACTGCGAAAAATCGAAGGTGTGGATCGCCCGGGTGCGCTCGGCCAGCTCGGCCAGCGGCCGTGACACCCGGCGCGAGATCCACCACGACACCGGCAGCAACAGCAGTGCCAGCAATCCCGTCAGCAGCAGCGACTGGTTGCGCTGGCGGGTCGCGGCCACCAGCAATTCGTCCATCGGCGCCAGCACCGCCAGATACAGCGGCGGACCATGTCCGGTCGCCAGCGCACTCGATGATGAAAACCAGTCCCGGCCATCGACCTGAAAGTGGGTTTCGCCGGGTTTCAGCGCATGGCGGGAGAAGACCGCCAGCGGTGCCGAACCCAGCGCGTCCAGATCCGGCAGCTCGGGCTTGCCGGCCGGGGTCGCCGCCGGATGGCCGGGGTCGCCGCGGTAGGCCAGCACCTTGCCCTGGGCGCTGAACAGCACGATCTCGGCACTCGGCGACACCTTCTGCCGCGTCAGCAGGGCCGACAGGTCACTGAGTTCCATGTCCAGACCGACCACCACGCCCGGCACGGCTTCGCGCGCGAACGACATCCCGGCCGTACCGCTGGTGTAGAACAGGTACGGCCCGGTCATGGTATGCAGGCCGGGATTGTGGACGGCATGCTGGTACCACGGCCGGGTGCGCGGATCGAACACATAACCGGGCCGGGCAAGGCTGGCGATTTCATTGCCCCGGCTGTCGTAGCTGATCCAGCGCGCATCGGCCACGCCATCCGGCCGGTGCTCGATGCTCTGTACCAGAAAAGCGGCCTCCGCCGGCAGGTCCAGACGCTCGCGCAGGGCCGCGCTGTCCAGCCGCCGCGCCAGGAAGAAATCACCGGTGTCGTAGCCGGCGTACAGCGCAGACAGATGCGGAAAGTCTTTCAGCAGTGCCAGCAGGACCGGCAGCGAGGCCTGGCGCTGCGCCAGCGACCCGGCCCGGGCCAGCGGTCCCTGGCCAAGCTGGCGCAACAGGGTCCCGGACGGCCTCATTGCCTGGTCGAGATGCACCTGCACCGAGTCGGACGAGGCGGTGAAGATATGCGTGGTCGCATCCAGCAGCATCCGGGTCGAATCGCGATAGTGCGACCAGGTCAGGATGCCGCCGGCAGCCAGGATCAGCACGACGAACAGGGAGGCCAGGTAGACCTGGGCATGGAAAAGCCGGTTGCGCATGATGTCCCGCAAAGTTGGGAGGGAACAGTCCAGATTCGTTATAGAAGGCGGTAGTGAGAATATGCCGTTCGTCGCCTCGCCCTTTCTGTGCAATGACACACGCGGTTGCGTAATCGCAACAGAAAACCGCTGACATATCAACCTCTTGCTTGCCGCGGCCCGCCCGGAGCGCTATGCTCCGCGCCACTCTTTTTACTGCACTGCACCATGACTTCGCCGATCCCGTCACCTTCCCCGTCCCTGCCGGTCCCGAACGAACGCCTGGCCGCCGCACTTGAAGCCGCCAGACAGGCGGCGCTGGCCTTCCGCAATCTCGCCCGGGTCTGATGCAGCTCGACCGCCTGCTGCAAAGCCAGGGCTGGGGCAGTCGCAAGCAGTGCCAGCAGTGGATACGCGCCGGACGAGTGACCGTCGGCGACGAAATCGTCACCCGCCCGACAGCCACCTTCGAGCCGGATGGCCTGCACCATGCCGTGGACGGCGAAGCCGCCGTCTGGCGCGCATCGCTGTACCTGCTGCTGCACAAGCCGGCCGGCCATGAATGTTCGCGCGAGCCACAGGCCCACGACAGCGTGTTCTCGCTGCTGCCGGCCCGGTTTGCCGCACGCGGCGTCCAGCCGGTCGGCCGGCTGGACCAGGACACCACCGGCGTGCTGCTGCTGACCGATGACGGACCGCTCCTGCACCGGATCAGTTCGCCACGCCACCACGTGCCCAAGACCTATCTGGTCACCTGCCGGCACGAGATCGACGACGCGCAGATCGACGCGCTGCTCGGCGGCGTGGTGCTGCGCGACGATCCGGCACCGGTCGCCGCGCGGCAGTGCGAACGCGTCGACGCCCGCCGGCTGACGCTGGTCATTGGCGAGGGCCGCTACCACCAGGTCAAGCGCATGCTGGCCGCCGTCGGCAATCGCGTCGAAGCGCTGCACCGGGTTGCCGTGGGCACGGTCACACTGGGCGACCTGGCCGAAGGCCAGTGGCGCGAACTGACGGCGGACGAAGTCACCGCCCTGCGCGGCACGCCGGGTTAGCCGGCGGCAATGACCGCCGTGCGCTCAGTGGCGCACGGCTGCCACGAAGAATTCACGGTTGCCGTCGCCGCCAAGGATCGGGCTGTCCAGCCAGTGCAGGACCTGCAGCCCGTGTTCGGCCAGCAACGCACGAATCCGGGTTTCCACCCCGGCGTACAGACTCTCGTCACGCACGATGCCGCCGCCGCCGACGCCGTCACGCCCGACCTCGAACTGCGGCTTGACCAGACTCAGCAGCACACCGCCGGACGCCAGCAGCGGCAGGGCCGGCGGCAACGCCAGGGTCAGCGAGATAAAGGACACGTCACACACGATCAGGTCGACATGCCCGGCCCCGGCCGCGGCACGAATGGCGTCGAGGTCCAGGGCACGGGCATTGATGCCCTCGAAAGCCACCACGCGCGGGTCGGCGGCAATGCGCGGATGCAGCTGGCCGTGGCCGACGTCGATGCCGACCACCCGTGCCGCACCGGCCTGCAGCAGGCAGTCGGTGAAGCCGCCGGTCGACTGGCCCACATCCAGCGCGATCGCGCCGTCGACACGCACGCCGGTCTGTGCCAGCGCACCGGCCAGCTTCAGCGCGCCACGCGACACATAGCGGTCGGCCGGGTCCGGCGTGACGACGATATCGTCGCCGGCATGCAGCGTATCGCTCGGCTTCTTCAGGACATGGGCGCCATCATGGCGGGCGACGCTGACGCGCCCGGCGGCAATCAGCCGCTGCGCGGCAGTGCGCGACGAGGCAAAACCCAGTTCAACCAGCAGGAGATCGGCACGCGGCATGGCGTTTTATCGACGGTAACGGACAGGGTCGCGATGGTCGGCACCCGGCTGCACGCTGTCAAGCGCCGGCCGCGCAATTTAGGACTCATCCGATCCCGGAGCGCCGCAAGCCTTGCTACCATGCCGTTTCGATCAAAAAATCATGCAAATTATGACCTTTATACCCGACGACGCACCGATGGCCGACGCCACGCCGCTGACTTTCACCGCAACCGGCAGCGAATATTTCCGCATCTGGATCGTCAATCTGTTCCTGTCCATCCTCACCCTCGGCATCTATTCCGCCTGGGCCAAGGTGCGCACGCTGCGTTACCTGTACCGCAACACGCAGCTGGACGGCCACGGTTTCGACTATCACGGCAACCCGCTCTCCATCCTCAAGGGCCGCATCATCGTCTTCGCGCTGGTGGTGGTGACGCAGGTGCTGGAGGGCATCCTGCCGCTGCTGTCGCTGGTACTGAGCGCACTGTTCGTCGCCGTCCTGCCCTGGCTGATCATGCGCTCGCTGAGCTTCCGCATGGCCTATACCAGCCATCGCGGCCTGCGCTTCGGTTTCGATGGCCGGCTGGCTGGCGCCTACCGGACGCTGCTGCTGTGGCCGGTGCTGGCCCTGGTCTCGTGCGGCCTGCTGGCGCCGATCGCCTACCAGCGCTTCAAGCAATACCAGCATGAGCACTCCCGCTACGGCAGCACCCCGTTCCATATCCGGTTGCGCACCGGCAGCGTGTACGGACTGATGTTCGCCGTGATCGGCATGCTGATCGTCACCGGCGTCATTGTCGCCACGCTGACCTCGATCCTGCTGGATGGCGGCAATCTGGAAATGCCGGCCGTGTCGAGCCTGCTGATGATCGCGCTGCCGGCCTATGCCGGGATCTTCGCCATCAACGCCTTCATGGTGGCATCGCTGCAGAACCTGGTCTGGTCGGGCACCACGCTCGGCGACGACGCGCTGCGCTTCCGCAGCGACGTGCGCACGCTGCCGCTGCTGGCCATTCTGGTCACCAACCTGCTGGGCATGATCGTCACTCTGGGCCTGTTCTACCCGTTCGCCCGCATCCGTCTGCTGCGCTACCGGCTGCAGCATGTCAGCGTGGCCGCCAGCGTGCCGCTCGACAGCTTCGCCGCCGGCCAGACGCAAGGTGTTTCTGCGCTTGGCGACGCCATGACGGACTGGTATGACATCGATATCAGTCTCTGATCCGGCCGGCCCGGCCAGGGTCGATGCCCGTCTGTTCGACGGCAAGACCGCGCAGGCCCGCGCGGTGGTGCTGTCGTTCCGCCATGGCGCGCTGCAGGTGCAGGGCGACGGCATCGCCTTCGAGGTCGCACCGCGCAGCGTGCAGCTGTCCGATGCCCACCGTCATGCCCCGCGCCAGCTCGGTTTTCCCGACGGCAGCCTGTGCGAAGTCGACGATCAGCAGGGGCTGGAACGGCTGCTGGTGCAGGCCGGCATGCGCACCAGCCGCATCGACCGCTGGCAGCAACACTGGCGGGCCGCGCTGCTGGCGTTGCTGCTGATGGTCGCCGTCATCGTCGGCGGCTACCGCTTCGCCCTGCCATGGGTGTCGGCGCAACTGGCCGCCGCCGTGCCGGATTCGGTCACGACGGTGATGGATGCGTCCACGCTCGACCTGCTCGATCGCAGCCTGATGCGTCCGACCACGCTGCCGGCCAGCCGGCAGGCGGCGCTGCGGGCGCGTTTCGCCGCGCTGGACGGTGTGCCGGCCGGGGCCGGGCCGCTGCTGTTCCGCGCCAGTGACATCGGTCCCAATGCCTTTGCCCTGCCGGGCGGCACGCTGGTCATGACCGACGAACTGGTGGCCCTGAGCCGCGATGACGACGCGCTGATCGGTGTGCTGCTGCACGAGGCAGGCCACGTCGACCGGCGACACGCGCTGCGGCAGATGGTGCAGACCACGGTGGTCGGCAGCGCATTCGCCTTCTGGCTCGGCGACTTCTCCAGCCTGCTGGCGGTCTTGCCGGCCACCTGGCTCGAACTGCGCCATTCGCGCGACGACGAGACCGAGGCCGACGAATACGCGATCCGGCTGCTGCATATGAATGGCCTGCACGCCGCGCCGCTGGCCGCGCTGCTTGGCCGGCTCGACGCCGCACATGCGCCATCGGCGGCGGATGCGCACCAGCGGAACATGGAGTGGGCATCGACCCACCCGGACACCGCCGGACGAATTGCCCGGCTGCGTCAGGCGGACCGCGAGCGCTTCCCGGGCTGATAGACGACGCGATGCTTGCGCCGGGGCGGCACCGGCGCTAGCATCCGCCGTTTTTTCAAGAACTTGCCTGCCATGACCGCGCCCGACCTTGACCGCCGATTCGGCGGGATGAACCGTCTGTATGGCGACGATGCCGCCCTTCGCATCCGCGCGGCGCACGTCTGTGTCATCGGGATCGGCGGGGTGGGCAGCTGGGCAGCGGAGGCGCTGGCCCGCTCAGGGGTCGGCAGGCTGACACTGATCGACCTGGACAATGTCAACGAATCCAATGTGAACCGTCAGATCCATGCGCTGGACGGCGTGTTCGGCCAGCCCAAGGTCGAGGCCATGGCCGCCCGCCTGCGCGCCATCCACCCGCAGTGCGAGATCCGGCTGATCGAGGATTTCGTCACCGTCGACAACGTTGCCGATTTGCTGGCTGGCCCGTTCGACGCCGTTGTCGATGCGATCGACGACATTCGTGCCAAGGCAGCGATCGCGGCGCACTGTCACCGGGCGCGAATCCCGCTGGTGGTCAGCGGCGGCGCCGGCGGCCGCGTTGACCCGACCCGGGTGCAGGTCGACGACCTGTCGCGGGTGACCGGCGACGCCGTCTGTGCCCGGCTGCGCTATACGCTGCGCCGCGGCTACGGTTTCCCGCGCGAGGCCGGGCGCAAATTCGGCATCGAGTGCGTGTATTCGGCCGAGCCGATACGCCGCCCGCAGGCCGGCGCCGCCTGTGACACCGGTACCGCCCCGCAGGGACTGGCCTGTGCCGGCTATGGCTCGGCAGTCACCGTGACCGCCGTGTTCGGCCTGGTCGCGGTCAGCCGTGTACTGGCACGGCTGACCCGGGTTGCGCCGGCAAACCGGGACGAGGCGACGGACGGCAACACCGGCGGGCAAACGACGGAACAGCACACCAGCTGTTGACCGGCAGTCCCCGCCCCGGCTGCCACAGCCCTAGACGGACGGCGCATCCAGCCCGAAATGGCTCCACGACAGCGCCGTCGCCATGCGGCCGCGCGGCGTACGCTGCAGATAGCCCTGCTGGATCAGATATGGCTCGATGACGTCCTCGATGGTATCGGTCGATTCCCCGATCGCGGCGGCCACGTTGTCGAGGCCGACCGGCCCGCCGGCAAACTTGTTCAGAATGGCATCGAGCAGCTTGCGGTCCATCACGTCGAGCCCGGCCGGATCGACATCGAGCATTGCCAGAGCGGCATCGGCAACGGCGGCGGTCACGCGGCCGTCGTGCTTGACGTCGGCGTAGTCGCGCACCCGGCGCAGCAAGCGGTTGGCAATCCGCGGCGTGCCGCGGGCACGGCGGGCGATCTCGAAGGCGCCGTCATCGGCCAGATCCACGTTCAGCAGACCGGCCGACCGGGTCACGATCTGCTTCAGCTCGTCGGCGGTATAGAACTCCAGCCGCGCCACGATGCCGAAGCGGTCGCGCAGCGGGTTGGTCAGCATGCCGGCGCGGGTCGTCGCCCCGACCAGCGTGAACGGCGGCAGGTCGAGTTTGACCGAACGGGCGGCCGGCCCTTCGCCGATCATGATGTCGAGCTGGTAGTCCTCCAGCGCCGGATAGAGGATTTCCTCCACCACCGGCGACAGGCGGTGAATTTCGTCGATGAACAGCACATCGTGCGGTTCCAGATTGGTCAGCAGCGCCGCCAGGTCGCCGGCACGCTCCAGGACCGGACCACTGGTCTGGCGCAGGTTGACCCCCAGCTCGCGCGCCACGATATGGGCCAGCGTGGTCTTGCCCAACCCCGGCGGTCCGAACAGCAGCACATGGTCCAGCGCCTCGCCGCGCATCTTGGCCGCCTCGATAAAGATGGTCAGCTGTTCGCGCGCCTTGTGCTGGCCGACATAGTCGTCGAGCTGCTTCGGGCGCAGTGCACGCTCCAGCGCTTCTTCCTGGTTGGACAGCGGGCGGGGCGCAACGACGCGTTCGGGCGCACCGCTGGTAAGGGAGTCGGTTTCAATCATGAGCTGGCTTCTTGCGGATTGGCGGCCCCGTCGGCACAACGCGGCCATGCGCGGAAATGTGCCAAGTGTAGCCGCCGTCAGCCCGATGCTGGTCAGAATTCGGCTGACAGCCGCCCGTTCAATTCAGGGCGGATGCCGCCATCGCCCCCAGCAGCCGGCGCTTGAATGCCGGGGCCGCGCCAAACTGCTCGCGCAGCAGGGAGATAAACAGGCGTACCCGGGCAGGCAGGTGCTTGCGGCTGGGGTAGATGGCATAGATGCCCCCGGCCGACAGGTTCCATTCCGGCAGCACATGGACCAGACGGCCGGCCGCCAGATCGTCGGCGACCAGAAAGTCCGGCAGTTCCGTCACACCGCCACCCGCCAGCGCCAGATTCCGCATGATGCTGGTGCTGTTGGCGCGCAGACGCCCCTTGACCAGCACTTTTTCGTCCTTGTCACCGGGACGGGAGAACACCCAGTGCCAGGACTGCGCGCTGGTTTCATGCGCGATCAGCGAATGCTCCAGCAGATCCTGCGGCGTGCAGATCCGGTCGTGACGCGTCAGATAGTCGCGGCTGGCCACCAGGCTCTGGCGGCAGTCCGCGAGCTTGACCGCATGCAGGCTGGAGTCCCGCGGCTGGCCGACGCGGATGTCGATGTCGACCCGCGAGGCCAGCAGATCGATGTGGTTTTCCGTGGCCATCAGGTCGAACGTGACCTCCGCGTATTGTCCGGCAAACGCCACGGCACTTTCGGTCAGATAGTGCAGGATCAGATAATCCGGCGCGGCAATGCGCAACAGCCCGTGCGGATATTCGTGATCGCTGCGGACCACGGCCACCGCATCACGGTATTCATCAATGATCCGCCGACAGGCCTGCAGGAATTTCTCGCCGGCAGGTGTCAGTGACATGCTCCGTGTCGTGCGCAGCACCAATTGTGCATTCACGTAGGTCTCGAGTTTCTTGATGCGCTCGCTGACGACGGAATGACTGACTCTCAGTGCTGCCGCTGCGGCGGTAAAAGAACCTTCTTCGCCCAGTGCCACAAAGGCAAGCACGCACTCCGGGTGCAGGATTTTGTAATTGTCCATAGGAATAAAACCAATTGTTATTTCGATCAGGCCTTCAAAGCGAAGGAGAATGAGCTTTCGTCCCGTCGCCACCGTGTGGGGAATCAGGGATGAAGCCACCACCTATTTCCAATCACTGCTCACTGTCTGTCACCGAAAGGCCAGATAGCTGCAATCCACGTTTACAATCATAGGTGTATGTAAGTTGCCAGACAATAGACTTCGGACGAGCGGCGGCTACCGGCTTTTTCTGGCAGGCGAGAAAACAGGCGATGCAAAATCCAAGTTTTCCGGCATCCAAAAATTGCAATGTAATAAAAACGCACTGGCTCCGGCGTTTGGCAGCCTCGCACCGTCACTACATTACCGTGTCCTTGACGCAAGTAGCATAAAAACTATTCGATCCCATAGACATATGTTTTTGCAGAAAATGCTGGCTGTTTTCCTCGCGCCGGATAAATAAAACGGATTTCCACCATATAATCTGCCGGCATCCCATAAATGATTTACCTGAATAACCAACAGGTGTTTTTTTGCAGCAACTATATAATTAACACCATTCCGCAGAACCCCTGCCCTGATTCAAGATAAAAATCCGCAGGCCGATGTTCCGGGCACACCAGGCATTTTTCCGGAACGAGCGGTTACCTCTTCGGTACCCGGTTGAAATTTGACAAGGACGGGGAAAATTTTGAACGTCTTGCAGGAGAAATTACGCTCTCCCGCCAATCGGCAGCCCTTTGCCCTTGGCGTACTGACTCTCAGCGATTACCACGCCATGCTGGCAATTGACGGACGGGCCCGCGCACAGGCGCAAATCCGGCTGATCTGCGATCTGCTGGAACAGCACAGCTGCCACATTGCCGATGACAGTCTGGCTTTTGTGCTTCCGTACCAGGCCGGGCAGGACCTGCAGATCCTCGGCAATGCCCTGCTGGCCCGCATCACCAGCGTGCGCCAGATGCGCTCGAGCGAGTCACTGCCGATCCCGGTCCACCTCATCCTGCTGGCGGCCCACACCCCCGTCCATTCGCCGGACAGCCTCATCGACCGGGCGCTGGTGGCCAGCCAGCGGGCCGGGCCGGCCGCCCACTCCCGCCTGACGCTGATCGACGACGCCGAACAACTGGACGAGAGAATCGAGCCGCTGCGCAGGGAGGACAGGGTCCGCGGGGCACTGGAAGCCGATCGTCTCACGCTGTACTCGCAGCGCATCCTGCCGCTCGACTCGATCGGCAGCGATTGCTATCACCATGAAATCCTGGCCCGCCTGACCGACCACGACGGCGCGCTGTGGATGCCGGACTCCTTCCTGCCGGAGGCGGAGAGACTCGGCCTGATGCCGGAGCTGGATCGCCGGGTCGTCGACCGCGCCTATGCCTGGCTGGCAAACCATCGTCCGGGCGGCAACACGCCGTGCCGGTGGACCGCCATCAATCTGTCCGCGCACAGCCTGACGGAAACCGACCTGCCCGCGTTCATCGAAGCCCGCCAGCGTGAGCACCGCATCAATCCGGCGGAAATCTGCTTTGAGCTGACGGAAACCAGCCGCATCAGGGATCTGCCGCGCGCCATCGCCGTGATGCAGCGGCTGCGGGAGTACGGCTACCGCTTCGCACTGGACGACTATGGCAGCGGCAGCGCCACGCTGTCCTATCTGCGCGACCTGCCCGTCGACCTGGTCAAGATCGACGGCAGCTTCATCATTGGCCTGGACCAGAGCCCGCTGAACCGCGATCTGGTCCGCGAGCTGTGCCGAACCTGCCGGCACCTCGGCAAGCAGATCGTGGCCGAGAAGGTCGAGAACATGCAGGTACTCGACTGCGTCACCGGACTGGGCATCGACTATGCCCAGGGCTATGCGATCGAAAAACCCGTTCCGCTGAATCAGCTCGAACCTCACTGAGCCTCCTCCGAGTCACACATGAAAATATCGACCCGCCTCTATGCGCTGTGCAGCACCGGCATCATCGGCCTGCTGATTGTGTCCCTTTCCGCCCTGCTGGCCTTCGGCAGCATCCGGACCTCCATCGCCAGCATCACCGACGATTCACTGCCGTCGGTCAAGGCACTGGCAGAGCTGCAGGACCAGTTTTCAACCCTGCGCCACAATATGCTGCTGCATGTCCTGAGCCTTCACGCCGAAGACAAGGCCGCATTGCGCGCGAATATCGCCGAAGGCAGCAAATGGCTGAACGAGCACTTCAAATACTATGCCGACAACCTGGCCACGAATGCGCAGGACACAGCCAACATCAAGGTGCTGCAGACGGAAGTGGAGCGCTATCAGGCGCTGATGTACCAGGTGCTGGCATTGTCCGACCTCGGGCAGACCGACCAGGCGGCCGCCATGATCGCCCAGGCCACACGCCCTCAAGGGAAAGTAACCCTCGAGACCTTCAAGCGAACCGTCGACTTCAACATCTCGGTGCTGGATCAGTCCGAGCAGGACGTGGACGAATCGATCGACAATGCCCGACTGGTGCTGCTGGGGGTGACAACCGTGGTCGTCTTGCTGCTGCTGGGCGGCGGCATCTGGGCGGTCAGGACCATTTACGGGCCGATGACGTCCCTGCGCGACGGGCTGAACCAGCTTGCCCGGGATTTCGACTTCACCCGCCGCTTCCGGCGCCGGCAACAAGACGAAATCAGTGAGACCTACCAGGCGCTGAACGGGCTGCTGGACGTACTGCAGGGCAGTTTCCAGCGCCTCCACACCCTGGGCAGCAATGTGAATGCAGCGGCGGAAACGGTGGCAGCCGCCTCGGCTGACGTCTCGCAGGCCTCGCTGCAGGTCAGCGAATCGGCGGCCAGCATGTCGGCGGCCGTCGAGCAGATGACCGTCAGTGTGACCCATGCGGCCGACCGCGCCGAACAGGCCAGTCACAGCAGCCAGCAGGCCGGCAAGGAAGCCAGCCATGGCGGCGAAGTCATCGACGACACCATCCGCGGCTTCCGCAACACCGAGTCGACCGTGCAGCTGGCCGCAGGCCAGATCGAGCAGTTGAAGGCCCATACTGCGGCCATTGGCACGGTCATCGCCGTGATCAAGGATATCGCCGAACAGACCAATCTGCTGGCGCTGAACGCGGCGATTGAAGCCGCCCGCGCCGGCGAGTCCGGCCGCAGCTTTGCCGTGGTCGCCGATGCAGTCCGCATGCTGGCCGAGCGAACGGCAACCTCGACGCAGGAGATCACCCGGACCGTGCGCCTGATCCAGCAGGGGGCCAATGAAACCGTGGAGTCGATGCAGGGTGTCGTGTCCCTGCTTGGCCACGGCATGAGCCAGGCGGAACTGGCCACGGTCGCCATTCAGCGCATCATCGACAGCACGGACGGCACGGTGACCCAGGTGGCGGAAATTTCCGGTTCGATGCGCGAACAGTCGCTGACCAGCACCAGCATTGCCCAGGGGGTCGAACATATCGCCCGGATGACCGAGCAGAGCCATACCAGCGCCACGCATACGGCGGCGTCGGCCGCCTCCCTGCGCGAGGCGGCCGCCGAGATGCAGGACACCCTCCAGGCCTTCCGCGTCTAGTGTCGCCTCAGACGTCCGTCTCCAGCGTGGTCAGCTGCTCGGCAGCCGGCAGCCGGGGATCTGCCTCGCACAGACGCATGCTGAACGACAGCCGTTCGGCGGCGTCGCCGTCACCGAGCGCCAGCTCGGAGAAGGCCAGCGACAGGCTGTCGAGCAGCGCCTGCGCGGCTTCCAGCCCGGTATCGGGCAGCACCAGCACGAAGGCGTCGCCATCGACACGCCCGATCAGGTCGTTGCGGCGCAGCCGCTTGCGCAGGAAGCGCGCCCAGGTCGCCAGCACCCGGTCGCCGGCGGCATAGCCCCGGCGCCGGTTGAACGACGAGAAGCCGTTCAGGTCGACCAGCGCCAGCACCAGTGGCTGCGCGCTGCGTGCCACGCGCGACAGTTCCTCGTCCAGCCGTTCGCACAGCGCCTGGACCGTCAGCGCCCCGGTCAGCGCGTCGCGCTGGCTCAGTCCGAGCTGCAGCCGGCGGCGGCGGCCGGCACGCTGGACCGCCACCAGCAGTTCATCGGTCGCGACCGGCCGCGCCAGCCAGTATTCGATGCTTTCGTCGGACAGCCGTCGCTGCGGCTGCAGCGCCTCGCTGGCCAGCATCAGGACCGGCATCGGCGGTACCGGGCAGGTCTGCCGCACCACCCGGGCAAAATCCAGGCCGTCGCAGTCGGGCAGGATGCGGTTGACCAGCAGCACGTCCGGGTGATTGCGCAACATGCTGTCGTAGCCTTCGGCGCCGGAAGAGGCCAGCAGGACCTCGATGCCGGCAGCGGTCAGCGCGTCGGCATACCAGTGGACCAGATCGACCTGCGGGTCGATCACCAGGACGCGCAACGGCTGGCTGTCCGCCAGCGGGACCGCCAGCGCCGTCAGCAGTTCGTCGTGACCGACCGGCCATGGCAGGAACACGCTCGCCCCCAGCCGGACGGCGGCAATGCGGCTGGCAAAGTCCGATTCCGGCGACAGGACGACGAACGGTATGTGGGCCAGCCGGGTCCGCGCCAGCGCCGACATCGCCGCATCGTGGCGGCTGTCGGTACGCACCAGCGCCAGCGCGGCCGGCTGAAAAGTGTCCAGCGCGGCGATCAGCGCATCCGGGTCCGGGTGGACGCTGAGCGTTACGCCATAGCGGGCCAGCGACTGTTCCAGCGCCGCGACGTCATCGCCGGGCCCGGCCAGCAGCAGGATGCCGCCATGCACCACCGGCAGGCCCGGCGGCGGCGAGGCCAGCTTGCGGCTGGCCTTGAGCCGGGCGAGGCGGGCCGCCAGCGCCTGGGTCAGGTCGGCCGGCGGGTGCCCGGTCTGCCTGGCCTCGCGAACGGCATCGTGCAGTGAATGCGCCAGGGTCTGGGCAGCGGCGACCAGCTCATCCTCGCCATCGCGCTCGGCCTGGCATTTCAGGTTCAGCGCCAGATAGGCGAGGTGAGCCGCCAGTGGCGTATCCCAGCCACGGCCCAGCAAGGCGAGGCCCCGCTCGATGTCGGTCAATTCTCGGGACAGGTCTGGCATGCAGGGCTCCGGGCGCACAGTCAGGCGCCGCTGTTATAATCGCCGCCTTTTTCAGCAATGCGGTCAAGGCGATGGCGACCAACGTATTTTACGAGGAAGACGGCGGATTCAAAGTGGGCGCCGTCCTGACCGACAACGATACCAGCCTCCAGGTGGAGGCCCCTCACGGCAAGCGATCCAAAATCAAATCGGCAGCGATCCTGCTGCGCTTTAGCTCGGCCCTGGCCGATTTCCTGCCTGCAGCCGAGCAGCAGGCGGCGGAAATCGACATCGACTTCCTGTGGGAGTGCTGCGGCGACGCGGAGTTCGATGCGGCAACGCTGGCAGAAGATTATTTCGGCCACAAGCCGTCAGCACTGGAAAGTGCGGCGATTGCCCTGCGCGTGCATGGCGCCCCGATGTATTTCTACAAGAAGGGCAAGGGCCGCTACAAGGCCGCCCCGCACGAGGCGCTGCAGGCTGCGCTGGCCGGCATCGAGAAGAAAAAGCGCCAGCAGCAGCAGATTGACGGCTGGGTCGACGCCTGCCGCGCCGGCCAGCTGCCGGAAGAGTGGAAGCCGCACCTGATGTCGCTGCTGTGGCGTCCGGACAAGAACACGCTGGAATGGAAGGGGCTGGAAGCCGCCAGCAAGGCACTGCAGGTGTCGCCGCTGAAGCTGGTGGCCGAGCGCGGCGGCATTTCGTCGGTGCCCGACTATCTGCTGGCCGGTTTCATCATGGAGCACTTCCCGCGCGGACGCGGCTTCCCGGTGTTCGAGGCGGTCGAGATGCCGGCCGGCCTGCCCGACGCCGGTGTCGAAGCGTTCTCGATCGACGATTCCGCTACCACCGAGATCGACGATGCGCTGTCGCTGACCCGCCTCGACAACGGCAACTGGCGCATCGGCGTCCATATCGCCGCGCCGACGCTTGGCGTCGGTCCGGATTCGGACGTGGAAAAGCTGGTCTTCCAGCGCCTGTCGACGGTGTATTTCCCCGGCGAGAAGATCACCATGCTGCCTGATTCGCTGGTCCAGCAGTTCACGCTGGCCGAAGGCCGGCACTGCCCGGCGGTCAGCGTGTACTTCGAGGTGGCGCCGGACGACTATCGCATCCTCGGCCACGAAAGCCGGGTCGACAGCGTGAAAATCACCGCCAACCTGCGCCACGACTGGCTGGAAACGGTATTCAACGAAGACACGCTGGCCCACGATCCGGGCCGCGACTATCCATACAAGCACGAGTTGCGCGTGCTGTGGGAATTCGCCAACGCGCTGGAAGTCGGCCGCGGCAAGGCCGACAGCAACCAGCAGCAGCGTCTCGACTACAACTTCGCCATCGTCGATGGCAAGGTGGTGCTGACGCCGCGCCGCCGCGGCGCGCCGATGGACAAGCTGGTGTCCGAGCTGATGATCCTGGCCAACGCCACCTGGGGCGGCGACCTGGCCGCCGCCGGCATCCCGGCCATGTACCGGGCACAGACGGCCGGCAAGGTACGCATGACCACCGCCGCCGAACCGCACGTCGGCCTCGGCGTGCCGCAGTACGCGTGGTCGACCTCGCCGCTGCGCCGCGCGGCCGACTTCGTCAACCAGCAGCAGATCGTGGCCATGGTTCGCGGCGAGACCCCGCGCTACAAGCGCGGTGACCCCGACCTGTTCGCCCGGCTGCGCGATTTCGACGTCGCCTACAACGCCTATGGCGATTTCCAGTACCAGATGGAGCGCTTCTGGTGCCTGCGCTGGTTCAGTCAGGAAAACGTGAGCGACATCACCGCGCAGTGGATCAAGGACGACCTGGTCCGCCTCGACGGCCTGCCGATGGCCACGCGCGTGGCCGGTCTGCCGGAAATGGCATCCGGAGAGCGGGTGCGGCTGCAGGTGGCACGCATCGACGAGCTGGCGCTGGAAATCGAATTCCGCGTGCTCGGCAAGGTCACGCCGGAAAGCGCCTGACGCCAGTGGTGCCGCCAGGGCCGGTTCGCCGGCCGTCGGCGGCACCGGCGCGACGCAACGCTACACAATTGCGCCATTTCCCTTTCTGCTCAGTCACTTGCACTCGTTACGCGCGCCGACTGCCACTAGAATCCCTCCCGATCACGGACGGCAATCACGCCGTCCGTATGCCATTATTGCAAGTGGTGTCAGGCCCGGCCCGACAGCCTGGCCAGGCGGAGGGTCGCGACACCGTTTTCGCCCCCTCGTCCGTCAAGGGGACACGTCCGGACGCCACTGCAGGCGCCCTTACCGGAGAGTCCCGTGAAGTTCGACAGCGCGTTCTTTTTCACCGGTGCCGCCATTTGCGGCGCCCTGTTTCTCGTCAATGCCGCCTGGATCCTGCTGCCGATCCCGCTGCTGCTGATGTTCACCGCCGTGGCGATCGACGACTGCCGTCGCCTGCGTTCGCTCGACACCGATGCCGCCGCCATGCTGCTGGATACCCCGCGCAAACCGATGATGCCGCTCGACGGCTTTCGCGGCCGCGAACTGATGTTCTACAGTGCCGGGCAACCGGTGTACCGCCTCCTCAGCGACGGTCAGCAGCTGTGGATCTTCCTCGGCCACCGCGACGAGGTCGACGCGCCCGACGTGTCGATCTGCGTGTTTCCCGGCTACCTGTACGGGCAGGCGGCACACAGCGGCACGTGAGCGGTCGCGGCGGCGCCCGGTCGATCCGTTATACTGCCGCCCTTTTCCTACCGACCCCGGACGACCACGTCATGAGCCTGCCCGCCCACCAGCTTGAACTGCTCGCGCCCGCCAGGACCGCCGACATCGGCCGCGAGGCGATCCTGCACGGCGCGGACGCGGTTTACATCGGCGGCCCGTCGTTCGGCGCGCGCCACAACGCCTGTAACACGGTGAGCGAGATCGCCGGTCTGGCCGAATTCGCTCACCGCTACCACGCCCGCATCTTCGTCACCCTGAACACCATCCTGCACGATGCCGAGCTGGAACCGTCGCGCCAGCTGGTCTGGCAGCTGTACGAGGCCGGCGTCGATGCGCTGATCGTGCAGGACATGGGCCTGCTGGAACTCGACCTGCCACCGCTCCAGCTCCACGCCAGCACCCAGTGCGACATCCGCACACCGGAAAAGGCGCGCTTCCTGGCCGATGCCGGTTTTTCCCAGGTGGTGCCGGCGCGCGAGCTGACGCTGGCGCAGATCCGCGCCGTGCGCGATGCGCTGCCGGCCGACACCACACTCGAATTCTTCATCCACGGCGCATTGTGCGTGGCGTTTTCCGGCCAGTGCTATATCAGCCATGCCGACAACGGCCGCAGCGCCAACCGGGGTGACTGTTCGCAGGCCTGCCGGCTGCCGTACACGCTGACCGATGCCAGTGGCGGCGTGGTCGCCTTCGACAAGCATCTGCTGTCGATGAAGGACAACGACCAGAGCGCCAATCTGGAAGCGCTGATCGACGCCGGCGTGCGCTCGTTCAAGATCGAGGGGCGCTACAAGGAAGCCAACTACGTCAAGAACATCACCGCCCACTACCGGCTGCTGCTCGACGAGATCCTCGAACGCCGCCCGGAACTGGCGCGCGCCTCCAGCGGCCGCAGCGAGATCCTGTTCACGCCGGATATCGACAAGTCCTTCCATCGCGGCCATACCGATTATTTCGTCAACGGCCGCCATGACGATATCGGCGCCTTCGATTCGCCGACCTTTATCGGCGTACCGGTCGGCACGGTAACGCGGCTGGCCCAGGACTGGTTCGAGATCGACGCCACCGAGCCGCTCGCCAACGGCGACGGCCTCAACTACATGAAAAAGCGCGAAGTGCACGGCATGCAGGCCAATACCGTCGAAATGACCGGTCCTGGCGAGAACGGCACCACGCGCTGGCGGGTGTATCCAAACGAGGGCATGCGCGCGCTGGACGGGCTGAAGCCGGGCACGGAAGTCAGCCGCAACCGCGACCATGCCTGGGAGCAGGCGCTGACACGCAAGTCGGCCGAGCGCCGGGTCGGCGTCTGGCTGAAGCTGGAAGACCAGCCCGACGGGCTGAAACTGACTGCCACCGACGAGGATGGCGGGACGGCATCGGCCGCCATGGCGCTGACGCTGGAACCGGCCCGTGACGCCGCGCGGGCGGAAGCCGGGCTGCGCGACAGCCTGGCCAAGCTGGGCAGCACCATGTTCGTCGCCCACGGCGTCGAGCTGGCGCTGGCCTCGGCCTGGTTCGTGCCGGCCTCGGCCATCAACGCCCTGCGCCGCGACGTGGTCGCCCGGCTGGCCGCCGCGCGCATCGCCAACTGGCCGCGCCCGCCGCGCAAGGCGCCGCTGGAACCGCCGGTGCCGTATCCGGAGACCTCACTGTCGTATCTGGCCAATGTGTACAACGACAAGGCCCGGGCGTTCTATGCCCGCCACGGCGTCACGCTGATCGATGCGGCCTACGAGGCGCACGAGGAGCCGGGCGAGGTCAGCCTGATGATCACCAAGCATTGCCTGCGCTTCAGCTACAACCTGTGCCCGAAGCAGGCCAAAGGGGTCATCGGCGTCAAGGGCCAGATCCGCGCCGAGCCGATGACACTGAAGTCCGGCAGCGAGACCTATACCCTGACCTTCGACTGCAAGCCGTGCGAAATGCACGTCATGGGCAAGATGAAGAAACACATTTTCAACGCCCCGCCGCCGTCCAGCGTGCCGGTCCAGCCGCTGACCTTCCACCGCAAGCAGCCGTAGGGTCAGCGGCCCGGGCGACCGCCCTTATGCAGGGTCGGTGCCGAGCAACTGGCCGACCAGCCCGTGCCGGCCGGCCGCGAAGGCACTGGCCGCCAGGCGCCTGCCGCCGGCAGGCTGGACTTCGCTCAGGCGCAGCGCGCCATCACCGCAAGCGACCAGCAGGCCGTCGTGGCCGGCTTCCAGCACCGTGCCAGGCGCACCGCGCCCGTCGGCCGGGCTCGCCCCCCACACTTTCAGCAGATCGCCGCCCAGCGTGGTCCACGCGCCCGGCACCGGGCAGTAGCCGCGCACGGCACGGTCGAGTTCCGCCACCGGCCGGGTCCAGTCGAGCCGGGCCTCTTCCTTGTCGAGCTTGGCCGCATAGGTGACGCCCGCTTCCGGCTGCGTGCAGGGCGGGAAGGCGGCCGGATCGGCCAGCACCTCGACAATGGCGGCCGCGCCCAGCGCCATCAGCCGGTCGTGCAGGCTGGCGGCAGTGTCGGTGGCGCTGATCGGCGTGCGCACGACATGCCGCATCGGACCGGTGTCCAGCCCGGCTTCCATCTGCATGATGGTGACGCCGGACTCGGCATCGCCGGCCAGCAGCGCGCGCTGGATCGGCGCGGCGCCACGCCAGCGCGGCAGGATCGACGCATGGATGTTCAGGCAGCCGAGCGGCGGGATGTCCAGTACCGCCTGCGGCAGGATCAGCCCGTAGGCGGCCACCACCATCACGTCGGCCCCGATGTCGTGCAGCGCTTGCCGGGCGCCGGCATCGCGCAGCGTCTGCGGCTGGCTGACTGGCAGTCCCAGTTCCAGCGCGCGCGCCTTGACCGCCGACGGCTTGAGCTTCATGCCACGGCCGGCCGGCCGGTCGGGCTGGGTCAGCACCAGGGCGATGTCGTGTCCGGCGGCATGCAGCGCGGACAGGGCGGCGGCGGCGAAATCCGGCGTGCCGGCGAAGATGAGTTTCATGTGACGATCCGATCTGAAAAAGCGAAATCCGGGCGCCAGGCCCGGTGCGACCACGCTACATGCTCTGGCGTTCGCGCTTCTTGAGCTTGTTCCGGATCCGGTTCTGCTTCAGCGGCGACAGGTACTCGACGAAGACCTTGCCGTCGAGGTGGTCGATCTCGTGCTGGATGCAGATGGCCAGCAGGCCGTCGGTATCCAGCGTGAACGGCTTGCCGTCGCGGTCCAGCGCCTCGACGATCACGTGCTCGGCACGGGTCACCTTGTCGTAGACGCCCGGCACCGACAGGCAGCCTTCCTCGTACACCACCTCGCCATCGCGATGGGTGATGACCGGGTTGATGAACACCTGCAGTTCGTCATGGGTGTCGGACAGGTCGATCACCAGCAGGCGTTCGTGCACGTCGACCTGCGTCGCCGCCAGGCCGATGCCGTGCGCGGCGTACATGGTCTCGCCCATGTCGTCGATCAGGGTGCGGATGCGATCGTCCACCTCGGCCACCGGCCTGGCGATGGTGTGCAGACGGTCGTCCGGGTAATTCAGGATGTTGAGCAGCGCCATAGGGTGATGTTATCTAATACATTGCGTTGTCTGGGGACGGGTCGCCGGAGGCGGCGGGGCCTCGCCGCACCGTGGTCATGCCCGGTATTCCGGACAGCCTGACCGTCGGCGCCGCCCGTCATTGTCGTTCATCTGCAACATGGTGCTGTCCGTTTCGTCCGGCAAGAGGCTTCCATGCGCTTTTCCATTATATCGGCTGTGACGACGCCAGACCTTATCGCCGTGGCGATACGGCCATGAGCCTGCTGACCGGCCACGATGCCTGGCTGCATCTGTTCCATGTCCGGGGCCTCGGTCCGATCGGGTTCAATGCCCTGCTGGAGGCATTCGGCACGGCGGAGGCCATCTGCGCTGCGCCGCCCCGGCAGCTGGCCAGCGTCGTATCGCGCCAGCTGGCCGCGGCGATTGCCGGCGACGACAGCCGGGCTGCGCGCCAGGCGGCAGCCGACTGGCTGGCCGCCGACGCGACCCGTTCGCTGCAGACACGGCTCGACGCAGACTACCCGCTGGCGCTGGCACAGTCGCCGGCCGCGCCGCCGCTGCTGTTCCTGCACGGCCGGCGCGAACTGCTGTCCCGGCCGCTGTTCGCCATCGTCGGCAGCCGGCATGCCAGCGCGCAGGGCATCCGCGATGCCGGCCGCTTCGCCCGGGCGCTGGCCGACACCGGCTATACCATCGTCAGCGGCCTGGCCGCCGGCATCGACGCGGCGGCCCATGACGGCGCGGTCGACACCCCGGCGGCCACCGTCGCCGTGATCGGCACCGGTATCGACCGCGTCTATCCGGCCTGCAACCGGCCGCTGGCGCGACGCATCGCCGGTCACGGCCTGATCGTCAGCGAGTTTCCGCTCGGCACGCCGCCGCTGGCCGCCCATTTCCCGCGCCGCAACCGCATCATCGCCGGGCTCGGCGCCGGCTGCCTGGTGGTCGAGGCCGGCCTGCGCAGCGGCTCGCTGATCACGGCGCGCCAGGCTGCCGAGGCAGGCCGCGAAGTGTTCGCCATTCCCGGGTCCATTCACTCGCCACTGTCGCGCGGCTGCCATGCGCTGATCCGCGACGGCGCCAGGCTGACCGAGTCGCTGGATGACATCCTGGCCGAACTGCCGCCCTTGCCGGCACTGCCGCCGGTCGCCGGACCCGCCGCCGTCCCGGAGAGTGAATTCGCCGCCGGCGACGCGCGGCTGCTGGCTGCGCTGGGCTTCGATCCGGTCGATGCCGATACCCTGGCGCAACGTACGGGCTTGACGGTGGAGGGGGTTTTGGCGATGCTGCTGCCGCTAGAGCTCGCTGGACGGGTCGCCCCGCTACCGGGCGGCCGCTACCAGCGGGTCGTTTGACGCCCGCCCGTTCATGCCGGAGCCGAATTCGGGCTCCACGCGACGGGCAGGGTGCGAGTCGCCGCCGGCGTCGGGCCTCACCGCCCTTTGTTTCCACTGAAAAAGCCGCCGCCATGCTCGATATCATTGCCTTTCTTGTCCAGGAATACCGCGACTTCGCCGCCTGTCCCGAACCGGAACACCTGGCGCAAAAACTGTCCGCAGTCGGTTTCGAAGACGAGGAAATCGACGATGCGCTGGACTGGCTGGCCGAACTGGCCGCCGACGATGCGTCGCCGATCGTGTTTGCGGAAAGCACCGCCACGCGCATGTTCAGCGCCAGCGAATGCGAACACCTGCCGGTCGATACCCAGGGGTTCATCCACTTTCTCGATACGGCCGGCGCCCTGACCAATCTGCAGCGGGAGCAACTGATCGACCGGCTGATGGCACTGCCCTCGGACGATCTCGATCTCGATGCCGTCCGCCTTGCCACCCTGGCCGTTCTGTGGCGTCACGCTGCCGACATCGACATTCTGGTGGCCGACGAGTTGATGGTCGCCATCGACGGTCAGCCACCGTTGCAATAACGCCGGTCCGGCATCGTCCCGGACCGCACCGAAAGCGCCGAACGCTTGTGAGCGAACGGCTTTAGGCTCTACCATCGCGCCCTTCACCCGGCCGGCGCTTGCATTTGGCGCCGCTTTCCCGAATACATTTAGGGACTATTGACGTCTCGAACTCCATGTCCGCCAATCTGCTGATCGTCGAATCGCCGTCCAAGGCGAAGCCACTGAAAAAATATCTCGGGTCCGATTTCGAGGTACTCGCCTCCTATGGTCACGTTCGCGATCTGGTGCCCAAGAACGGCGCGGTCGACCCCGAACACGACTTCGCGATGAAGTACCAGATCATCGCGCGGAACTCGAAACACGTTGACGCCATCGCCGCCGCCGTGCGCGAAGCCGACACCATCTATCTCGCGACCGACCCGGACCGCGAGGGTGAAGCCATTTCGTGGCACCTGATGGAAATCCTCAAGAACAAGAAGCTCTTGAAGGACAAGAAGGTGATGCGCGTGGTGTTCCACGAGATCACCCGCAACGCGGTGCTGGAAGCCGTCGCCAATCCGCGTGAAATTTCGCAGGACATGGTCGATGCCCAGCAGGCGCGCCGTGCGCTCGACTATCTGGTCGGCTTCAACCTGTCGCCGCTGCTGTGGAAGAAGATCCGTCGCGGCCTGTCCGCCGGCCGCGTGCAGAGCCCGGCCCTGCGCCTGATCTGCGAGCGCGAGATCGAAATCCGTGCGTTTACCGCCCAGGAATACTGGTCGGTACATCTGGACAGCCACAAGGGCCGGCAGAAATTCGGCGCCAAGCTGAACGAGTGGCAGGGCAAGAAGCTCGAGCAGTTCGACATTCCCGACGAAGCCACCCAGGCCTCGGTGCTGGCCGCGCTGTCCGGCCACGACGCTGCGGTCACGGCGGTGGAAAAGAAGAAAAAATCGCGCAACCCGGCCGCACCGTTCACGACCTCGACGCTGCAGCAGGAGGGGGTGCGCAAGCTCGGCATGACCACCGACCGCACCATGCGCACCGCACAGCAGCTGTACGAGGGCATCGACGTCGGCCAGGGCCAGATCGGTCTGATCACCTACATGCGTACCGACTCGGTGGCGCTCGCCAACGACGCGGTCGAGGAGATCCGCTTCTACATCGGCCAGCACTTCGACGCCGACTACCTGCCGAAAACGCCGTCGGTGTTCAAGAACAAGGCCAAGAACGCCCAGGAAGCGCACGAAGCCGTGCGCCCGACGTCGATCTTCCGCACGCCGGAATCGGTCAAGCCATTCCTGACTGCCGACCAGTTCAAACTGTACGACATGGTCTGGAAGCGGACGCTGGCCTGCCAGATGACCGCCGCAAAGTTCGACACCACCGCGGTCGACATCGCGGTCGGTGACGGCGTGTTCCGCGCCACCGGTCAGGTGCAGACCTTCGCCGGCTTTATCGCCGTGTACCAGGAAGACGTCGACGATACCGCCGACGACGACGAGGACAGCGCCAAGCTGCCGCTGCTGGAAGTCGGCGACGTGCTGCCGGTGGACAAACTGTCCGGCGAGCAGCATTTCACCCAGCCGCCGCCGCGCTACTCGGAAGCGTCGCTGGTGAAGACGCTGGAAGAATATGGCATCGGCCGTCCGTCGACCTATGCGTCGATCATCTCGACGCTGAAGGATCGCGAGTACGTGATCCTCGACAAGAAGCGCTTCCAGCCGACCGATACCGGCGAGATCGTCAACAAGTTCCTGACCGAGCACTTCGCCCAGTACGTCGACTATCACTTCACCGCCCGGCTCGAAGACCAGCTTGACGATATCTCCACCGGCAAGCGCCAGTGGATCCCGGTGCTCGACGGCTTCTGGAAGGGATTCCACAAGCAGATCACCGAGAAGGAAAGCATCAGCCGCGCCGAGGTCACCACCGAAAGCCTCGACGAAGCCTGCCCGAAGTGCGGCAAGCCGCTGAACATCCGCTTCGGCAAGCGCGGTCGCTTTATCGGCTGCACCGGCTACCCGGACTGCGACTACACCCGCAACCTGAACGAAACCGCCGAGCAGGCCGCCGCCGAAGAAGAAGCACCGGTCATCATCGAAGACCGGGTCTGCCCGGAGGACGGGGGTCAGCTGGTGGTCAAGAAGGGCCGCTACGGCAAGTTCATCGGCTGCGCCAACTACCCGAAGTGCAAGCACATCGAGCCGCTGGAAAAGCCGCGCGACACCGGTGTCGAGTGCCCGGAATGCAAGACCGGTCACCTGATCGAACGCAAGAGCCGCTACGGCAAGCTGTTCTACAGCTGCAACACCTACCCGAAGTGCAAGTACGCGACCTGGAACCCGCCGGTGGCGGAGACCTGCCCGAAATGCGGCTGGCCGATCCTGACCATCAAGACCACCAAGCGTCGCGGTACCGAGAAGGTGTGCCCGCAGAAGGAATGCGGCTACAGCGAGGTCATTGCCCCGCCGGAAGCGAAGACGGCGGAAGAATGATGCCGAAGCGCCTGATCGTCCTTGCTGCCATGGCCGGCGCCTTCACCGGCCTGCCGGCACTGGCGGCCGGGTCCGGGGACACCACGGACCGTCCGCGCGCCACGGCAACGCCGTACGACGCCATTCGCGCCGCGGTGCCGGTCTCGACCAGCCCGCTCGCCATCGGCCGCCGTGCCGCCCTCGACGATCAGCGGCCGACGCCGCGCAGCGCCGGCATCGCCTCGACCCGCCCGGCCGGGCAGGACACCCCGCCGGCCAGTCCGCCCGCGCCACGCTGAGCACCCCGCAAAAAAAACCGCCCGGACAGTGATGTCCGGGCGGTTTTCTTGTCGGGTCAGCCTCAGTTCGGGGCCTTGGTCGCCTGACGCTGGAGGATGTTCGAGAACTCCTCCATGAAGGTGTCGAAGCGGTTGGCGAAGCGGTCGATGTCGTAGGCGAAGCGGTTGTAGGCGACAACGGCCGGGATGGCGGCGAACAGGCCGATGGCGGTGGCGATCAGCGCCTCGGCGATACCCGGAGCGACCGTGGCCAGCGTCGCATTGCCGGCGTTCCCGAGCCCGATGAACGCATGCATGATGCCCCAGACCGTACCGAACAGGCCGATATACGGGCTGACCGAGCCGACCGTGGCCAGGAAGGCGGTATGGCGGTCCAGCTCGTCCAGCTCGCGCTGGGCGGCGGCCTTCATCGCGCGGCGGGTGCCGTCCATGGTGTCGGACAGCTCACCGCCCGGCTGGCGGCGCAGTTTGACGAATTCGGCAAAGCCGGCCTGGAAGATCTTTTCCATGCCGATGCCGTCCTTCTTGCCCGACACTTGCTGGTACATGTGGTTGAGGTCGGCACCGCTCCAGAACGCGCGCTCGAAATCCTCGGTATGCAGACGGGCATGGCGCACGTCGATCCATTTCATGATGATGCGGGTCCACGACAGGACCGACATGACCATCAGCAGGGCCATGATGAACTGAACCGGCAGACTCGCATCCAGCAACAGCTTGACGACCGACAGGGATTGGGTGGTTTCCACGACTGAGAGAACCTTTGTCTTAGACGAGTTAGGACTTTAACTGGCGTGCGAAAGCTATCGCAATACACGCCCACTGGCAAAATCGATAATGGTGGATGGGCGACGACGACGGCCGACCAGGCCCGGCAGCGTCAGCAGGCGGTCACCGAACGCATGCCGGCACGCAGCGGCACTGCGCAGTGAACGCTTGCCGGCCACATTGGCCGACGTCGACACCAGCGGCCCCAGCCGGCGGGTCAGCGCGGCCACGCCGGCATGGGCCGAGACGCGAACGGCCAGCGTAGTATGCCGGCCCCGCAGCCACGGCAGCGCCTGACGACCGGCCGGCAGCAGAAACGTGGTCGGACCCGGCCAGCGCGTGGCCAGACGCGCGCGCCCGGCCGTGTCCGGCATGCGGATCAGGCCGCGAAACGCCTCCACCCCGGCGCCGACCACGATCATTCCCTTGTGATTCGGCCGCCCCTTGATGCGCAGAATGGCCTTGAGCCCGCGCGCATTGCGCGGATCACAACCCAGTCCGAAACATGACTCGGTCGCGTAGGCGATCACGCCGCCGCGCTTGAGATGTCTGCGGGTCTGACGAAGGAGAGAGGCGGAAGGGAAGCGGTACATGACGGCAAAAATGGGACGACGGCGCCATTTTGGCACGTTGCCGGCCCGGATGCAGGCAGAAGCGCAAAAGAATACCAGACGGCCGGCCCCGGGGCAGGCCACAAAAAAGCGCGAACGGGCGCAGCGCAGCCCGCTAACGGCACATCCCGACCAGATTGCCGTAGACCAGCGCCGCCTCCGGCCGCGTATAGCCATACAGCGCCAGCAGCACTGCGGCCAGGATCAGCGCACCGCCAAGCCACTTCATGCGCCGGCCTCCGCGCGCTGCAGCGGTCGCTCGCGAATCGGCAGGCACAGCAGCGCCGCCATCACCCCCAGCACCACGCTGGCCCACCACACCGGGTCGTAGCTGCCGGTGCTGTCGTACACCCGCCCGCCAAGCCAGATGCCGAAGAAACTGCCGAGCTGGTGAGCGAAAAACACCAGCCCGCCCAGCATCGACAGGTAATGGACACCAAAGATGCCGGCGATGATGCCGTTGGTCAGCGGCACGGTGCCGAGCCACAGGAAACCGATGGCGGCCGAGAAGGCAATGGCACTGGCCGGCGTCACCGGCAGCAGCACGAACAGCACGATGGCCAGCGCACGACAGGCATAAATGCCCGACAGCAGCCGCGACTTGTCGTGCCGCGCGCCCATATGGCCGAACAGCCAGGTGCCGACGATATTGGCCAGCCCGATCAGTGCCAGACTCAGCGCACCGACCGAGGACGACAGCCCGCGATCAGCCAGGAAGGCCGGCAGGTGGACGCCGACGAAGGACACCTGGAAACCGCAGACGAAATAACTCGCCGACAGCAGCAGGAAACCGGGATGACGCATCGCTTCGCGGAAGGCGTCGCCGACCGGCTGCGATGGTCGCTCGATCCCCTCGACCCGCAACGGCCATGCCAGCGGCACGATCAGCAGCGTCAGCGCGGCGAACACCAGCAGGGTGGGGCTGGCACCGAGATGATCGATGCCCCACTGGCCGGCCGGCAGCAGCAGGAACTGGCCCAGCGAGCCGGCGGCCGCCGTCAGCCCCATCGCCTGGCTGCGGCGATGCGGTGGCGCCAGTTTGCCGACCACGCCGAACACGACGCCATAGGTCGTGCCGGCCAGACCGATGCCGATCATCACGCTGCCGAGCAGCGGCATGCCGGGCACCGCCAGCGTCCACAGACCGGCGGCGTAGGCGAGGGCGCCGGCCACCAGCACCCGGCGCGCGCCGGCACGGTCGGCCCAGGCGCCGGCGAACGGCTGCGCCGCGCCCCACAGCAGGTTCAGGATCGCAAAGGCAAAGGCGATCGTCTCCCGTCCGCCGCCGGCCGACAGCGGCTCCAGGAACAGGCCGAAGCTGTGACGGATGCCCATGGCCAGGGTGATGATGACCCCGGCGAACCACAATACGCGCGTCAATGGCATGACGTTTTTCCCCATTTCTCCACCGCGACCGCCGCTCGTTCTGACTGCATGGCGGGGTTTGTCGGCATTCGGGCCTACTATTCCATTGGCACCCGGGCCATGACAAGCCCAAAGAATCAAACGGTCGTTTGACAGCATCGACGGCCGCCGGTATGTTCGGGACCATGGCCAAGCCGTCGGCCATCCGCCTTCCCGTGACCCGCACGCCCCCTCCGTGGAGAAAAACATGACCGCCTATCCGCACCTGCTTGCCCCGCTGGACCTCGGCTTCACCACCCTGAAAAACCGCGTCCTGATGGGGTCCATGCACACCGGACTGGAAGAGCTGCCCGACGGCCCGGAGCGGCTGGCGGCGTTCTATGCCGAACGCGCACGCGGCGGCGTCGGCCTGATCGTGACCGGCGGCGTCGCGCCGAACGAAAAGGGGCGGGTGTATGCCGGCGGGTCGGAACTGACCAGCGCCGCCGAGGGCGCGCGCCACCGTGTCGTGACCGACGCCGTGCACGAAGCCGGCGGCAAGATCGCGCTGCAGATCCTGCATACCGGTCGCTACAGCTACCAGCCCGAACCGCATGCGCCATCCGCGCTGCAGGCGCCGATCAACCCGTTCGCGCCGCTGGCCATGACCGGGGACGACATCCGCCAGACCCTGGCCGATTTCGCCCGCTGCGCCGTGCTGGCGCGCGATGCCGGCTATGACGGGGTCGAGGTGATGGGGTCGGAAGGCTATCTGATCAACCAGTTCCTCACCACGCGCACCAACCACCGTGACGACGAGTGGGGCGGCTCGTTCGAGAACCGCTGCCGCTTTGCGCTCGAGGCGGTTCGTGCCGTGCGCGCCGCGACCGGCCCCGACTTCATCATCATCTACCGCCTGTCGATGCTGGATCTGGTCGACGACGGTTCGAGCTGGGACGAAATCGTCGCCCTGGCCCGGCAGGTCGAAGCGGCTGGCGCCACGATCATCAATACCGGCATTGGCTGGCACGAGGCCCGTATCCCGACCATCGCCACCATGGTGCCGCGTGCCGGCTTCGCCTGGGTAACCCGCAAGCTGATGGGCTCGGTCGGCATCCCGCTGGTGACCACCAACCGCATCAACGACCCGGCGGTGGCCGAACGCGTGATCGCCGACGGCTGCGCCGACATGGTGTCGATGGCGCGCCCGTTCCTCGCCGACCCGGCTTTCGTGCAGAAAAGCGCGGAAAACCGCGCCGACGAGATCAACACCTGCATCGGCTGCAACCAGGCCTGTCTGGACCACATCTTCGCCGGCAAGCTGACCTCCTGTCTGGTCAACCCGCGCGCCTGCCACGAAACCGTGCTGGTCACGCCGCCGGCCCCGGCCCGCAGCAAGCGCCTGGCCGTGGTCGGCGCCGGCCCGGCCGGCCTGGCCTTTTCCACCGAAGCCGCCCGTCGCGGCCATGCGGTGACGCTGTTCGACGCGGCCGACGCGATCGGCGGCCAGTTCAATATCGCCCGCCAGATTCCGGGCAAGGAAGAATTCAACGAAACGCTGCGCTATTTCCGTCGCCAGATCGAGCTGACCGGCGTCGAGCTGCGCCTCGGCCACCGCGTCGGCGCCGACGACCTGGCCGGCTTCGACGAGGTGATCCTGGCCACCGGCATCGCGCCACGCCTGCCGGCCATTCCCGGCATCGAACACCCGAAGGTGCTCAGCTACGTCGACGTGCTGAAGCACAAGAAACCGGTCGGCAAGACCGTCGCCATCATCGGCGCCGGCGGCATCGGCTTCGACACCGCCGAATACCTGACCCAGGGCGGCGAATCGACCAGCCTCGACCCGGCTGCCTTCGCCCGCGAGTGGGGCATCGACATGGCGCTGGCCCATCGCGGCGGCCTGGCTCCCGCCGGGGTCGCGCCGCATGCCAGTCCGCGCAAGGTGTACCTGCTGCAGCGCAAGGCAAGCAAGGTCGGCGACGGCCTCGGCAAGACCACCGGCTGGATCCACCGTGCCAGCCTGCAGATGCGCGGCGTGAAGATGGTCAACGGCGTCAGCTACGACCTGATCGACGACGCCGGCCTGCACATCACCGTCAAGGGCGAGACCCAGGTGCTGCCGGTCGACAATGTGGTGATCTGTGCCGGTCAGGACCCGCTGCGCGAGCTGGTCGAGCCGCTGCAGGCGCGCGGACAGACCGTGCACCTGATCGGCGGCGCCGACGTGGCGGCCGAACTCGACGCCAAGCGCGCCATCCTGCAGGGCACGCAACTGGCACTGTCGATCTGATCGCCCCCGGGGGCAGCAAACGAAGCAAAAGCAATGGCGGCCATCAGGCCGCCATTGTCGTTCTGGTGCAGGTCAATCAGCCGATGACATCCACATTCTGGCCGGTCTCGCGCCCGCTGCCGAACAGGTCGTGGTAGCCGACGACCGGCACCAGCAGCGCCAGCGGCGTGAACACCAGCATGCCGAGGCCGAGCAGCATGGCCGCCAGCATCATCAGCGCCATCATCCACAGGAACATGACGAAGAACGCGCCGAAGTTGCGCACGCTGGCAGTGAACGATTCGCGCAGCGCAGCCAGCGGCGCCAGTCCGTGCCACAGCACCAGGATCGGTGCCAGCCAGAAGGCCATCGTCAGCAGGAAGGTCGCCGGCAGTGCCGCCACCAGCAGGGCCGACACCACCTCGCCCAGCAGCGCCGGGTCCTCGGGCGCCAGCGTGCCGGTCGGCATGCTGAAGCCCAGCATGGCCGCCAGCGAGAAAAACACCAGGTACATCAGTACCGATGCGGCCAGGTACATCGCGCCGAGCACGAAGAACGGCAGCGCCCGCTGCGACTCGAAACAGCCGAACAGGTCGAGCACGCGCGGGCGTTCGTCGCGCGCAGCGCGGGCCGCAGCCACGGCGCCGCCGGCCATCAGTGCCGGGGTCAGGATCGCGGCCAGCAACTGGCCGAGCACCGGCACCATGCTCAGCACCAGCTGAATCAGCATGAAGACAACACCGATGCCGATCCATGGCAGCGGATAGTCACGGAACAGACGCCATGCGGCGACGATCCAGCGCCGACCGGCACTGGCAGGAACGCGCCGGACTTCCGGCAACGGGGTGGACTGCATGAAAACTCCCTCAGGGCTTATTACAGCTTCGATGCAGGCGGAAGGTTGCCGCCCACGTCGTCATTCGGCGATAATCGCATGATTTTTTTGCAGGCTTTCGCGTCCTGCGCCTCCGGTGACCCTCCGACCCGGACGCCGTGCCGCGCGGCAGGCCCGCCTACACAGCCACTCTTCCGAGGTTTTTTTGATGGTCACGCGCAAAGAGCTCGCTGACGCCGTTCGCGTTCTCAGCATGGATGCAGTGCAACAAGCCAATTCCGGCCACCCCGGCATGCCGATGGGGATGGCGGACATTGCCGTCGCATTGTGGAAGCATCACCTTAAGCATAACCCTGCCAACCCGAAGTGGGCCGACCGCGATCGCTTCGTGCTGTCGAACGGGCACGGCTCCATGCTGCTGTACAGCCTGCTGCACCTGACCGGCTACGATCTGTCCATCGACGACCTGAAGCAGTTCCGCCAGTTGCATTCGAAGACGCCGGGCCATCCCGAATACGGCTATGCGCCGGGCATCGAGACCACGACCGGGCCGCTGGGGCAGGGTATCACCAACGCGGTCGGCATGGCGCTGGCGGAGAAGGTGCTCGGCAAGAGCTTCAACCGGCCGGGCCACGACATCGTCGACCACCGCACCTGGGTCTTCCTCGGTGACGGCTGTCTGATGGAAGGCATCAGCCATGAGGCCTGCTCGCTGGCCGGCACCTGGGGCCTGTCCAAGCTGACCGCGTTCTGGGACGACAACGGCATCTCCATCGACGGCGACGTCGAAGGCTGGTTCACCGACGACACGCCGAAGCGTTTCGAAGCCTACGGCTGGCACGTGATCCGCAACGTCGACGGCCATGATGTCGACGCCGTGCTGAAGGCCATCGACGCCGCCCGCGCCGAAACCGGCAAGCCGACGCTGATCTGCTGCAAGACCGTGATCGGCATGGGCGCGCCGAACAAGCAGGGCGGCCACAACGTGCACGGCGCCCCGCTGGGCGCGACCGAAATCGCCGCCGCCCGCGAATTCCTCGGCTGGCCGCATGCGCCGTTCGAGATCCCGGCCGACATCTATGCCGGCTGGAGCGCCCGCGACAGCGGCAATGCCGCCGAAGCCGACTGGACCGCGCGCTTCAATGCCTACCGTGCCGCTTTCCCGGCCCTCGCCGACGAATTCGAACGCCGCATCGGTGGCAAGCTGCCGGCCGACTGGGCCGCCTTCGCCGCCGACGTGGTCGCGCAGATCGCCGCCAAGGGCGAGACGCTGGCCACCCGCAAGGCATCGCAGAACGCCATTGAAGCCTTCGCGCCGAAGCTGCCGGAGCTGCTCGGTGGCTCGGCCGACCTGGCCAGCTCGAACCTGACGCTGTGGTCCGGCTCGAAGGACGCCAACAGCGCCGAAGGCGGCAACTACGTGTACTACGGTGTGCGCGAGTTCGGCATGGCCGCAATCATGAACGGCCTGTACCTGCACGGCGGCTTCAAGCCGTACGGCGCCACCTTCCTGATGTTCAGCGAATACGCACGCAATGCACTGCGCATGGCGGCGCTGATGAAGATCAGCCCGATCTTCGTGTTCACCCACGACTCGATCGGTCTGGGCGAGGACGGCCCGACCCACCAGCCGGTCGAACAGGTCGCCACCCTGCGTCTGATCCCGAACATGGACACCTGGCGCCCGTGCGACACGGTGGAATCCGCCGTGTCCTGGCAGGCTGCCATCGAGCGCAACGACGGCCCGAGCACGCTGATCTTCAGTCGCCAGAACCTGCCGTTCATCCCGCGTGATGCCGGTCAGGTGGCCGCAATCCGCCGCGGCGGCTACGTGCTGCGCGATGCCGACAATGCCCGTGCCGTGCTGATCGCCACCGGCTCGGAAATCGAGCTGGCACTGAAGGCGCAGACCGCGCTGGCCGGGCAGGGCATTCCGGTTCGCGTGGTGTCGATGCCGTCGACCAGTGTGTTCGACCGCCAGGGCAAGGACTGGATCGCCTCGGTGCTGCCGAAGGCGCTGCCGCGCGTCGCCATCGAAGCCGGCCACCCGGACGGCTGGCGCAAATACGTCGGCCTGGACGGCGCCGTGGTCGGCCTCGACCACTTTGGCGAATCCGCGCCGGCCAAGGTGCTGTTCGAAACCTTCGGCTTTACCGTCGACAACGTCGTCGCCACGGTGAAATCGGTACTGTAAGCCTGACCGGCGGCGCCTGCGGGCGCCGCCGCACCCTTTACGAATGACTGGAGATCTACGCCATGGCTCTTCGCCTTGCCATCAACGGATACGGCCGCATCGGCCGCCAGGTCCTGCGCGCCATCTACGAATACAATCTGCGCAACGAATTTGAAGTCGTGGCGGTCAACGCCTCCGGCGACCTGGCTACCAATGCGCACCTGACCGCCTTCGACACCGTCCACGGCCGTTTCGCCGGCGAAGTCAGCCATGACGACAGCCACCTGATCATCAACGGCGACGCCATTCCGTTCTTCGCCACCCGCAACCCGGCCGAACTGCCGTGGAAGGCGCTGAATGTCGACCTGGTGCTCGAATGCACCGGCGCCTTCACCTCGAAGGAAAAGGCCCGCGTCCACCTCGAGGCCGGCGCGAAGAAGGTGCTGATCTCGGCGCCGGGCGGCGATGACGTCGATGCCACCGTGGTCTATGGCGTCAACGATGACGTGCTGCGCGCCGGCATGACCGTGGTCAGCAACGCCAGCTGCACCACCAACTGCCTGGCACCGGTCGCCAAGGCGCTGAATGACAGCCTCGGCATCGTCAAGGGCCTGATGACCACCATCCACGCCTACACCAACGACCAGGTGCTGACCGACGTCCGCCACAAGGACCTGCGTCGCGCCCGTTCCGCCACCCAGAACATGATCCCGACCAAGACCGGCGCGGCCAAGGCCGTCGGCCTGGTGCTGCCGGACATGGCCGGCAAGCTCGACGGCTTCTCGGTGCGGGTGCCGACCATCAATGTGTCGCTGGTCGACCTGACCTTCGAAGCGGCCCGTGACACCACGGTGGCCGAAGTCAACGAACTGATGAAGGCGGCGGCCGACGGCCCGATGAAGGGCGTGCTCGGCTACAACACGCTGCCGCTGGTGTCGATGGACTTCAACCACACCCGTGAGGCTTCGCACTTCGACGCCACGCTGACCAAGGTGTCCAACGGCAACCTGGTCAAGGTTCTGGCCTGGTACGACAACGAGTGGGGCTTCAGCTGCCAGATGCTGAATACTGCCCGCGCGATGTTCGCCGCGCGTCAGTAATCCCCCGGAGGGCCGCTACGGCCCTCCACTCAATTTATTAACGGGCTCCAAGGCCATGCATTTCAACAAACTGACCGACATCAATCTCGACGGCAAGCGCGCGCTGATCCGCGTGGACATGAACGTGCCGGTGAAACACGGCAAACTCGGCGACGACACCCGCATCCGCGCGTCGATGCCATCGATCGAACACTGCCTGAAGCACGGCGCCGCCGTCATCCTGATGTCCCACCTCGGTCGCCCGACCGAAGGGGAACCGCGGCCCGAGGACAGCCTCGCGCCGGTCGCGCAGCGTCTGTCCGAGCTGCTGGGCCAGCCGGTACCGGTCATTACCGCATGGCAGGACGGCATCGACATCAAGCCGGGCCAGGTGGTGATGCTGGAAAACGTCCGCCTGAACCGCGGCGAGAAAAAGAACCTGCCCGAGCTGGGCCAGGCGTATGCCAGCCTGTGCGATGTCTTCATCAACGACGCGTTCGGCACCGCCCACCGTGCCGAGGCCTCGACCCATGCCGTTGCCCGCTTTGCGCCCCTGGCCTGTGCCGGCATCCTGCTGACCGCCGAACTGGAAGCCCTCGGCCGCGCCCTGGAGGCCCCGGCCCGCCCGCTGGTCGCCATCGTCGCCGGCTCCAAGGTGTCGACCAAGCTGACCATCCTCGAATCGCTGGCCGACAAGGTCGACCAGCTGATCGTCGGCGGCGGCATCGCCAACACCTTCCTGCTGGCCGAAGGCCATGGCATCGGCAAGTCGCTCGCCGAATCCGAACTGGTCGGCGAAGCGAAGAAGGTCATTGCCAAGATCCGCGCCAATGGCGGCGATGTGCCGCTGCCGACCGATGTGGTCGTCGCGCCGGAATTCTCGGAAAACGCCGACGACACGCTGAAGCTGGTCGATGACGTCACCAAGGACGACATGATCCTCGACATCGGCCCGCAGTCCGCATGCCGCCTGGCCGAAATCGTCGCCCATGCCGGCACCGTGGTCTGGAACGGCCCGGTCGGCGTGTTCGAGTTCGACCAGTTCTCCGGTGGCACCCAGACCCTGGCGCGCGCCATCGCCGACAGCGACGCGTTCTCGATCGCCGGCGGCGGCGATACCCTGGCCGCCATCGCCAAGTTCGGCGTGACCGACCGCATCGGCTACATTTCCACTGGCGGCGGCGCCTTCCTCGAATTCCTGGAAGGCAAGGAATTGCCGGCCGTCGCCATCCTGGCCGAACGCGCCTCGCACTGATCCCGGTCCCGGCAGATGCCGGCCCGGCAACTCCTGGAGTGGCCCATGTCGTTCAATACCTGGCTCCTGTTCGTCGTGACCGTGTTCTTCGTCTCGGCCACTCCCGGCCCGAACATGCTGCTGGCGATGACCCACGGCATTCGTTATGGCGTGCGCCATACGCTGCCGACCATGTCCGGCCTGCTGGTCGGGCTCGGTCTGATCATGGCCGGTTCCGCCGCCGGACTGGGGGCGGTACTGGCCACGTCCGAGCTGCTGTTCGCCGTCATCAAGTACGCCGGCGCCGCCTACCTGATCTGGCTCGGGCTGCGCACCTGGTTTGCCCGGGTCGAAGCGCCCGCCGTCGCCGAGACCGATCCGCAGCTGCGCGATGCCAGCTGGCAGCAGCGCTTTCGCACCGGTTTTCTGGTGTCGATGAGCAACCCGAAGGCTTTCATTTTCTTTACCGCCCTGTTCCCGCAGTTCATGCATGCCGATGCGCCGCAAGGCCCGCAGTTGCTGGTGCTGGCCATCACGTTCTACGTGATCGAGACCAGCTGGCAGTTCGTCTACGCCACCGGCGGCGCCCGGCTCAAGCACTGGCTGACCAGCCCGTTGCGGATGCGCTGGGTGAACCGCTTTGCCGGCAGTTCCTTCATGGTGGCCGGCGTTGCGCTGAGCAGCGTGAGCAAGGCCTGATCATTACCCGTTCGCGCGCGGCCCCTGCCGTGCGCGCCGTTTTCTGGAGAATCCAAACATGGCTCTCGTTTCCCTGCGCCAGCTGCTCGATCATGCAGCCGAATACAGCTATGGCCTGCCGGCCTTCAACGTCAACAACCTCGAACAGATGCGCGCCATCATGGAAGCCGCCGACAAGGTCGACGCGCCGGTGATCGTCCAGGCCTCGGCCGGTGCGCGCAAATACGCCGGCGCACCGTTCCTGCGCCACCTGATCCTGGCCGCGATCGAAGAGTTTCCGCATATCCCGGTGGTCATGCACCAGGACCACGGCACCAGCCCGGATGTGTGCCAGCGCTCGATCCAGCTCGGCTTCAGCTCGGTGATGATGGACGGCAGCCTGAAGAGTGACGGCAAGTCCCCGGCCGACTACGACTACAACGTCGACGTGACCCGCACCGTGGTCAACTTCGCCCATGCCTGCGGCGTGTCGGTCGAAGGCGAGATCGGCTGCCTCGGCAGTCTGGAAACCGGCATGGCCGGCGAGGAAGACGGCGTCGGCGCCGAAGGCGTGCTCGATCACAGCCAGTTGCTGACCGACCCGGAAGAAGCCGCGCAATTCGTCAAGGATACCGGCGTCGACGCGCTGGCCATCGCCATCGGCACCAGCCACGGCGCGTACAAGTTCTCCAAGAAGCCCACCGGCGACGTGCTGCGCATCGACCGCATCAAGGAAATCCACGCCCGCATCCCGAACACCCATCTGGTGATGCACGGCTCGTCCAGCGTGCCGCAGGAATGGCTGAAGATCATCAACGAGTTCGGCGGCGATCTCGGTGAAACCTATGGCGTGCCGGTCGAGGAAATCGTCGAAGGCATCAAGCACGGCGTGCGCAAGGTCAATATCGACACCGACCTGCGTCTGGCCAGCACCGGCGCCGTGCGTCGCTTCCTGGCCCAGCATCCGGCCGAATTCGACCCGCGCAAATTCCTGAAGGTCTCCACCGACGCGATGCGCGACCTGTGCATCGCCCGCTACGAAGCCTTCGGCTCGGCCGGTCAGGCCAGCAAGATCAAGCCGGTCAACCTCGACACCATGGCCAATCGCTACGCCAGCGGCGCGCTGGCCCAGGTCGTGCGCTAAATCCCGCACCTTTCGTCCCCGCTAACGGGGACCGCCCGGCCGTGGGCATGACATGGCCCGGGCAGGCATCAGAGGCCGTTCGTCCGCGAACGGCCTCTGTCGTCTATGCCGTCCGGACGATGGCAGCCCGGCCGTCGAACGCATATAGTTCCGTTGCCCCGTCTGTCACCCATCTGAAAACGCCATGCAGCTACACATCCTGTACTTCGCCCGCCTGCGCGACACCTTCGGCCGCGCGGAAGAACACCTGGAATTCTCCGGCACCACCATCGGCGCCCTGATCGACCTGCTGGTCGCCCGGGGCGACAACTGGCGCGAAGCGCTGGGAGGCGGGCGCCCGTTCCGCGTCGCCCGCAACCAGGCGATCGCCACCGTGGACACCGTGCTCAGCGAGGGCGACGAAATCGCGATCTTCCCGCCGGTCACCGGAGGCTGAAATGGACGTCCATATCCGTGTCAGCCACGACGACTTCGATACTGCCGCCGAGATCGCGCGTTACCAGCGCCCCGGTATCGGCGCCGTGACCGCCTTTGTCGGCCTGGTCCGCGATTTCGGTGATGGTGACAACGTGGTCGCCCTGGAACTCGAGCACTATCCGGGCATGACCGAAAGCGAACTGGCGGCCATCATCGATGACGCCGGCCGCCGCTGGCCACTGGATGGCGTCACGGTTATCCACAGGGTAGGCCGGCTGGAACTGTCCGAACGCATCGTGCTGGTCGTCACCGCCTCGGCCCACCGCCGCGCGGCCTTCGAGGGCTGCGAGTTCGTCATGGACTGGCTGAAGACCCGGGCGCCGTTCTGGAAGCGCGAATGGGGAGCGGATGGTCAGTCGCGCTGGGTGGACGCCAAGGACAGCGACGACAGCGCCGCCGCGCGCTGGGAAGATACCCCCAAATAAGTCACACCCTGCCCACACTTTATCCATAGACTTGTCCACAGCGCGGCGTTGTCCCGCTTCCGCCCAGACCGTGCCACCGCGATTTTCATCCACCGTTTTATGCACAGGCTGCACGGCAATGTTTCCCGTGAAACATTTCAGCAATGGCAGCAGAAAATCCTGCAATAACAGCATGTTCTGCGTGAAACCGGAATAAGCCCGCCATAAGACAAGAGTATTGACAATTTCCATGCACAAAGTTATCCACAACTCAGGCCGGATTTTCCTGCATGGAAAATAAGACCGGAAATGTCCGCGCCTACTCGGCACTGATCCTGGCAGGCGGCCAGGCATCGCGGATGGGCGGCGTCGACAAGGGCTGGGTCCGCCTCGGCCAGACGCCGCTGATCCGCTGCTCGCTCGCGGCGCTGTCACGCCAGGCAGAGCCGCCGCGGCAGGTTCTGATCAGCGCCAACCGCCACCTCGACGACTATGCGGCACTGGGCGTACCGGTGCTGCCGGACGTGCTTCCCGGCTCGCTCGGACCGCTGGCCGGCCTGCACGCGGCACAATTGTCCCCATTGTTATCCACAGGCGAACCGCTGCTGGTCATCAGCGTGGACACGGTCAGACTGCCGGACAATTTCGCTTCGCGATTACTGGATGCCCTGGCAGCCGGCCACGACGCCGTATCCGCCAGCGACAGTGAGCGCTGGCACCCGACACTGATGATGGTCAGGACCGGCCAGGCCGCGTCGCTGGCGGATTACCTGCTTGGCGGCGGGCGCAGCATCCGCGGCTGGCTGGGCGGCCTGCGCCACGCCACGGTGGCATTCGGGCAGCCGTTCCCCAATCTCAATACGCTGGACGATGTGGCCAGCCTGGCGGCCGGGCAGGGCGGTGTCGCGCCCGACTGAAGGCCGGCTTTTCGACCGTGCTGTCCACAGCCGCCAGACAGAAAGAAACCGCCCCGTGGCCGATGCCACGGGGCGGTTTCTGTCTCCACTGCCGATGCTTACTTGCCGGACGGTGCGCCGTTCTTCGCCCGGCGGGCGCGGACCGCATCGGCCAGGGTGCCCAGCAGGTCGACCGTATCGTCCCAGCCGATGCACGCGTCGGTGATGCTCTGGCCGTAGGTCAGCGGGCAGTTCGGCTTCTGGTCCTGGCGGCCTTCGACCAGGTGCGACTCGATCATCACGCCGAAAATGTGTTCGTCGCCACCGGCCAGCTGGGCAGCGATGTCATCGCCGACTTCCATCTGCCGGCGGAAGTCCTTGCGGCTGTTGGCATGACTGAAGTCGACCATCAGCTTCTGCGGCAGGCCGACGGCGGCCAGTTCGGCCGCTGCGGCCTGCACGTGCGCAGCCGAGTAGTTCGGTTCCTTGCCGCCGCGCAGGATCGCATGGCAGTCCGGGTTGCCGCCGGTGTTGACGATGGCGGAGTGCCCAGTCTTGGTCACCGACAGGAAGTGGTGGGAATTGCCGGCGGCACGGATGGCGTCGATGGCGATCTTCAGGTTTCCGTCGGTACCGTTCTTGAAGCCAACCGGACAGGACAGACCGGACGCCAGTTCGCGGTGCACCTGCGACTCGGTGGTCCGCGCGCCGATCGCGCCCCAGCTGATCAGGTCGGCGAAGTACTGCGGCGTGATCATGTCGAGGAATTCGGTCGCGGCCGGGATGCCCTGGTCGTTCAGTTCCAGCAGCAGCTTGCGCGCAATGCGCAGGCCCTTGTTGATATCGTAGGACTCGTCCAGGTTCGGGTCGTTGATCAGCCCCTTCCAGCCGACGGTCGTGCGCGGTTTCTCGAAGTAGACCCGCATCACCACCACCAGCGCGTCTTCGTGCTGCTGGCGCAGCGCCTGCAGACGATTCGCGTACTCGTGCGCGGCAGCGGTATCGTGGATCGAACACGGGCCGACCACGACCAGCAGACGGTCATCCTCACCATGCAGCACGCGGGAAATATCGCGACGCGTATTAAAAATCAGTTCCGACGCCGCCTCGCTGATCGGGAGTTCATACAGATGGGCGATCGGCGGAAGCAGTTCCTTGATCTCACGGATTCGGACGTCGTCGGTCTGGCGTTGCATGATGAAGGCTTTCGGCTGCGAGGGAAAATGTTGCGAGGCATCAAATCTATCGCGCTTTGCCGGCAGGTGCAAACGCGATACCGCGCCGTCATGGACCGGCGACAGGATTCCCGGCAAGCAAAACGCCGCCCGTGAGGGCGGCGCAGGCTCATGGCGGCAATGTCGCCAGACATTGCCGGGGTGCCGGATCAGTCGGCGAACTGCTTCTTCAGCCGTTCGCGGCGTTCCTGGGCTTCGACCGACAGCGTCGCGGTCGGGCGGGCCAGCAGGCGCTTGAGGCCGATCGGCTCGCCGGTGTCTTCGCAGAAGCCGTAGGAGCCGTCTTCGAGCTTCTTCAGCGTCGACTGGATCTTTTGCAGCAGCTTGCGCTCGCGATCGCGGGTGCGCAGCTCCAGCGCGTATTCTTCTTCCAGTGTGGCCCGATCCGCCGGGTCCGGCGTGGCCTCCTGCTCTTGCAGGTGGTTGGTTGTGGCACTGGCGTTGTTGATCAACTCTTCCTGCATCTGCAGGAGACGTTCGCGGAAGAACTCCAGATGATCGGCGTTCATGTAGTCGCTATCGTCGCCGTTCCAGTTGAGGACGTCCTGTTCGGTCAGCTTGGCCATATTTGTTATCCGGCGAGATGAAAACGGCGGGCAGATTACCGGTGGTAGCGCTTGAGAGCAACCACCGCAATGCGGGGACATGCCCCGTTCCCCCGTTTCAACGCACATATATAGAGGGGGGAATGCCGTTCTACAAGGTATTTCAATAAAAGTGAAGCGGGAAAACGATCCCCGCTCCGGACGGTCGACAAACCCCGCCAGGTCAGGACGCTGCGGTCCGCGAGGTTCCCCCGCGACGGGCGAGGGTGGTGGCCGTCGGTGCCCACCTTTTATAGCAGCATGGTGCGGAAAAGCGGCCACGTGCGGTGATGCGCCGGACGCAAGGCGGGGACGATGCCGCCGCGCCCGGCATGGAGCGCCAGATTACTTCTGCGACAGCACCCACTTGACCAGCGTCTTCGCATCCGCTTCGCTGATGTTGTTGGCCGGCATCGGGACCGGACCCCAGACACCCGATCCGCCCTTCATCACCTTTTGCACCAGCGCGGCTTCATTGCCACCCTTGTACTTGGTAGCCACGTCCTTGAACGCCGGGCCGACCAGCTTCTTGTCGACGGTGTGACAGGACATGCAGTTCTTCTGCTGAGCCAGTTGCAGGTTGGCAAACGCCGGCAGGGTCGTCATCGTGCCCAGCACGGTCAACGCCACGAGTATTTTTTTCATCGATTGTTCTCCACAGGGTAATCAGGCCACGCGGGGACACTGCCCCGCGTGCGCGTCAGCATACTCTTTATTTTTCTGGAAAATATTGATCAACCTCTAGGCAACTGACATAAACCGCCGTCAGTCGGCCCCGCTCAGACACCGAACTGCAATTGTGCCAGCAGCATCCGCTCCAGGAAGGCTATCGGCAGCATCAGCACCACCTGAAGCACGATCAGCAGCGCCAGCGGCGACAGATCCACCTGGCCGATCATCAGCCGGCGGAACGGCCGCAGGAACGGTCGCGTCAGCAGTTCCAGCAACGGTGCCAGCGGATTGTACGGGCTGACCCAGGACAGTACCGCCTGGACGATGACCGCTCCCATCAGCAGGTAGACCGTGGCACGGAACACATACAGTACCGCCAGCAGCGCCATCGACAGCCAGTTGGATGGCAGTGCGAAATTGTACGGCAGCGGTGCCAGCACCAGCAGCAGCACGATGGCGATCAGCGAGGTCAGCCATGCGGTCAGCAGCGTGGCCGTATCGTAGCCGCGCCAGGCCGGAATCCGCTTGCGCAGCGGAAGTACGATAAAGTCGGTGGCCGAACGGACGAACTGGACCAGCGGATGGCGCAACGGCGCGTTGGCCAGCTGCAGGTAGAAGCGCAGCAGCAGGACCAGCACGAACAGGTCGGAGGCGGTCTGGATCAGGAAACGCAGGGTATCGGCTAGCATCGGCTCAGCTCCGCGAGAAGTCGGCGCTCATTTCGACCGCCCGGGCGCGGCAAGCCAGCGCACCGCGCACGATGGCCTCCTTGACCCGGTCATCCTCGAAGCTGGCGATCGCCCGCTCCGTGGTACCGCCCTTGCTCATCACCTTGCGCTTGAGTTCGCCAGCCGGCTCGCCGCTGTCGCGCAGCAGCGCGATGGCACCCTCGAACGTTTCCAGCGCCAGTTGTCGCGCGGTCTCGGCATCGAAACCGACGTCGCGGCCGACCGCTTCCAGCGCTTCGACAAAATGGAACACATAAGCCGGACCGCTGCCGGACACGGCGATGACATCGTCGATGCCGCTCTCGGTCCCGACCCACAGCACGCGACCTACCGCCGTCATGATCGCTTCGGCAGCGTTCCGGTCGGCCACGGCCACGTCTGCCGCCGCGTAGAGGCCGCTGACGCCCTTGCCAACCAGGGCAGGGGTGTTGGGCATCACCCGCACGATGCGCGTCGTGCCGCCGCTCCAGCGCGACTGGGTGGCGATATCCACGCCGGCAGCGATCGACACCAGCAGCGCGCCGTTCAGTCGCGGGGCCAGTTCGGTGCAGACCGCCTTCAGGTTCTGCGGCTTGACCGCCAGCACGATGACATCGTCGGCAGACAGCGCGGCGGGCAGGGCGGACAGCGCCGTCACGCCATACTTCGCCGCCAGGGCATCACGCTTTTCCTCGCTGTGTTCGACCACGCTGATCGTCGTTCCGGGCTGGCGGTACAAACCGCCGATGATGGCGGTGGCCATATTGCCGCCGCCAATAAACAAGACGTTCATGAGTGCTCCAGAAAAAGGGGGGTTAACGCACGCCGTAGTCGCGCGCACCGAAAATCGCCGTACCGACCCGAACCAGTGTCGAGCCGGCGCCGATGGCCGTTTCCAGATCGGACGACATGCCCATCGACAGCGTGTCGAGTGTCAGCCCGTCGGCGCGCAGCTGCTCACGCAGCGCCGCCAGCCGGGAGAACTGGCCGGCCAGCGTGGCCGGGTCGGCATGCGGGTCCGGTATGCACATCAGCCCGCGCAACGTTAACCGCGGCAACTTAGCCACGGCTTGCGCGAGGGCAATTGCCTGCCCGGGCTCGCAGCCGCTCTTGCTCTGCTCGCCGGAGACATTGACCTGCACACAGACGTTCAGCGCCGGCAGCTGTGCCGGGCGTTGTGCCGACAGCCGCTCGGCAATCTTCAGCCGGTCGACCGAATGCACCCAGTGTGCCAGCTCGGCCACGACGCGCGTCTTGTTGCTTTGCAGCGGGCCGATGAAATGCCACTCGATATCGGTCAGTGACGCCAGTTCGGCGCACTTGCTTTCCAGCTCCTGCACATAGTTTTCGCCGAAGGCACGCTGCCCGGCGACATGGGCGTCGCGGATGGCATCGGCGGGAAAGGTCTTGCTCACGGCCAGCAGGCGTACGCTGCCCGCAGGCCGGTTCGAGGCTTGTTCCGCCAGGCGGATACGCTGGTTCACCTGCTCCAGCGCGGAAGAAAGGGACATTGTCATGTTTTCGCGTTGCGGTGGGGGTAAACGGTTTCTACAACTCAGAATGCAGTCATGCCACTCGCGGAGAAAGTATAAACGGTGCGTTGACGGCCGGACTGCGGAGATTGGCGGGCAGCAACGGCTTGCAAGACCCCGGCGCGCACCACCACGGCGGACAGTCGCGGACTGTCGGCGGGGAAGCCAAGGCATCAGCATGCCCGATCGCCATGATAGTCCAATCCACGCCAGCCGGACCGTTGACGGCGTCCACCGCCAGGGAGACCGAAATGCGCCTGTTCTTTGCCGCGACACCGCCGCCGCCACTGTCTGCGGCCCTGTGCGCCGTGTCGCAGACCCTGCTGCCGCAAAGCGGCGGGCGCCAGGTCCCGCCCCGGCTGATCCACCTGACCCTGGCCTTTCTCGGCGAGATGCCCTCGGCACGGGTGCCGGTGCTCAATGCACTGGCCGCTCCCTTGCCGTTCATTCCGTTCACGCTGACCCTGAGCCGCGCCGGCAGCTTTTCCACCCGCGCCGGCTGGCTGGCCCCCTCGCAGACACCGGCGGAACTGCGCCAGCTGGTCGAGGTGCTGACCTCGACACTGAACGGCAACGGGTTTCACGTGGAACAACGCGCGTACCGCGCACACCTGACCGTCCTGCGCTCACTGCAGCAGCCCCTGCCGGCACAGGCGCTTGCCGAACCGCTCGACTGGTACATCGACCACTATGCGCTGGTCGCCTCGACCCTGACGCCGCACGGCCCGCGCTACAAGATCATGTGCCGGTTCGGGCGGCTGCAGGATCAGAACAGTGAAAGCGGAACGGTGCAGCAGCCGCTTCCGTAAATGCAGAACGGTGAGCCTCAGCTCACCGTCAGACTGCTGATAAAGGTTGGCACAGACGGTTGCAGTGGCGTTGGTGCACGCCCGACTGACAGAATCTGTCGTGAGCACGGCAGTCTGCCTGATTGAATCCGGCCTCTTCCGTCCCCGCCGCCGCGGGGAAACCTCGCTTCGCTCGTCCGTTCTTCGCGGGCGGGGTGGATGGACAAACGGTGAGCCAGCGCTCACCGTTTGTCCATTACCGGGGCGGAAACCCGCGATCAGTGATTCAGGATCTTCGACAGGAACTGCTGCGCGCGTTCGCCGCGCGGTGCGCCGAAGAAGTCGTCCTTGCTGCAATCCTCGACGATCGAACCGCGGTCCATGAAAATCACCCGGTCGGCCACGCGTCTGGCGAAGCCCATTTCGTGCGTCACGCACATCATGGTCATCCCTTCGCGCGCCAGCTCGGTCATCACGTCCAGCACTTCATTGATCATTTCCGGGTCGAGGGCCGACGTCGGTTCGTCGAACAGCATGGCAATCGGGTCCATCGCCAGCGCACGGGCAATGGCGACGCGCTGCTGCTGGCCACCGGACAGCTGTCCCGGAAACTTGTTCGCCTGTGCCTTCAGGCCGACACGCTCCAGCAGCTTCATGCCCTTGTTCATCGCTTCTTCCTTGCCGCGGCCGAGCACTTTCTGCTGGGCGATGGCCAGGTTCTCGGTGATCGACAGGTGCGGGAACAGCTCGAAGTGCTGGAACACCATGCCGACCCGGCTTCTGAGTTTCGGCAGGTTGGTCTTCGGGTCACCGACCGAGATGCCGTCGACGATGATCTCGCCCTTCTGGAACGGTTCCAGCGCATTCACGCACTTGATCAGCGTCGACTTGCCCGAGCCGGACGGCCCGCAGACCACGACGACTTCGCCGGTCTGCACGGCGGTCGTGCAGTCGGTCAGCACCTGAAACTCGCCGTACCACTTGGAAATATTCTTGATTTCAATCATGGGGAATTCCTTAACGCACGATGGCGATTTTGGCATGCAGCCGTTTCACCAGTCGCGACAGCGCATAGCTGATCACGAAGTAGATCACCGCAACGGCGGAGTACATTTCCACCAGCGTGTTGTCACGGTTTGCCACCTTGCTGGCCGCCCCCAGCAGGTCGGTCGCGCCGACCACATAGACCAGCGAGGTATCCTGGAACAGGATGATGACCTGCATCAGCAGCAGCGGCACCACGTTGCGGAACGCCTGCGGCAGGATCACATAGCGCATGTTCTGCCCGTAGGTGAAGCCCATCGCCGCCCCGGCGCTGACCTGGCCGGTCGAGATCGACTGGATGCCGGCACGGATGATCTCGCAGAAATAGGCGGCCTCGAACACGGCGAAGGTCACATAGGCCGAGCGCTCGGCGCCGACATCAAGGCCCAGCATCAGCGGCACCAGGATGTAGATCCAGAAGATCACCAGCACCAGCGGAATCGAGCGGAACAGGTTCACGTAGCTGGACGCGAGCAGGTTCAGCCACTTCATCGACGACAGGCGGGCCATGGCCAGCAGGGTGCCGAACAGCACACCAAACACGGTCGACGTCAGCGTCAGCGACAGCGAGTACTTCAGGCCCTGCCACAGGAAGCCCTGCGCATGAACGACAGCGGAGAAATCGAAATTCATCATTTGCCCCCGCCCACGTAGCCCGGCACGCGGGATTTCTTCTCGATGAACGCCATGACGCGGTTCACCGCCAGCGCGACGATCAGGTACAGCACACTGGTCATCGTCATCACTTCGATCGGGTTGGCCGGTGCGTATTCACCGGTAATCTGGCGCATCTGGAACGTCAGTTCGGTCAGCCCGATCACCAGCGCAACCGCCGAGTTCTTGAAGATGTTCATGAACTCGCTGGTCAGCGGCGGAATCATGATCCGGTACGCCATCGGCAGCAGTACGTAGCGATAGGTCTGCGGCAGCGTAAAGCCCAGCGCCAGGCCGGCGTTCTTCTGTCCGCGCGACAGCGCCATGATGCCGGTCCGCACCTGCTCGGCCACCCGGGCGGCGGTATACGCACCAAGCGAGAACACGGCGGTGAAGAATTCCGGCAGCGGCATGTCCTGCTTGACCCAGTCGCCGGCCGCTTGCGGCAGGAACTCCGGGAAGACGAAGAACCACAGGAACATCTGCACGATCAGCGGCACGTTGCGGAAAATTTCCACGTACACGGTACAGATGCCCGAAATCCATTTGTTCGGCGCCGTGCGACCGACACCGATGATCGAACCGACGATCAGCGCGATGACCCAGGCCGCCAGCGCGGTCGCCACCGTCCAGCCCAGGCCGGACAGCAGCCACTGATAGTAGAACTCGTCGGTATCCGGGACGCGTTCGAGAATCACGCCCCAGTTCCATTGATACTGACCCATACCTTTGTTACTCCAACGCTAGATCCGGCCTGGGCACAGGCCGGAAACAACAGGAGGCCTGGCGGCCTCCTGTCGCTCATGCCAACTGCAATCAGATACCCTTGTCGGTCGGGTTCTTGACGGCTTCCTTGAGCTGCGGGCTCATCGGCAGGTTCAGGTTGATGTTGCGCGGCGGAATCGGGCTGGTGAACCACTTGCTGTACAGCTTGTTGATTTCACCGGACTTCATCAGTTTGGTCAGGGTACCGTCGACGGCAGCCTTGAACTGCGGATCGTCCTTGCGGATCATGATGCCGTATGGCTCGACCGACAGGGCCGGACCGACAATCGCGTAATCCTTCGGGCTCTTCGAGTTGGCGATCAGGCCGGCCAGCAGCACGTCATCCATCACGAAGGCGGCGGCACGGCCGGTTTCGACCATCAGGAACGAGTCGGCGTGATCCTTGCCGTAGACGTTCTTGATGTTCAGCTGCTTGCCCTTCTCGTTCTGCTTGATGTAGCGGTCCGACGTGGTGCCGGTGGTGGTCACCACCGACTTGCCGTCGACGTCGTCGATCGACTTGATGCCCGAACGCGACTTGACCAGCATGCGCACGCTGGTCACATAGGTCGACACGCTGAAGGCGACCTGCTTCTGGCGTTCGACCGAGTTGGTGGTCGAGCCGCACTCGAGGTCGACGGTGCCGTTGGTCATCAGCGGAATGCGCGTCTGCGACGTGACCGGTACCAGCCTGGTCACCAGCGTCGGCATGTTCAGTTCTTTCTTCACGTCGGCGACCACGCGGTTACACAGGTCCATCATGTAGCCGACCGGCTTCTGGTTGCCGTCAAGGTAGGAAAACGGAATCGACGACTCGCGGTAGCCGATGACGATTTCTCCCTTGTCCTTGACTTTCTTCAGCGTGCCGGTCAGTTCGGCGGCCAGTGCGGGTGCTGACACGACCGCAGCAGCGACTGCGGTAACGATCAGGCGGGAGGCAAATTGCATCATGAAGAGTCTCTCCTTCTTTGGTGATGGGTGCCTTTGAACGACACCCATGGTCCAGCAGCCGGCCTGACTCGGACCGACCCCTATTTCATGGTGCGGCGAGCCGCACCGGGCGAATGTAGAAACGTTTTTCCTGAATGCCGGCATGCGCCGTTCATATCGCGCAGCCGTGCCGCCCCCGCCAGCCCGCAGGGCAGGAAAGAGGGCAGGGCCCGCAGTGGCGCAAGCGCCCCGGTCAATGCATCGGGGACAGCACCTGCTTCAGGAATTGTTTTGCCCGCTCGTGTTGCGGGTTCTTGAAGAAATCTTCCGGTCTGGCCTGCTCGAGAATCTCGCCCTGGTCGATAAAGATCACCCGGTCTGCCACTTCACGGGCAAAACCCATTTCGTGGGTTACCACCATCATGGTGATGCCGGTATCGGCCAGGTCTTTCATCACCTTCAGCACTTCGCCAATCATTTCCGGGTCGAGCGCCGATGTCGGTTCGTCGAACAGCATGACCTTCGGCTGCATGGCCAGTCCGCGCGCGATGGCCACGCGCTGCTGCTGTCCACCGGACAGCTGGCTCGGGAACGCGTCCTTCTTGTGCGCCAGACCGACGCGCTCCAGCAACTCGCCGGCACGCTTCTCAGCGCTCGCCCGCGACATCCGCCGCACCTGCATCGGCGCCAGCGTGATGTTGTCGAGCACCGACAGGTGCGGATACAGATTGAAGTGCTGGAACACGAAGCCGACTTCGGCGCGCAGCGCGTTCAGGTCGGTCTTCTGGTCGACGACGTTCTTGCCATCCACCCACAGCTCGCCGGACGAAATCGGCTCCAGCTGGTTCACGCAACGGATCAGCGTCGATTTGCCCGAGCCGGACGGACCGCACACCACGACCACCTCACCCTGTTTCACTTCCAGGTTGATGCCGTTCAGGACGTGCAGATCCTTGTTGTACCACTTGTGTACGTCGACAAAGCGGATCACGTATTCCCCTCTATTGCCACGTCATCGCGTGCTCTTCGGCAACGTAATTGACGTAACGTTTTGTCATGTAGAATTTTCGGCCGAGTGTAAGGCGCGTCTTACCCGATGGCAATAAGGTCGAACCCTATCAACAGCATAATTCGCTGATTCACTGCCCTGATTCAATGCGTTGCACTGCAACACGATCGGCGAGGGCGACAAACTCCGCCAGCGTCAGCGTTTCCGGCCGCCGCTGCGGGTCGATCGACAGCGCGGCAAAATCCTCATCACCCAGCAGGCCGCGCAGATTGTTGCGCAGGGTCTTGCGCCGCTGGCCAAAGGCCGAGGCCACCAGTTCGGCAAACACCGCCGTGTCGCGCGCCGGGTGCGGCAGTGCGGCATGGGGGACCATGCGGATCACGGCAGAATCGACTTTCGGTGGCGGATCAAAGGCTTCCGGCGGCACGTCGAGAATGCGCTCCATGTCGAAACGGTACTGCAGCATCACGCCAAGGCGGCCGTAATCGGCCGTGGCGGGCTCGGCCACCATGCGGTCGACCACTTCCTTCTGCAGCATGAAATGCATGTCGACCACCGACTCCGCGTAGTCGGCCAGATGAAACAGCAGCGGGGTCGAAATGTTGTACGGCAGGTTGCCGACCACCTTGAACGGTTTGCCAGCAACAAGCGTGCCAAAATCGAATTCGAGCGCGTCGCCTTCATGGATGGTCAGCCGTTCCGGCTGGAACTGGCGGCGCAGGCGGGCAATGATGTCGCGGTCGATCTCGACCACGTGCAGATGATCGAGCCGGTCCAGCAGCGGCCGCGTCAGCGCGCCGAGCCCCGGTCCGATCTCGACCACCGTATCGTCGCGTCGCGCGGCGACGGCGGACACGATGTCGTCGATGATGATCGGATCTTGCAGAAAATTCTGCCCGAAGCGTTTTTTCGGAATATGTCGGGACATGGGTATCGTCAGCGTAAATGAAGTGTGGAGATCACCACACGAAGGGCAGGCTGATCAGGCCGTAGCGGACCAGCTTGCCGATGGCGAGGTAGAACAGGGTCGGGCGCCACGGCAGCCGCAGCCAGCCGGCGGCGACGCACAGCGCGTCACCGATCACCGGCACCCAGGACAGCAGCAGCGCCGATGTGCCCCAGCGTGACAGCCAGGCCAGGGCACGGCCGGACGTTTCCTTGCGCGGCAGGGCGCGGCCGAGCCAGACACTGGTGGCCCCGCCGAGGGTATTGCCCAGCGTCGCCAGCAGTACGGCGGACAGCGCCTGCTCCGGGTAGACCGACAGGAACGCGGCCAGCGCGATTTCGGAGTTCCCCGGCAGCACGGTCGCCGACAGGAAGGCCGACAGCGTCACGCCGGCCAGCCCCCAGTCGGCGGGAATGCTGTTGAGAAAATCCATCAGAACGAGAACGGCTCGCCAGCCTGACCGGCCACCATCTCGCCCAGGCGGGCAAACAGTTCGCCGCCGTTGCGGGTGTCGATCCAGGCCGTGCCGTCATGGCGGAAGTGGAAACCGCCACTGCGCGCGGCCACCCAGATTTCCCGGTTCGGTTCGTGCCGGTTGACGATAATCTGGCTGCCATTGTCAAACTCGAGGGTCAGCACATTGCCGGTACGCAACGCGTCACCGATGCCGGCGTCGTCGAATGCATTCAGGATGCGGTCAAGCACCGCCTCGGAAGCGGCAAGAAATTCACTGTCATTCATGGGTATTTGCCACGCGGTTGCCCCGCGTGCATTCGAAGGTTGCGTTAACATCGGGATTTTGCCACAAGCCACTCTCCCGCCATGCGCCGACTCGTCCTTGTTCCCCTCGTGCTGACCGCCGTGCTGCTTTCGGCGTGCGGCTACAAAGGTCCGCTCTATCTGCCGACCAATCCGCCCGCCAAGCACAAGTCGGGACCGACCGCCGCACCGGCGACGCCGGCCAGACCTGCCGCTCCGCAAACCGAACCGGTCACTCCCGATCAGCTCCCCGAGGATCAATAACCGTGCAAGCTTTTCAGTATCAGGATCGCGAACTCTTCGTCGAAGACGTCCCGCTCGCGCAAATCGCCGACACCTTCGGCACGCCGTGCTACGTATACGCCGAATCGGCACTGACGCAAGCCTATAGCGCCTATAGCAATGCGTTTGCCGGCATCGACCATCTGGTCTGCTACGCGCTGAAAGCCAACTCGAACCTGGCCGTCATCCGCCACTTCGCCAGCCTCGGTTCCGGTTTCGACACCGTGTCGATCGGCGAAATCCGTCGCGTGCTGGCCGCCGGCGGCGAAGCCGGCAAGATCGTGTTCTCCGGCGTCGGCAAGAGCGCGGACGAAATGCGCCAGGCGCTGGAAATCGGCATCCACTGTTTCAACGTCGAATCGGTCAACGAGCTCGAACGCCTCAACCGGGTGGCAGGGGAGGCCGGCAAGCGGGCACCGATCAGCCTGCGCGTGAACCCGAACGTCGATGCCAGGACCCATCCGTATATCTCGACCGGGCTGAAGAACAACAAGTTCGGCATCGCCTACGAGCAGGCGCTCGATACCTATCGCCGCGCCGCCGCGCTGCCGAACCTGAACGTGATCGGCATCGACTGCCATATCGGCAGCCAGCTGACCGACGCCACGCCGCTGATCGACGCGCTCGATCGCCTGCTGGTACTGGTCGACCAGCTCGGCGAGGCCGGCATCCGCCTGAAGCACGTCGACATCGGCGGCGGGCTCGGCATCCGCTACGACCACGAGACCCCGCCGGATGTCGCCGCCTACGCGGCAGCCATCAAGCAGCGGCTGGCCGGTCGCGGACTGTCGCTGCTGCTCGAACCGGGCCGCTCGCTGGTCGGCAACGCCGGCGTGCTGCTGACGCGCATCGAGTACCTGAAGCAGGGCGACGGCAAGCACTTCGCCATTGTCGACGCGGCGATGAACGACCTGATGCGCCCGTCGTACTACCAGGCCTACCACCAGATCCGCCCGGTCACCCGCCGCGACGACGCGGTCGCCACCTATGACGTGGTCGGCCCGGTGTGCGAGTCGAGCGACTTCCTCGGCAAGGACCGCGAACTGGCGGTGCAGGAAGGGGATCTGCTGGCGGTGATGTCCGCCGGGGCCTACGGTGCGACGATGAGCTCGAACTACAACACCCGCCCGCGCGGCGCCGAGCTGCTGGTCAGCGGCGACAGCGTCCGGCTGGTGCGTGCCCGCGAAACCTTCGAGCAACTGATCGCCAACGAAATCGGCCTGCTGGACGGCAATGACTGAACTGACTCTCCGCGAGGCCGACTTCAGCTCGGCCGACGATCTGGCCCGCGTGGTAGCGCTGGTCGATGCCTATGCCAGCGACCCGATGGGCGGCGGCACGCCGCTGAGCGCCGAGGTGCGCGAGCGCCTGCCACGCCTGCTGGCCACCCACCCGACCGCCTTCGCCGTGCTCGCCTTTGCCGGCGACACGCCGGTCGGCGTCGCCCTGTGCGTGCTCGGCCTGTCGAGCTTCGCCGCACGTCCGTCGGTCAACCTGCACGACCTGGCCGTGCTGCCGGGCCAGCGCGGACTCGGCATCGGCCGCCGGCTGCTCGAAGCAGTGGCCGATGCCGCCCGTCGCCGCGATGCCTGCAAGGTCACGCTGGAAGTGCGTCCGGACAATGACGTCGGCCGCCATCTGTATGCCGACGTCGGCTTTGAATTGTCGGCCCTGTGTGGCCAGGCTTACCTGATGATGGAAAAGCCGCTGTAGGCTGATCCGGCACAAAAAAATCCCGCCAGCGCAATGCTCGCGGGATTTTTCTTGCACGCCACTCTTACAGTTGGGCGAACGCCTTGCGCGCGGCATCGACCGTCGCGGCGATATCGGCCTCGCTGTGCGCGGCGGACACGAAGCCCGCCTCGTAGGCCGACGGCGCCAGATGGACGCCGGCATCCAGCATCAGGTGGAAGAAGCGGTTGAAGCGGTCGCGATCGCTGGCGGTCACTTCGGCATAGCAGGTCGGTACCTTGTCGCCGAAGTACAGACCGAACATGCCGCCGACGCTGTCGGCCGAGAACGGCACGCCGGCATCGCGCGCTGCCGACACCAGCCCTTCGACCAGCGACGCCGCCTTGCGACCCAGCGCGTCGTGGAAACCCGGCGCCTGGATCAGCCGCAGTGTGGTCAGACCGGCGGCCACCGCCACCGGGTTGCCGGACAGCGTACCGGCCTGATACACGCCGCCCAGCGGCGAGATGCAGCTCATGATGTCGGCCCGGCCACCAAACGCGCCGATCGGCATGCCGCCACCGACGATCTTGCCCAGCGTGGTCAGATCGGGACGGATGCCGTGCAGTTGCTGCGCGCCGCCGAGCGCGACGCGGAAGCCGGTCATCACTTCGTCGTAGATCAGCACCGCACCGTGGGCGGTGCACAGCTCGCGCAGGGTGCGGACAAAGGCATCACTCGGCCGGATCAGGTTCATGTTGCCGGCGAACGGCTCGATGATCACGCAGGCAATCTGCTCGCCCATGGCGGCAAACGTCTCGCTCAGCTCATCGACATTGTTGTACTCGAGCACCAGGGTATGACGGGTGAAGTCGGCCGGCACACCGGCCGACGACGGATTGCCGAAGGTCAGCAGGCCGGAACCGGCCTTGACCAGCAGCGAATCGGAATGACCGTGATAACAGCCCTCGAACTTGATGATCTTGTCACGACCGGTAAAACCGCGCGCCAGGCGGATCGCGCTCATGGTCGCTTCGGTGCCGGAACTGACCAGGCGCACCTGCTCGATCGACGGCACCAGTCTGGCGATTTCCTCGGCGATATCAATTTCCGCCTCGGTCGGCGCCCCGAACGACAGCCCGTTGACGGCAGCCTGCTGCACGGCGGCGATCACCTCCGGGTGGGCGTGGCCGACAATGGCCGGGCCCCAGGAGCCGATGAAATCGATATAGCGCTTGCCATCCGCGTCCCAGATCGCCGAGCCCTCGGCGCGTTCGATAAAGCGCGGCGTACCGCCGACGCTGCCGAACGCGCGTACCGGCGAATTCACGCCACCGGGAATGGTTTTCTTGGCACGTTCGAAAAGTTGTTCGCTGCGGGTCATGACTATCCTTGCAGGGTGATGCCGGTTTCAAGCCAACCGGCGGTCAGTCGAGAATGCGGGCCCGTTCTTCCGCGCTCCAGCCCGCGTATGCGTGGCCGGCCAGATGGGCATTGGTGTAGCGGGGATCGCGGGTCACTTCCGCACCCAGCCAGTCGGGACGATCGAACGGCGTGTCTTCATCCGGCAGTTCGATCTCGGCCAGCACCAGACCGCTATTGTCGCCGAAAAACTCGTCGACCTCCCACACCCGTCCGTCCCGCTCGATACGGGTACGGTTTTTTTCGATCTTCAGCGCGCACATCACGTCGAGCATGGTTTCGGCATCGGCCAGCGGCACCGGGTACTCGAACTCGTAGCGCGACACGAAGCTGATCTTGCTCTTCAGTGTCAGCCACGCCTGGTCACCAATCACCCGCACGCGCACGGTCCGCTCCGGCTCCACGCACATGAAGCCCTGGCGCAGACGCCGGGTTTCGCCCTGGCCGCGCCAGCCATCCGCCGTCACCAGAAAGCGGCGTTCGATTTCCATTCCCATATCAGTTCCTTTGTCCGACCGCTCAGAACGGCTTGACTACGACCAGCAGGATACAGGCCAGCAGCACCAGCACCGGCACCTCGTTGAATACGCGATACCACTTGTGGCTGCGCGCATTCCGCCCGGCCACGAAGTCGGCCAGCAGCTTGCGACAGTAGCCGTGGTACGCGACCAGACCGGCCACCAGCGTCAGCTTGGCATGCAGCCAGCCACCACTGAAACCGAAGCCGAGCCACAGCCACAGGCCGAACGCCAGCGCCAGCACACCGAGCGGGGTCATGAAGCGGTACAGCTTGCCGGACATCAGCAGCAGCCGGTCGCGTTCGCGCCCGTCTTCGGCCATCGCCAGATTGACGAACAGACGTGGCAGGTAAAACAGCCCGGCGAACCAGGAGACCACGAAAAAAAGGTGAAACGCCTTGACGTACAGATAGGTCATGCAAAGGGCTCCGGGTGCCGGAAAAAATAAAACGGGGTTTCACGTGAAACACTGATCAGACCGATCGCTATTTGCGTCGTGCCGCCTCGTACAGCGGCTGCACATTCGGCAATTGCGCGCTGATCGACTCGATGCGCTGACCGGCATTCGGATGGGTGGACAGGAAACCGGGGCCGCCGCTCTGGCCGGCCATCTGCATTTTCTTCCACACGCTGACCGCCGCACGCGGGTCGTAGCCGGCACGGGCCATCAGTTCCAGACCGACGGTGTCCGCTTCGCTTTCCATATTGCGGCTGTACGGCAGGCCAAACGCCAGATCGGCCGCGCTGTTCGCCAGCCCGAGCTGGTTGCTGTTCAGCCCGCCGATAATGCCGAGCAGGCCGACGCCGAGTTGCTGCATCTGCGCCTGGCTGGCCTTTTCGCGCGAGTGTTCACGCAGTGCATGGGCAATCTCGTGGCCGATGACCGCCGCCAGTTCGTCGTCCGTCAGCGACAGCTTCTGCGCCAGACCGGAATACACGGCAATCTTGCCACCGGCCATTGCATAGGCATTCATCTCCGGCGACTGCACCACATTCACTTCCCAGCGCCACTGGGCGGCATCCGGGCGGAAGTAGGGCGTCTGCGCAATCAGCCGCTTGCTGATCGCCCGCACGCGCCGGGTCAGCGCCGCATTGCTGTTCAGCACCCCCTGGCCACGCGCTGCGGCCATCTGCTGCTGATAGGCCTGGGCCGACGCCTGGTTCACTTCCTGCTCGGACACCAGCATGGTCTGCTTGCGGGTCACCCCTACCATGCCGGGCGCCGTGGTGCTGATCTGCTGGCAACCTGCCGTCAGCAGCGCGAGCAGCACCCATGACAGCATGCGTCTAGTCATCTTGCCGTCTCCCGTCGCAGATCAGAACTGGACCATCTCGAAGTCTTCCTTGCGCGCACCGCAGTCCGGGCAGGTCCAGTTGGGCGGTACATCGTCCCAGTGCGTGCCGGGCGCGATGCCGTCTTCTGGCCGGCCGGCGGCCTCGTCATAGATAAATCCACAGATCAGGCACATCCAGGTATTCATGGTCAGTCACTCATACGGGCTTAGAATAGCGATTGTATCGACAACCAACCGACCCGGCACCGTGACGCATCACCCCGTGATAATGACTTTCTCCGCCTTCGATCCTTCCGGACTGACCGGGATTACCGCAGACGCCCTGACCCTGTCCGCCTTCGGCTGTCATCCGGTGGCCGTGCCGACCGTCCAGTTATCAGCGGATTCCGAGCGCCAGCACGATGCCGTGCCGGCCGATGCGGAGCTGATCAACGACCAGGCCCGCACCGTGCTGGAGGACATGCCGGTCTCGGCCTTCGTCATCGGCATGCTGGCGGATGCGGAAACGGTCAGCGTGCTGGCGGAAATCGTCAGCGACTACGCCAATGTGCCGCTGGTGCTGGCACCGGCCTGGTCCGGGCATCAGGAAGACAGCGAAGACGATCTGGTGTCCGCCTGTGCCGATCTGCTGATTCCGCAGTCCGACATCCTGGTCGTGTCATCGCTGCTGGCCAGCCGCTTCGGCGATGGTGACGAGGGAGAAGGCGACAGCGACAACATGGCCGATGCCGCCACGCTCGGCCGCGCGCTGTCCGCACTCGGCGCCGAACACACGCTGCTGACCGGTGCCCAGGCGCCGACGCGCCAGATCATCAACCATCTGTATCACAAGGAAGCGCTGCTGCGCCGTGACAGCTGGCCGCGTCGCGCCGGCGTGGTCCGCGGAGCCAATGAACTTCTGGCGGCCAGCATAGCCGCCTGTCTGGCACAGGGCATGCCGATGACCGATGCCGTCGGCCACGCCCAGCAGTATCTGCAGCAGGCGCTCGACCATGCCTATCGCCCGGGCATGGGGTCGCTGATGCCGGGCAGACCACCGGTCAATCAGGGCTGAACATGCCAAACATATAAACATTGGCCAAATAAATTCATATGGCCTGTTTTATATGCCTTGCCTGATCAACTGTCCTTCCAGGTGGCCGGCGATCCAGTCGACGATGCGCTGGCTGGCTCCGCGATGCTCCCCGGCAAATGCCAGCCCGGCCTGGCCCATGTCATGCCGGCGACCGGCATCGGCCAGCAGGGCGCCCAGTCCGGACCAGACTGCCGCCGCATCCCCGACCTGACGCGCCGCACCGGCAGCGAAAGCGGCCTGGCTGGCGGCGGCAAAATTGAATGTCGACGGCCCGATCAACACCGGGCAGCCGACCGTGGCCGGCTCGATCAGGTTCTGTCCCCCCAGCGGCAGCAGGCTGCCGCCGACAAACGCGGCATCAGCCAACGAATACCAGCCGAACAGTTCTCCCATCGAATCACCAAGCCACACCCGGGTGGTGGCGGCAACCGGCACCATGTCGCTGCGGCGCTGGAATGCAATCCCGCGCTCGGCCAGCAGCGTGGCCACGGCATCGAAGCGCTGCGGATGACGCGGCACCAGCACGACCACTGCCGGAAAATCCTCAGGCAACGCATCCAGCAGCAAGGCTTCCTCGCCCTCGCGGGTACTGGCCAGCACCACGACCGGACGCGGCCCGGCCAGCGCGCGCAACGCCGACACCTGGGCCTCGACGCCGTCCGGTGGCGAACAATCGAATTTGGTATTGCCGAGCACCTCGACCCGCAGAGCGCCCAGCGCACGCAAGCGCTCGGCATCCGCTTCGCTCTGGGCAGCAATGCCGGTCAGCGCCGCCAGTGCCGGCGCGATCAGTGCCCGGATGCGCGCATAGCCACGGGCCGATTTCTCCGACAGGCGCGCATTGGCCAGAAACAGCGGCACCCGCCGTTCATGGCAGGCGTGGATCAGATTCGGCCACAGTTCGGTTTCCATCAGCACACCGAAGCGCGGCGCCAGCCGTTCAACAAAATGCGCAGCATTGGCTGCCGTGTCGTACGGCAGGTAGCTGACCGTCGCCCGGTCGGCAAACAGCTGCAAGGCCGTTTCGCGGCCGGTGGGCGTCATCTGGGTCATGACCAGTGGCAGGGTATCGAAGCGCCGGCCGAGCGCCTCGACCAGCGGCGCCGCGGCGCGGGTTTCCCCGACTGAAACGGCATGCAGCCAGATGCCGCCCTGCGGCAGGGGCGGCGCATTCTGTTCGAAACGTTCGTCCCAGTGTTCGAGATAGGCCGGTTGCCGGCGTGCCCGCCGTCGCAGATAGACCCGCGCCAGAGGCAGCAGCGCCCGGGTCAGCAGCCGATAGGCGCCCAGCGCCGCACTCATGCGCGGCACTCCGCCAGCACGGCCAGCACCGCCCCGACATCCGGACACTGACCGATACCGCCGATATTGCGCGAACGCGACGTTTCGACCACCCCGGTCCGCAAGGGATCGGTATCGGTATAGATCGCCACCAGCGGCACGTCGACGGCATTGGCCAGGTGGGTCAGCCCGGTATCGACGCCCACTACCGCCTGTGCGTGCGCAAGCAGTGCCGCCGCGACATCGAGCCGCTCACGCGGCGCAACCAGCGCGCCCGGGATCAGGGCGGCCAGCCGCTGCGCGCGCTGCTGCTCGGCGGCATTCCCCCACGGCAACACGCACTGCAGGCCGTCACGGGCCGTCAGCGTGCTTCCCAGCGCCACCCACGACGCCTCCGGCCACAGCTTGCTGTCCCTGGAGGTCGCCGTCAGCAGCACGGCATAGCGCGCCGGACACCAGTCCGGCGCCGGGCCGGTGTGAACGCCAAAATTGCATTGCGCCAGATCCGGCTCGTAACCGAAGACCTGGCCGAACAGCAGACGGTTGCGATCCACCGCATTGCGTTCCCAGGACACGGAATAGCGCTTGTCGTAGAACAGGCTCGCCATCGGCTCGCGAATGCTGGCCCGGTCATAGCCGGCCATCGGTGCATCCCGGACCAGCTTGCCGAACAGCACACTTTTCATCAGCCCCTGACTGTCCAGCACCAGATCGTAGTGCGACGAACGCAGCGTCGTCCTTACCGCCCGCAATTCGCGCCAGGTGCCGGTGGAAAACAGCGCCTTGCGCCAGCGGCGCATGGCTATCGGGACCACCCCGGCAACGGCGGGGTGCAGACGGGCGATATCGGCAAAGCTTTCCTCGACCAGCCAGTCGATGGCCATGGCAGGAAAGCGTCGCGCCAGATCAGTGACGGCCGGCAGGGTATGCACCAGATCCCCCATCGACGAAGTGCGTATCAGTAGAAGTCGACTCATGGCCGGCATTGTATTCGTCCCGGACCGATTCCGGCATGTGGACAAAGCGACCGGCAACCGCTTCCGCACCTGTGGGTAAAGACGGATATCCACTGACACCCAAAACTGTCCACAAGTGGATAACTGCCTCCGGCCATTTCGCCCACATGTTTACAACTCTCCCAAGGCCATGAATTTGCAGTGGAAAAAGAGTTATCAACAGGGCAGGAGTCACTACATCAGTATCATCAGTTTATATTTGGACAAACAAGAATGTGAACCGGGCACAAACGAAAAGCCGTGCAGACAACAATGCACAGGCTGGCGGACACAACTGGCGCAAGGCTGTGCATAAGGGTCACCGCTATCCACAGGGTGAAAACAATCCACAGACGGGCAACAGCAAACCCGTAGCCAGTCCATCCGGTTTCCATGAACGGCAAGCATTTGTTCTGCAATAAAAAAACCGTGTTATCCACAGAACAGGGCGCCCTTCATCCATTTCTTTAATAACTATCTGTAAAAAAGAATAAGAAAAGCAGGCAAGCAGAAACCCGGCATCCAGGCAGTGGAAAAAAAAGCGGATTACGTAACGAAAAAACGCAGCCAGCCAGAAGCGGGGATTGCCGGAAAACAGAAAAAGCGTGACAAATCAAAGACCTTGCCGTCGTCTAATATATTCAACGCACGGCAGTGCACGTCACTTGTGGATAAACAGTCCCGGATTCACTCCGGCAAATGCCAGTCGATCGGAACGCAGCCCTGTTCGCGCAAGTAGTCGTTGATGCGGGAAAAGTGTCCACAACCGAAGAAACCCCGGTAGGCAGACAGCGGTGACGGGTGCGGGCCCTGCAACACCAGATGGCGCGGATTGGTCAGCCTGGCATGCTTGTTCTGGGCGTCCTTGCCCCACAGTACGAACACGCGCGGACTGTCTTCGGCGGCAAGCAGATCGATCAGGTCGTCGGTAATGACCTGCCAGCCGAGTTCACGATGGCTGCCAGCACGGTTTGCCGCCACGGTGAGCACGCCGTTCAGCAGCAGCACACCCTGACGGGTCCAGGCCGCCAGATCGCCGTGAAGGGGCGTTGCCGTGCCGGTATCGCGCAGGAGTTCCTTGTAGATATTGCGCAGCGATGGTGGAACGCGGATGCCGCGCCTGACCGAGAACGCCAGCCCGCAGGCTTCGCCGTCGCCGTGGTACGGGTCCTGGCCGAGAATGACCACCCGCACCCCGGACGGCGGGGTGTCGCGCAGTGCATTAAAAATATCCACAGGCTGTGGATAGATCTGTTCGCCGGCTGCTGCGCGCTCGCTCAGCTGGTGGTCGATACGGGCCAGAATGTCAGGCCTGAGGCGGCTTTGCCAGTCGGGATGGACGCGGGACAGGGCAGGGGCGAGCAAGGGCAGGGACTTGTGCATGAAGGTGTGGACGGCTGTGTGGACAACGTGAATTGTCCCTTGTCCGCCCCGGTGCCGTCGAGCGTGCTTTTGCCCATGACATGGCGCGACCGGGACGAAAAAATGGACATCCGGGGATGTCCATTTGGCAGCCTGTTGCGTGAACGGTCAGTAACGGGGCATCGACGGTTCGATCTGGTCCGCCCAGGCCGCGACGCCGCCTGCCAGACTCAGCGGTTCGCTGAAACCGGCGTGCTCGAGCCAGGCTGCAACATGGAAGCTGCGCACGCCGTGGTGGCAGATGGCGACGATGGGCCGGTCGTCGGGCAGCTCTGACTGCCGTGACGGGATCAGGTTCATCGGGATGTTGACACTGTCGGCCAGCCGGCAGATGGCAACTTCGGCCGGTTCGCGCACATCGAGCAGAAACGGCGCATCACGCGCCGGATCGGCCAGCCAGGCGGACAGGTCGTGCGGCGAGATTTCCCGCATCAGAATACGAAGCGTTCCGGTTCGGTGATCTGGAACAGCGGGTCGATCACGGTATCGAACAGGGTTTCCTCACGGTACTGGCCACCAGCGTCGCGAACGACGCGGATGGCGCGCATCACCGGTTCGTCACCGATGGTGGCGAACAGGCGGCCGCCAGGGGCCAGCTGTGCCTTCAGTGCTTCCGGCAGCACCGGCAGCGAGCCGCCGATAACGATGACGTTGTACGGGGCGTGGGCCGTGTTGCCCTCGCTGCCGTTGGCCACTTCGAGCGTTACGTTGCGGATGTCGGCGCGGGCCAGGTTGGCCTGGGCGATCTCGATCGCCTGCGCCGAAATATCCAGCGAATAGACGTGACGGGCGCTGCGCGCGAGCAGTGCGGTCAGATAGCCGGTGCCGGTACCGACTTCGAGCACGACGTCAGTGGGCTGGATGTCCATTTCCTGCACGATGCGCGCCTCGACTTTCGGCTGCAGCATCTTGCCGCCGGTCGGCAGCGGGAGCTCCATGTCGACGAAGGCAAGCGAATGGTTGCCGGCGGGCACGAAATCCTCGCGCTTAACTTCGGCGAGCAGATCGAGAACACGTTGATCGAGAACGTCCCACGGACGGATCTGTTGTTCGATCATGTAGAAGCGGGCTTTTTCGAAATCCATGGAGGGCTCCGGTTCAGACTGGATGGCGGTATCCGGCGGGTGAGCGTCAAGCTTCCCCCGGAAAGGGGTAGACAAACCTTGGAATTATTCCACATGCGACCGGGATCGCCCATCCTGGGGCGGCGAAATGTGCTCAAGGTGGTATAAATAATTCTGTGCGACGTTGTTTTGCCTGAAAGCGACGTCAGCAAACAGCCGTTCGTCGGACCCCTTTTCCCGGCGTGGCTCCCGGACGTATAATTTCGCGATTTTTTTCGGGACAGATGATGTACGTCGTAGCCAGCAGCTTTACTCATGCGAATGTCGCGCTGAAATGCGTCGACAGCGGCGACATTTTTCAGTTTCGCGAAATCAGGAATCCGATTTTTTAAAAGCCCCAATGATTTGGGGCTTTTTTTTCGGCCGCTCGTCACGGGGCGGCCGTGCTGCAAGGAAGGAAAGCATGAAGAATACGCTCTATCAAAAGCACATCATCTCCATCTCGGACCTGTCCCGCGAGGAGCTCGAACTGGTCGTTCATGTCGCCGGCGAGCTGAAGCGCGAGCCGCGCCATGACCTGCTGAAAAACAAGGTGGTGGCCAGCTGCTTCTTCGAGGCTTCGACCCGCACCCGGCTGTCGTTCGAAACCGCCGTTCACCGCCTCGGGGGCTCGGTGATCGGTTTCGCCGACGGCGGCAACACATCGCTGGCCAAGAAGGGCGAGACGCTGGCCGACTCGGTGAAGATCATCACCTCGTATGTCGATGCCTATGTGATGCGTCACCCGCAGGAAGGGGCGGCCCGCCTGGCGTCGATGTTCTCCAATGGCAAGCCGGTCATCAACGGTGGCGACGGCTCGAACCAGCATCCGACCCAGACGCTGCTCGACCTGTTCTCGATCTACGAAACCCAGGGCACGCTGGACGGCCTGAAGGTGGCTTTCGTCGGCGATCTGAAGTACGGCCGCACCGTGCATTCGCTGGCCCAGGCGCTGACCCACTTCGGTTGCCGTTTCTACTTCATTGCCCCGAAGCCGCTGGCCATGCCGGAGTACATCTGCGAAGAGCTGGATGAAAAGGGCATCGAATACAGCCTGCATCAGAATATCGAGGAAGTGCTGCCGGAACTCGACGTGCTGTACATGACCCGGGTGCAGAAGGAACGCTTCGACGAAACCGAATTCAAGCACATGAAGTCAAAGTTCGTGCTGAACACCGATACGCTGAAGGGCGCCCGCGACAATCTGCGCATCCTGCACCCGCTGCCGCGCGTCGATGAAATTTCGATCGATGTCGACGATACGCCGTACGCGTACTACTTCCAGCAGGCCGAAAACGGTGTCTACGCCCGTGAAGCGCTGCTGGCGCTGGTACTGAACGAAACGCTGTGATGGGCCGGAAAGAAGGATTGAGCAAGATGGAAAAGATTGATTACACGCTGAAAGTCGAAGCACTGAAGGACGGCACCGCCATCGACCATATCACCGCCGGCCAGGGGGTGAAGATCCTGCGCATGTTCAAGCTGATGGAATCGGGCGAACGGCTGTATGTCGGTCTGAACCTGCCCAGCCGTCGCCTGGGCAAGAAGGACCTGATCAAGATCGAGAACGTGCTGCTGACGCCGTCGCAGGCCAACCAGCTGGCACTGTTCGCGCCGGATGCAACGGTGAACGTGATCCGCAACTTCGAAGTGGCCGAGAAGTACACGCTGGATCTGCCGGAGCTGATCGAGGGCGTCTTTGCCTGCCCGAACTCGAACTGCATTTCGCACAACGAACCGGTCAAGAGCGTGTTTCACGTGCGTCGCGCCAAGGATGGCAGCACCAAGATGCGCTGCCAGTACTGCGAGAAATCGTTCAGCCAGGATATCGTGGCCGAGCTGTAATCGGTTGCAAATGCAGGCTGATGGAAAAAGCGCCCCCCGGGGCGCTTTTTGTTTCACGTGAAACAGGATTACTGGTTCAGGCGGATCCAGTGCTTCCATGGTTCGAAGAAACGCGGGTCCAGTGCGGCGATGGCGGTCCGGTGCCATAGCTGACTGGACCAGTAGTCATCGCTCTCTATGGTGGCGGAGCGGCCGCCGGCTTCTTCCAGAATCAGTGCGCCGGCCGCGTAATCCCACAGGCGCTGGCCGCCATGCAGGTACAGGTCATAGCGGCCGCTGGCCAGATTGCACCAGTCCAGCGTCGACGAGCCGAGATTGCGCAGACTGCCGAATGGCGCGGTGGCCAGCAGCCGGTTCGACAGCCGGCCACTTTTCAGATACTTGATCTCCACCGCGGCAATGGTGTCGGTGAAATGCTCGGGAGATGGCTTCAGCGGCAGGCGGACGCCGTTCAGGTAGGCACCGCCGCCCCGCTCGGCATAGAACATCTCGTCGGCCACCGGGTTGTAGATCACGCCGAGTTCACTGCGGCCATTGACCATCCAGGCTACCGAAATGGCGAAATACGGCAGGCCGTGAATGAAATTGGTGGTGCCGTCGATCGGATCGACCACCCAGATACCGGCATCGCCGGCCTTGTCCCACAGGGCCGCCTGCTCACACGGCGTCATTTCCTCGCCGAGCACCGGCGCGGCGATAATGTCGGGCAGTGCCCTGGCCAGTGCTTCCTGGGTAGCGAGATCGGCTTCGGTAAACGGGGTTCCGTCATGCTTTCGCGTAGCGGACACGCGCAGGAAACGCGGCATGACCTCTGTCTGCGCAATTTCGCGCAACAGATGGATGACCTGGTCGACAGCCTGCATTGTCATTATTCTCCACGGCTACACCGACTCGGCATTGTCAGCGCTCAACTGGCAAAATACCGGCTTGCCGATGGCCGTGTCAAAGCACGGACCCAATGAATTCGCCCCCAGAGGTATGCATGCCCCGTTTTTTCATCCCCGAGACGCTTCCGCAAGCCGGTGAATACGCATTGCCGGACGATGTGGTCAGACACGTACAGGTACTGCGCATGCGCGCCGATGACGAGATGAGGCTGTTTGACGGCAGCGGGGGCGAGGTCAGGGCCATCCTGCGTGACCTCGGCAAGCGACATGCGCGGGTCGAACTCGGCGAGCGGCTGGCAATCAACCGCGAGTCGCCGCTGACCCTGTGTCTGGCGCAGGGCGTTTCCACCGGTGAACGCATGGATTTCACGCTGCAGAAAGGCGTGGAGCTGGGTATCAGCGTGTTTCAGCCGTTAGTGACTGAGCGCGCAGTGCTGAGACTGGGCGGGGAACGCGCCGGGCGCAAGACCGAACGCTGGCGCGATATCGTGCAGGCGGCCTGTGAACAGTGCGGCCGCAATACCATCCCGGAAGTACTGCCGTCGATGAGCCTGGATGCCTTCCTGCAGCAGTCGCTGGAGGCATCGCACCGGCTGCTGCTGTCGCCGGTCGGCAACCGGCGGCTGGCCGACTATGCGCCGCCGCAGGGCAAGGTCTGGCTGATGGCCGGTCCCGAGGGCGGGCTCAGCGATGGTGAGGAGCAGGCTGCCTTTGCCCGGGGCTGGACGCCACTGGCGCTCGGGCCACGGGTGCTGCGTACCGAAACCGCGGCACTGGCCGCGGCGGCTGCGCTGCAGACGGTCTGGGGCGACCTTGGCTGACCGGTTCAGGCCGGCCGTTGTGCCGCGCTGTAGATCAGGCGGTCGTTGAACAGCACTTCGCCGGGGCGCAGCGGTTCGTGGATGCCCTTGGGTGCCGTGCGGACGAAATGCAGTGTGGTGCCGTCAACACTGATCCAGGCCGGGATCGGTTCGCCGTCGAACTGTCCCAGTGCCTCGGGTGACAGTGTTGCGCTGTCGCGGTCGACGGATGGTGAACGTGGCGGTTCCGGTGCGCGCTGTGCTTCTTCCTCGTATTGCCAGTCGCGGGAACGGGTTCGCGGCACCTCGGTCCTGGCTGTCGACAGCCACCAGCGCAGCACCCAGCCGGGCAGCAGAACCCGATGGACTTTCTTGTCCTCGGTAATGACGCAGGAAATGGCGAACTCGGCATCGCATGCCGGGCAGCGCGCCTTGGCCGCAATCACTATCCGGTTCTGGATCACGGCCGCGACGCCGTGCATGTGATCTGCGGTGACCAGTTCATTGCATCGTACGCAGTGCTTGGCAAAGCGGCTGATGCTCTGGCCATTCCTGAACGCCAAAGGCAGAAAATGAGACAGTCGATTGGGTTTGGGCATGGGCCTGATACTTGGAAGCTCGGATTCATCTTAACAAAGACATTGCTTTGCCGGCGGAAATTTCCCCATATTATCCACAGGGGAGTCAGTCATCGTGGCTGGCGGGCATGGCCTGCGCCTGGCCGGACGAAATCCGCGCCAGTGGCGGGATTGCACCGGATACGGCGGAATGCCGGTGGGGTTTTCGCGGCAATCCGGCCGAGCGTTGCTAAAGTTATCCACCATCTTATCCCCCGCCAGGCAGGCTGGCTGGCCACGGGCAGCCAGGTTTTCCCCGGGCATGCGGCAAACCGGGCCAGCGCGGCCTGAACCGGCCCGGACCGGGCTGCAATCCGGGCTGAAATTTTTGCGGCAGGCTTTGCCGGCAAGGCGAAAAGACAAAGCCATTCTGTGCGATTTGTAATAAATATTATGAGATACGTGCGTAATATCATTGTCAAAAAAAGGGCCGGCATTCGCGCCGGCCCTTTCTGCTGCAGACTGTCCGGTCACAGAATGTAGCGGGCCAGGTCCTCGCGCCGGGCAATGCCTTCCAGCTTTGCGTTCACATAGTCGGCATCGATGGAGACCGGACCGGTCTTCGCATCGAACGACAGCTCTTCAAGCAGCTTTTCCAGCACGGTATGCAGACGGCGCGCACCGATGTTCTCGGTTTTCTCGTTGACCTGATAGGCAATCTCGGCCAGACGGCGGATCCCTTCGTCAGTGAACGACAGCTCGGTGCCCTCGGTGGCCAGCAGCGCCTGGTACTGACGGGTCAGGCAGGCATCGGTTGCGGTCAGGATCTGCTCGAAGTCCTCGACCGACAATGCCGACAGCTCGACCCGGATCGGCAGACGGCCCTGCAGCTCCGGCAGCAGGTCGGACGGCTTGGACAGATGGAAGGCACCCGATGCAATGAACAGGATGTGATCGGTCTTGATCATCCCGTACTTGGTGCTGACCGTGGTGCCTTCGACCAGCGGCAGCAGATCGCGCTGCACGCCGGCCCGTGACACGTCGGCGCCGCTGGTGCCTTCTCCGCGTGCGGTGACCTTGTCGATCTCGTCGATGAACACGATGCCGTTCTGCTCGACATTGCGGACTGCCGCCGCCTTGATGTCCTCGTCATTGACCAGCTTGGCGGCTTCCTCATCCGTGACCAGCTTCAGCGCTTCCTTGATCTTCAGCTTCTGCGGCTTTTTCTTGCCGGCGCCGATATTGGCGAACATGCCCTGGATCTGGCTGGTCAGGTCTTCCATGCCCGGCGGCGCGAAGATCTGGGTTTCGGGGCCATTGACGGCGATCTCGATCTCGATTTCCTTGTCGTCGAGCTTGCCCTCGCGCAGCATCTTGCGGAATTTCTGCCGGGTGTCGTTGTCATGGCGCTCGACCGGGGCCGTGTTTTCGCCACTGAAGCCGGGCTGACGCGGCGGCGGGATCAGCGCATCGAGGATGCGGTCCTCGGCCGCGTCTTCGGCACGGTAGCGGTTGCGATGGACCGCCTCGTCACGCGCCTGCTTGATCGCGGCTTCGGCCAGATCGCGGATGATGGTCTCGACGTCGCGGCCGACATAGCCGACCTCGGTGAACTTGGTGGCTTCGACCTTGATGAACGGCGCATTGGCCAGCCGTGCCAGCCGGCGGGCAATCTCGGTCTTGCCGACACCGGTCGGCCCGATCATCAGGATGTTCTTCGGCGTGATCTCGCTGCGCAGCGGCTCTTCGACCTGCTGGCGACGCCAGCGGTTGCGCAGGGCGATGGCCACCGCTTTCTTGGCGGCTCCCTGGCCGACAATATGCTTGTCGAGTTCGTGGACGATTTCCTGCGGGGTCATCTGGGAGGACATAACAATCTTTCCTACAGTGTTTCGATCACGTGGTTCTGGTTGGTGTAGATGCAGATGTCGCCGGCAATGGCCAGCGCCTTCTTCACCACCTCGGCCGGCGGCAGCTCGGTGTTCTCGTACAGGGCGCGCGCGGCAGCCTGGGCATAGGCGCCCCCGGAGCCGATTGCGGCGATGCCCTGTTCCGGTTCGAGCACGTCGCCGTTGCCGGTAATGACCAGCGTGCGTTCCTTGTCGGCCACGATCAGCATGGCTTCCAGCCGGCGCAACGCGCGATCCGAGCGCCAGTCCTTGGCCAGTTCGATGGCGGAGACGAGCAGGTTGCCCTGGTATTTCTGCAGCTTGGCCTCGAAGCGCTCGATCAGCGTGAATGCGTCAGCGGTACCGCCGGCGAATCCGGCCAGGACCGAGTCGTTGTGCAGCCTGCGAACCTTGCGCGCGGTGGCCTTGATAACGATGTTGCCGAGGGTGACCTGGCCGTCGCCGCCCAGGGCGACAAGATCGCCGCGGCGCACCGAAACGATGGTGGTGCCGTCGAACTGTTGCATGGAATGACCTTGATAAGAAAAAGGGGAATGGCGCGCGACACGGGGTCGGGCCGGGTTCCCCTGCATATGAAGCCGCCGGGCCGGATTGCAAGCGGGGGGGCGGGCGACAGCGGGGCCGTCCGTCATGCGGAAAACGAGTGAGAAAGCTTCTTATTTCTATTGAACATGAGATAAGTTCTCATTAAGATGATGTCCGCCATGAATCGCAAGACAGAAACTTCCACGCTCCTGATCGCCGTCGGCCTGCACGTCGTATTGCTGGCAGCCGTCGCCAAGCCGGTCGAACACACGACGCTGACCGCGCCGCGCATCGACTATGTCAGCCTCGCGCCGATCACCGAGGAAGCCCCCGCGCCTGCCGCCGCCGCGCCGGCTGCGCCCAGGAGCGAGCCGACGCCGGTCAAGCCGCAACCGGTCGTCAAGCGCGAGCCGCGCCCGGTGCCCAGGGTGGCGGACAAGTCGCCGGTAATCCCGGTGCCGACAGAAAAGGCCGCGCCGTCCACGGCGTCGGCGGCCAGTGATGCTTCCCCTGACAGGACGGCGTCGAGCGACTCGCACAGCGACAGTCGCAGCGGCGCCGAACGCAGTGAATCGACGGCGGAAGTCGCGCCGTCCTTCAATGCCGCCTATTTGTCCAACCCCCGGCCGTCCTACCCGCCGATCTCGCGGGAAATGGGCGAGCAGGGAACCGTCATGCTGCGCGTTGAAGTCAGTGCCGAGGGCGCGCCTGTCGCCGTCAAGCTGCACAAGTCCAGCGGTTTCGGCCGTCTTGACCGCGCGGCGCTGGATGCCGTGCAGCGCTGGCGCTTCGTGCCGGCCAAGCGCGGCAGCACTGCCGTTGCCGGCAGCGTGCTGGTTCCCATGAAGTTCAATTTGACCTAAGGATGTCGTAAACGATGGATCTGAGTCTGGTTTTTCACCAGGGTGACGCGATTCTGATCGCAGTCTTTCTGCTCTTGCTCGCCATGTCTGTCAGCAGCTGGTGGCTGATCCTGATGCGCAGCGTGCGCTACATCACGATCCGCCGGGCGAACCGGGCGCTGGACCAGGCATTCTGGGCCACGCCGGACTGGGTGCGCGCCAGCGAGATGGTGCACAACGCCGAGGCGCCGATTGCGCGCATCGCCCAGGCCGGGCTGGACGCGCTGGCGCATTACCGCCAGCACGCAACGCGCACGCTGGGCCAGGCCTGCGGTATCGACGATTACCTGACCCGTGTCATCCGCCAGACCTTGTCGCGTGAAAACGCCAAGCTGGAAAACGGCATGACCTGGCTGGCGACCGTTGGCGCCGTTGCACCGTTCGTCGGTCTGTTCGGCACGGTGTGGGGCATCTACAACGCGCTGATCGGCATTGCCCACGAGGGACAGGCATCAATTGGCGCCGTGTCCGGTCCGATCGGGGAAGCCCTGGTGGCCACTGCCGCCGGTCTGGCGGTCGCCATCCCGGCCGTGGTTGCCTACAACGCGCTGCTGCGTGCCAATCGCGTGCTCAGCGCCGACATGGACGGTTTTGCGCATGACCTGCATGCGCAGTTGTTGACGCAAACGGGAGAAACCGATGGCGTTCGGTAGTTTCCATTCGCAAGGTGCGGCCCCGATGGCGGACATCAACACCACGCCGCTGGTCGACGTGATGCTGGTGCTGCTGGTGGTGTTCATCGTCACCGCGCCGCTGCTGACCAATGCGGTACCGATCCAGCTGCCGCGCGAGGCCGCCGTCCAGCACCAGGACAAGCCGGAAGCCATCCGGCTGGCCGTCGATGCCGAGGGCAAGATGTTCTGGGACGACAAACCGGTCGACGCAGCATCGCTGGAAAAGCGCTTTGCCGATGCGGTGCGCGTGAAGCCGGAGATTGAAGTTCACGTGCGTGCCGACAAGGCTGCGCGTTATGAACAGGTCGCCGAAGTGATGGCTTCCGCCCAGCGCGGTGGCGTTGCCAGGATCGGTTTCGTGACCGAGGCGCCGGCAACCACGCGGTAGACCGGCCTGTTGTCCACATCGAAAAGCCCGCCTGCTGGTGGGCTTTTTGTCGTTCTGTGTCGGGGCGCTACCGTAACGGAGGGTGCAGAGACTTGCGTTCCGTAATCAAATTTCAGAGAAAACGCTGTTTTATAATCGTTTTTTATGGGCAATAATCAAATTTATGGAACTCATCGGTTATCAATGGCTGGCAAATGCACTCGGCGTGTCTCCCGTGCATGCCTTTGCCGTGCAGAGCGGCATAGGACGAAGCCGGTCTACCACGACCGATGGCGATCACCGGGTTGAGACCTACACGGAAAGCTACCGCCCTGGTGATACCTTCAGTGAGCATCTGAACTTTGCGTTCCGCTATCAGGGCGTGCATCTGGAGTTCCTGGCGCGCTTGTATCGCTTGCCACAAGCCAGGGAAGCGCTTGAACAGTGGATTGCCAGAGAGCCAACAGGGGCCTATGCCCGTCGCGCATGCTTCTTTTATGAGTGGCTGATGCCGACCAGACTGGATGTTCCGGATGTTGGCAGGGGCAACTACACGGACGCGCTGGATCCGGAAGAGTATGTAGTGGGTGCGCGGGTCAGAAACCAGCGCTGGCGCGTGAATGACAATCTGCCGGGAAACCGGGACTTCTGCCCGATTATCCGGCGTGCAGACCGTGTGAAAGAGTCGGAACAGTATGACATCCAGGCCAGACTGACCGAGCTGGAGTCAACTTTCGGTATTGACTTGATCATGCGCAGCACTGTCTGGCTGACCGTGAAGGAAAGCAGGGCCAGCTTTCTGATCGAACATGAACAGGACAAGGAAGACCGGATCCGTCGCTTCGCTGCGGTGATGGAGAATGAATGCGGCAAACATGACAACCCCTTTGCACCGGAAACACTGGCTACTCTGCAGAATGGCATCCTTGGGGACTCGGCTCTGCGCTATGGATTGCGCCAGTCTCCGGTCTACGTGGGGCATGCCGAACGTTATCAGCCCGTAGTGGACTACATCGCACCGCACTGGAGCGATACGGGGTCGCTGCTTTCGGGCCTGTCCTGCTTTCTGGACAGGACAAGGGGAAGTGCTTCCATTGTGCGGGCGGCAACGGCCTCGTTCGGTTTTGTCTATATCCACCCGATGGCTGATGGAAACGGCCGTATTTCCCGCTTCCTGATCAACGACATACTGCGGCGGGACGGGGTATTGCCGACGCCGGTCATCCTCCCGGTATCGGCGACAATCACAAACAGCACTCATGCGCGGGCAGCGTATGAACAGGTGCTTGAGCGCTTCTCCCGCCCCTTGATGCTGCACTACGCGGATCAATATCATTTTGGCAATGACGTTATTGGCGATGATGGAATCGAGTACAACTTCCATTTCAGCGGCTACGACGACGCCTTGCCAGCCTGGCGCTATCCAGACCTGACTGCGCACGTGATCTACCTTGCGGAGGTGATTGACACGACGCTGACACATGAAATGCGGGCCGAGGCAAGGTTCCTTCAGGCCAATGACAATGCCAGGAAGGGGGTCAAGCAGTTTCTCGAAGCCCCGGACCACGAGCTCGACAGAATCATCCGGAGTATCCGGCAGAACGGAAACTGCATTTCAAACCAGTTGCGCAAGCGCTACCCGCTCCTGACGGAGAAACCCGGACTGGGGGAAAGAATCGTACACGCCGTAGTCGCTGCCTTTGATGACTGATCAGGGGGCACGCATTTTCTCTCCTGTGGACAAGTCAGGTAAGCGGGCGTCCGTATCCGGTTGTGGATAACTTTTCCCATTGGCCAGAAAGCCTGCCATTGCTGGTCAGGGCGCCTCCGGTCGACTGCCGTTTCACTTGCCCTGTGGATAAAAAGTCAGTATTTCCCGCGTGCAGACGGTCATGCTCACGCCAATGCCTGCCGGGCGGGCAGCAAGGTCAAAGAGGCCGTTGCTGCCTACCCCGAACGGCAGTCAATACACGTCGCGACAATAGCGGCCTTCCGCCATCATCTCGTCGAGTGCCTGTTCGCCGACCAGTTCGCGCAGCGCGGTGTCGACGGCTGGCGCCATGCCCTTCAGGCTGCCGCATACATAGACGGCGGCGCCGGCATCCAGCCATTCCCGCAAGGTATCCGCCGTCGTGCGCAGTACATCCTGCACGTAGCGGCCGGGTGACGGATCGCGCGAGAACACCGCATCCAGCCGTTCCAGCAGGCCCTGTTCGCGCCAGTGTTCGAGCTCGTCTCTATAGTAGAAATCGCGGTCGGCGTTGCGCTCGCCAAAGATCAGCCAGTTGCGGCCCTGACCCTGGCGCGCGCGGGCGCGCAGGTGGCCGAGCAGGCTGGCCAGTCCGGTACCGTTGCCGATCAGGATCAGCGGCCGTTCGGTCGACGGCAGGTGGAAGCCGGCATTGCGGCGTACGCGCACGCTGACCTTGCCGCCCAGCGGCGCATGCCGGGTCAGCCAGCCGGAACCGGTACCGGCGCCGGTTGCCGTCTGCACCTGGCGCACCAGCAGATGAACATGGCCGTCTTCCGGCAGCGAGGTGATCGAGTACTCGCGCGGCCGCAGTGGCGTCAGACCCGACAGCCAGCCGGCCAGCGGCCGGTCCTTCACGCTGGCCGGATCCGGCAGCACCACATCGGCCAGATACTCGCCCAGCGGGCGCGACTCTCCCTCCACGGCTACGGTCAGACCGGCATCGAGACCGGCAGCGGCCAGCCAGGCATCGACCACCTCCTGCGCATGGCGTGGTGTGACTTCGACCAGATCCCCCGACGTCCAGTGCGGGCGCTGGTCGGCTGGCGGCGCGAGTTCCAGATGGTAGGTGGCCCCCCCCAGGCTGCCGGGGTTCAGGTGCTGGCGGCTCACGATGCGCCAGTCGGCCGCGGCCGGTTCGGCTTCGGCAACCGGTCCGGCGCCGTAATGGCTGGCCAGGGCGGCCTGCCACTGTGCCAGCGCGGCCGGATCACCGGCATCGACTTCGATCGGGGCAAAGCGGGCGCTGGCGCCGGAGCGGATCAGCCAGTCTTGCAACTGGCGCCCGAACGCGCAGAAATCATCGTACTGGCGGTCACCAAGCGCGAGCAGGGCGAAACGGACGCCGTCGAGCGTGGCCGGCAAAGCCATCCGCTTCCGGAATGCCCGCGCGCTGTCGGGCGCCTCGCCATCGCCAAAGGTACTGACGATAAACAGCACATTGTGATAACGGCCGATGGCGTCGGGCGGCAGGCGGCCCAGCGCCTCGACGCACACGGTACGGCCGGCTGCCTGCAGGCTGGCGGCGGTCTGCCAGGCCAGTTCGGTCGCCTGACCGCTCTGGCTGGCATGGCAGACCAGTATCGCGTCGCCAGTCGTCGCTGCCGGTGTACCGGCCAGACGCGCGGCTGCCGCGACCTGTTTTTTCTTGCGCCGGCGATCGAGGTACAGCATCCAGCCGGTGATCGCGAACAGCGGCATGGCCAGGCTGGACAGCATCAGGATCAGGCGACCTGGCAGGCCGAAGTAGGCGCCGGTATGCAGAGGCAGCACGCTGGCGACCAGTTGTGCGCCGGCCGGCTTGTCGGCGTAGTTTTCCCGCGACAGCAGGGCGCCGCTGGCCGGGTCGAATTTCAGCACATCAAAGGCGCGTTCATGCGCCGCGCCAGCGCGCTGGTAACTGACCTGCAGCGGCTGGCCCGGCTTGCTCGGCAGGCGCAGGATCATCGACTGGTAACTGCCGACCTCGGCGGCAATGGCCGGCCAGCGGGCCTGCAGGTCGAAGCGGGGCGATGCGCGCCTGTCGCCGCGTTCGCCGCGCGGCGGGCCGTCGCCGGCGCGATCGCGGGAGACGCCGGCCAGCGAGTTGACCGCATCGCGGTACCAGTCATACGACCAGAACAGCCCGGTCAGCGCCGACAGCAGATAGCAGACCAGTACCCAGGTACCGGCGGTGGCATGCAGATTCCACAGGAAGGCACGGCCTTTCAGGGCCGGTTTGAAGGCCAGCCAGTTGCGCCATTGCCGCATCAGCCGTGGCCAGCGCAGATACAGCCCGCTCAGGCACAGGAACAGCAGCGCCAGGGTCGAGGCGCCGACAATGGACTTGCCGGTCGGACCGGCAAGCAGGAAGCGGTGCAGTTCGCGAATCAGCTTCATCGCATCGGCGCCGGTCGGCGTCGCCATCCGTTCGCCACTGTAGGGATTCAGATACAGGGTTTCGCCACGCTTGCCGCCGGGGCCGGCAAACGCGATTCGCGCCGGCCGGTCGATATCGGCCGGCAGCATGATGAACGCAATGCGCTTGCCGGGCCCGGCCACGCGCGCGGCCAGCGCATCGGGGGCGAGCCGGACGGCGGCAGGCGGCGGCACGATATTGCCGCGATTGAGCAGCGAGACGATTTCGTCCTCGAATGACAGCAGGGCGCCGGTCAGACCGACGACCGCCAGCACCAGCCCGGCAGTGATGCCGAACAGCCAGTGCAGCTGGAACCAGACTTTTTTCAACAAGGGAGTCTCCGCGGGACCGTCAGATCTCGGCCCATTGGCGCAGCAGATTGTGATAGTGGCTGGTCAGCGACAGCACTTCGGTACTGTCACCAACCTGTTCGCGCAGGCGCTGGATGGTCAGGTCCAGATCGAACATCATGGTGCGGCGCCAGTCGTCGCGGATCATGCTTTGCGTCCACAGGAACGCACAGACCCGGCTGCCGCGCGTGACCGGTTCGACCCGGTGCAGGCTGGTGGACGGATAGACGATGGCATCACCGGCCGGCAGCCTGGCCTGGTGCTCGCCATAGGCGTCCTCGACCACCAGTTCGCCGCCCTCGTACTCGTCCGGGTCGGACAGGAACAGCGTGGTCGATACGTCGGTGCGCAGCGCCGGGCCCTGGCCGCGCGCGCGGCGGATGGCGTTGTCGACGTGATTGCCGTACTGGCCGCCGCCCTGGTACAGATTGAAGTACGGCGGCAGGATGCGGTGCGGCAGCGCGGCCGAGAAAAACAGCGGATGGCGGGTCAGCGCGTCGGTCACGACTTCGCGCAGCCCCTCGATGACCGGCGAGTTCTCCGGCAGTTGCAGATTGCGTTTGCTCTGCGATGCCTGGATGCCGGCGGTTGCCTGGCCGTCGACCCATTCGGCACTGGCCAGGATGCGGCGGCATTCGGCCACCTGTTCGCGGCTCAGCACTTCCGGTACGTGCAGCATCATGATGCGGATCTCCTGAATGGCAAAAACCGCCCGGTGCGGTAGGCACCGGACGGGGAGGGGGACTGCAGACTCAGAACTTGACGTTGGCGCTCAGCACCGCCTGACGTCCCGGTGCCACCGACACCATGTGGGTTACGTAGGCCTTGTCGTAGTAGGTCTTGTCGAACAGATTGGTCACGTTCAGGCGGACGCTGACATTCCTGGTGATGTCGTAGCTGGCCATGGCATCAAAGCGCCAGTACGACGGCACCCACTTGGTATTGGCCGGATCGCCGTAGACCCTGGACATGTAGTACGCGCCACCGCCGACAGTCAGTTGCGGCAGGAACTTGTAAGTTGTCCACAGGCTGAAGCTGTTCTTCGGCGTATTCGGGAACTGGTTGCCCTTGTTGGCCGCGTTGTTGTTGTAGCTCCAGCTGGTGCCGTTGCGGGTGCTCCAGTACGAGCCGCCGGTTTCCTTCAGTTCGCTGTCCAGATAGGTGTAGCCGCCGAACACCTGCCATTTCGGCGTCAGCACGCCGGCGATGCCGAGCTCGAAGCCGTTGATCTCCTGCTTGCCGACCGTGGCCATGGTGTTCGCATCGACGTTGACCTTGGCATTGGTCTTGGTGATGTTGAAGATCGCACCGCTCAGCGACAGCCTGTTGTCGAGCAGGTTCCACTTGGTGCCAAGCTCGATGCTGCGGGTCTTTTCCGGTTCCAGGTCCTTGTTGGTGGCCGAGATCGAGTCGGCGCCGTCACCGGCGGCAATACCCGGCGGGTTGGCGGCGGTCGAATAGTTCAGGTAGATGCTGCCGTTTTCGAGCGGCTTGAACACGATGCCGGCCTGGTAGCTCCAGAAGGTGCTGTCGCTGCTGAGATTGCTGGCCGCATTCGGTGCCGTGCCGTTGGTGGTGTACGCACGCTGCTCGGTATCGAAGCGGTCATAGCGCAGGCCAAGGTTCAGCAGCCATTGCGGATTCAGCGTCAGCGTGTCGAACGCATACAGGCCCTGGGTGTTGGTCGTGGTTTTGGTGCCGGCGGTCGCGCGGACCACCGAGCCGGTCCACGGGTCGTGCGGGTTCGGGTTCTGGATATTGGCGTTCGAGGTGCCGGTGACGGTGTAGCCGCGATTGTCGACTTCGGTACGGCTGATTTCAAAACCGGTAGCGATGGTGTGCTTGATGGCGCCGGTCAGGAAATGGCCGGTCAGCTCGGTCGCGTTGATGATGACTTCGCTGCTCGAATGGCGGTTTTTCGAGCTGCGCGGCATGGCCGGGCTGCCATTGACGATATTCGCGCTGGAGTCGCCCGGATTGGTGACCACATAGTCGTTCAGCGAGCGGGTGTAGCGCGTCGCATTGCGCAGGGTGAACTGGTCGTTCAGGTCATGCTCGATCCTGACCGTGCCGCTGTCGACCCGGGTCTTGCGGAAATCGCGATCGACCAGGCCATAGAAATTGTTGCGGTCCACACCGAGCGGACCGCCATCGCCGTTCTGCGACGCAGCCGGGTTCGCGGTCGGCTTGCCGGTCGGTGCCGTGGGGCTGGTTACGGTGAGGTACGGCGAGATCGGATTGTTGTACGGAATGCCGTAGTCGGGCATGTCGTCGGTCTGGAAGTGGTAATAGTCCAGATTCACCCGGGTCGGCGTGCCCAGGCCCAGGGCCAGCGACGGCGCCACGCCCCAGTGATTGAGATCGACCTCGTCGCGGCCCGGTACATCGCTCCTGAAGCCAAGCAGGTTCAGGCGCAGGGCCGACGTCTCGCCGAGCTGGCGATTCAGGTCGACGGTGGCGCGCATGTACTTGTCGGTGCCGAAGCCGACATCGACCTCGCCGAAATCACCGAGGCGGGCCTGCTTGGTGGTCAGGTTGATGCTGCCGCCGACCGCGCCGCCGCCGCTGAAGGCCGAGTCAGGCCCCTTGATCACGTCGACCTGCTCGACGTTGAACATGTCACGCGATTGCGAACCCGGGTCGCGCAGACCGTCGATAAACAGATTGCCTTGCGAATCGAAGCCACGGATGAACGGACGGTCGCCGGCCGGGTTGCCGCCTTCCCCCATGCCGAAGGTGATGCCCGGCGTGCTGCGCAGTGCATCCTGCAGGCTGGTGGCATTGGTTTCGCGGAGCACTTCCCGGGTGATCACGGTTACCGACTTCGGCGTGTCGACCAGTGGTGCGGTGTATTTGGTCGAGGCGGCGCGCTCGGCCGTATAGCTGTCCGGATTGATGGCCGGCGCTGACACGTCGACGGCCTGCAGTTGTTTCGGTTCGTCCGCCAGTGCGGTCGCCGGCAGGGTGATGGCCAGTGCCGTCAGCGCGACGGTGCGGTTCAGGCGCGGCGGGTGACAAGGCGCGTGCTTGCGGCTTTTGATATACGACATCCAGGAACTCCATGCGGGGAATAGCGGCGTAAGCGCTGTCCGCCGGCCCGGATCGTCGTGCTCATGTCATGAAAACGCGGTCTGGACCGGGGGCGGGGCTTCGCCGCTTTAGTTGTTGTAAGAATCTTCTGGCTGGCTTCCTGGGCGCCGCAAAGGCGGGCGGTGGTGGCTTGCTTGAGGGCTTCGTTACAAGATCGGCTTCAGAATGTGGAATGATAATGCTTCCTATTTTCAAGGGTCAATCCAAGTGTTATTGACCTTGCTCAGAATTAACCGTCATGAAACGAGAATTTTCTGTATCAGAAACGGTAAAAGACTGTATTTCAGCGCTTTTCCGGCTCGCTGGTCCTGCCTGGCAGCGGTGTGAACAAAATGCGACGGTCGATATCCTGCAGCCGTGCGCAGCCGCACAGCGCCATGGTCACTTCGAGTTCCTCGCGCAGCAGCTTGATCACATGGGCGGCGCCGAGCGCCCCGGCCGTGGCCAGTCCATGCAGATAAGGACGGCCGATCAGCACCGCGCGGGCGCCGAGCGCCAGCGCCTTGACGATGTCGCTGCCACGGCGGATACCGCCATCGAGCAGCAGCGGCAGCGAGGGGCCGACCGCGTCGGCAATGACCGGCAGCGCGTCGATGCTGGCAGGCAGGGTATCCAGCGTTCGCCCGCCATGATTGGACACGATCACGCCATCAATGCCGAGGCGTGCCGCCTGCTGCGCGTCCCGTGCCGAGCAGATGCCTTTCAGGATCAGCGGCAGGCGGGTCAGCCCGCGCAGGGCTTCGATATCGCGCCAGGTCGGGGCATGAGCCATCAGGCCGTCAAACACCATGCTCTGACCGGGCGCCAGCTGCGGCGTGCCCGGCATGGACATGCCGCGCAGGTTGACTGGTTCCACCCCCGGCGGCAGCTGAAAGCCGGCGCGCTGCTCACGATTGCGCAGGCCCCAGACCGGGGCGTCGACCGTGACCACCAGCGCGCGGCAGCCGGCGGCCTCGGCCCGTTCGACCAGAGTGCGGGTAAAGCCGCGATCCGGCTGCACATAGAGCTGGAACCACAGCGGCGCCCGGCCGGCCCGGGCAATGTCTTCCAGCCGGGTGCTGGCCAGCGTGCTGACCAGCATCGCCGCCTCCATCGCCTCGGCCGCCTGCGCCGTTGCCAGTTCGCCATCGGGGTGGAACAGGCGCTGATGGGCGACCGGCGCCAGAAACACCGGGTGCGCGTAGTCGTGACCGAACAGGGTCAGCCGGGTGTGTCCGCCGCTGACATCGGCCAGCACGCTGCCCTGCAGGCGGATGGCATCGAAGGCTGCGCGGTTCCAGCGCAGCGTATGCTCGTCGGCGGCACCGCCGGCCAGATAGGCCCAGGCATTGTCATCCAGGCAGCGGCGGGCGAACGGTTCGTAGTCGGCGACGGCGGCGATGTCACGCGGGATGGAGCCAGGGCGAGGGGCGGGAGGCATGGGGCAGGATACTGAACTGATAATGGTTCGCATTCTAACCGTGTGCCGCCCGGTGCGGGAGAGCCGTGCGCGCCGACGGCTGCTTTCTTATATGTGCCGGCAAACGGCCGGGCCTGAGCGGTAACGGTATAATTCGTTCATCTTCGCTTTCCGTCAGGCCGGCCGACACGCCGTATCGTCATGAAATCCTTTCTGTTCATCCTCAATGCCAGCCCCTACGGTCATGAAGCCGCCCTGTCTGCCCTGCGCCTTGCCGCCGCGCTGACTGATCCGGAGGCGGAGCCGGTTTCCCTGCGTCTGTTCCTGATGTCGGATGCCGTGGTGGCGGCGCTGGCCGGGCAGGACACCGGCGGTTCGACCCAGAACCTCGGCGACATGCTGGCGGAACTGGCGCGCGGCGGTGCCGAGATCCGGCTGTGCCGGACCTGCCTGGCCGCCCGCGGCCTGCTCGATGCCGGCTTCGTTCCTGGCGCGGCCATCGGCACGCTGGCCGACGTGGCGGGCTGGATGCGCACGGCCGACCAGATCCTGACGTTCTGAGGGTGCCCATGCGAACCATCAAAGCTTCTTCCACCCTGCCTGGCGATCCCTTCCTGCCGAACCGGTTCATCTTCGGTGATGCCGTTGACGCGGAAGGTCTCGAAGAACATGAATACCTGGTCCATACCGAAGAGCCGACCTTTGTCTGCCGCATCGTGGTCCAGGATCTCGAATTCAAGGGCTCGGACGCCGAAGGTTTCTGCTCGGCCATGCTGTATGACGAGGCGGAAAACGTCAGCTATTACGCCTGTAATGACGGCGTGACGCTGACCGACTTCAATTTCTACGGCAATGGCGAGCCGACCGCCGGGGTACTGCAGAAGATCTGTGACGACGCCATCGCCTGCTACTGGGCCATCGACGAGGCCTGCAAGAAGCGCGAGGCCGAGCCGATCCGCCGGCTGCGGGTCATGAAGCGCGAGACCGACGAGAGCGCCAGTGTCGCCGAACGCGCCGCCAGTCTGGCCGCCGCCGCGCGCGGTGCCGACAGCGACCCGGCCGCCGGCATCCAGCTGGCAGTGCAGACCCAGGCCGCACTGAACAGCAACGACCCGCGCATCTTCACCGAGGCGCAACTGGCGCTGGTCGAGGAGCCGCAGGCGCGCAATACGCTGCTGTCGCGCGCGCGCGAACTGATTGCCTTCCCCGACGTGGCGCGGCCGGACGGCAGCTTCAAGCCCTACGAGCTGTGGGCGGTGCCGCTGATGTACACCGTCGAGCATGCCGGCGAGGGCTGGTATTTCCCCGGCCTGGACGGACTGGAGGCGGTGCTGCGCGAGCACTACCACCTGGCGCCGAAGGTGCAGCTGCACGTCTCGCCGGCGCTGTTCACCCACGGGATGCTGCGCGACTCGGCCTGCCAGACGCTGATCCACGTTGCCGACGCGCTCGATGCCGGTGAAGTGTTCGTGCCGGAAGAGGTTGATGCCATGCGTCGCCGCTACGAAGAGGAACGGCAGAACTACCTGCCACGGCTGACGCTGAACTGGATCGTGTTTGCGGTCGAGCGCGGCACGCTGCAGGGAGAGCATGCCGATCCGCAACTGCTGCTCGATGCGATGATGCCGGTGATCGAGCAGTCGATGAACGCCGAGATCGACTACGGCGAAGCGACCATCTTCCAGCCCGAGCCGCTGTGGCAGAGTTTTGCCACCGGTACCCAGGAATACAATGTGAAGCGGCTGATGTTCTGCCTGTCCTACCTGGAAAAGAGCATCGGCCTGAACGCCGTGCGTGCCGAGGTCGAGTACCGGCCGCAGGCCAGTGCCTGGTGGCTGTCGCTGCTGCATACCCGGGACGGGGAAAGCCTGACCAGTTTTGCCTGGCTGATCAGTCCGGATCTGGCACCGGATCGCGACGCGGCACTGGTACAGTTGTCCGAGCTGCTGCAGCAGTTCGAAATCAGCATGGTCCCGCCGCGCGACCTGCTGCACTAGCGTACCGGAGGCGGCGGATAGTCCTTGCCGCCGCCGATGACCCCGGCGTAAAGTGAACTCACTGCGTTGCTGATGAAATGCACGCGGGCGGCCTGTGCCGTTCGCGCTGTCGGCAACCCGGCCGGCCAGCCGTGGCCGGTCACACCTGATGAGTGCCGACCCGATGCGTTTTGCCCCGCTGGCCGCCTACACGTTCAACAACCCGCTGGCCGATTTCGACGCCGGGGTGAGACGCGTGTCGCCGCACAATGCCGGCGTCTGCCGCGCCCGCATCGCACTCGGCGTATTTGTCCAGCCATTCGACACCCACGGCGACTGCCTGTCCCCGGCGGCCTGACCGCCATCGCCGGCCCGTCCGGCTACTCCCCCCCATCCGAATTGAAGTCCCGCATGGACCGCGGCCGCAAGCCGCCGTCCGCTGGCGCGTGCGCCGGTGCGGGCAGCCAACGCGGTTGCCGACCCCTGCGTCGACCCGGTGCGCCCCTGCGCGTCCCGGTCGCGCGTCGGCGGCCCGGAGTGTTGATCATGAATCAGGAATCCCTGAGCGGCTGGCTTGATCGCCAGCGCGTGACCGAAGTGGAATGCATCGTGCCGGACATGACCGGCATCGCACGCGGCAAAATCGTGCCGCGCGACAAATACGACGACGTCGAAGGATTGCGGCTGCCGGAGGTCGTGCTGCTGCAGACCGTGACCGGCAACTACCCGGACGATGACGAGGACTATGTGGCCCCGGTCGACCCGGACATGGTGCTGATGCCGGATCCGCCCACCGCGCGGCTGGTGCCGTGGGCGCTGGAGCCGACCGCGGTGCTGATCCATGACTGCTACAAGTTCGACGGTACGCCGGTCGACCTGTCACCGCGCAACGTGCTGCGCCGGGTGCTGTCGCTGTATCGCGCCCGGGGCTGGGAGCCAGTGGTGGCGCCGGAAATGGAGTTCTACCTGGTCACGACCAATCCCGACCCGGACCTGCCGCTGGAGCCGCCGGTCGGCCGCACCGGGCGCTCGGAAACCGGGCGCCAGGCGTACAGCGTCGATGCGGTCAACGAGTTCGATCCGGTGTTCGAGGATATCTATGCCTACTGTGAAACCCAGGAACTGAAGATCGAGACCCTGATCCACGAGGTCGGCGTGGCGCAGATGGAGATCAACTTCAGCCATGGCGACCCGCTGGCGCTGGCCGACCAGGTGTTCCTGTTCAAGCGCATCGTGCGCGAGGTCGCCATCCGCCACTCGATGTACGCGACCTTCATGGCCAAGCCGATGGAGGGCGAGCCGGGCAGCGCCATGCACCTGCACCAGAGCGTGGTCGGCGTCGATGGTGGCGGCAATCTGTTTTCGCGTCCGGATGGGGAGCCATCCGCGCTGTTCCTGCATTTCCTCGGCGGTCAGCAGCACTACCTGCCGAAATCGATGCCGTTCTTCGCCCCGTATGTGAACTCGTACCGCCGGCTGACCCGTTTCAGTGCGGCGCCGATCAATGTGCGCTGGGGTTATGACAACCGGACCTGCGGGCTGCGGGTGCCGCATTCCGGCCCGGCGGCCCGGCGGGTGGAGAACCGGCTGCCCGGCGTCGACTGCAATCCGTATATCGCGATTGCCGCCTCGCTGGCCGCCGGCTACCTCGGCATGATCGAGGAACGCACGCCGACGCCGCCACTGGCGACCAGCGCCTATGGCATGCCGTACGAACTGCCACGGCATCTGGACGATGCCATCGAGTGGCTGCGCGGCTGCGCCCCGCTGGCCGAAGTGCTGGGCGAGCGCTTCGTGCGTGCCTATTGTTCAGTCAAGGAAGCCGAATATGAAGAGTATGCGCGCGTGATCAGTCCCTGGGAGCGCCGCCATCTGCTGCTGCATGTGTAGCCGGTTTTCCCCGCGGTCCTGAGCACTGCCATGGCGGGCAAGGGTTTTGCTTGTTTGCCGGGCAGGATGCCGAGTGCCCGCAGTCGGTGATGTTTCGGTATTGGCAGCACCCGCGTCATGCCCTCCGCATGGCGCGGTCCGTTCATAACGAGGAGAAGCCCGCATCATGCTGAAGAAAACACTTTTGCTGACCTTGCTCGCCGTATCGCCGTTCGTGTCCGCCGCCGAGGAGAAAGTCCTCAATATCTACAACTGGTCGGACTATATCGCCGACGACACCGTGGCCCGGTTCGAGAAGGAAACCGGCATCAAGGTGCGCTACGACGTCTACGACAGCAACGAGATCCTGCAGGCCAAGCTGCTGTCGGGCAAATCCGGCTACGACATCGTGGTGCCGACCAATGCCTTCCTGGCCCGGCAGATCCAGTCCGGCATCTATCAGAAGCTCGACAAGGCGAAGCTGTCCAACTACAAGAACCTCGATCCGCAGGTACTGAAGACCACTACCAAGTTCGATCCCGGCAATGCCTATGCGATTCCTTACCTGTGGGGGATGAACACGGTCGGCATCAATGTGAAGAAGGTCAACCAGGCGCTGGGCGGCAAACTGCCGGAGCGCCAGTTCGATCTGCTGTTCAAGCCCGAATATGTATCGAAGCTGAAATCGTGCGGGGTGTCGGTGCTCGACTCGCCGTCAGAAGTCTTTCCGACTGCGCTGCACTACCTGGGCAAAAACCCGAACTCGACCGATCCCGCCGACCTGAAGGCCGCCGCCGACCTGCTGAAATCCATCCGCCCGCATATCACCCGCTTCTCGTCGTCCGGCTATATCAATGAGCTGGCCAATGGCGAGCTGTGCCTGGTGTTCGGCTATGGCGGTGACCTGAACATTGCCAGGCGGCGTGCGATCGAAACCAAAAACGGTGTCGACATCAAGCCGCTGGTGCCGAAGGAAGGCGTGGAACTGTGGTTCGACAGCATGGTGATCCCGAAAGACGCCAGACACCCCGACAACGCGCACAAGTTCCTGAACTTCATCATGCGGCCGGAGATCATCGCGGCGATCTCGACCAAGGTCACCTACGCCAACGGCAACCAGGCGGCCAGGCCGCTGCTGGACAAGAGCCTGACCAGTGACCCGTCGATCTACCCGTCGGCGGCGACCGTCAACGCCGGCTATGTGCAGATGCCGCTCGATCCGAAATCCCAGCGCCTGATTACCCGCTACTGGCAGGAAATCAAGACCCGCAAGTAAGGGCAACCGTCCTGTGGTGCCGGCAAGCGGTTGCATGCACTACTGCTTGCCGGCTCAGGCAATCGGCATAAGCTTTTCCCGTTCCGCTTTTGCTATGCTGCGCTGCATTGCAAACTGCGCAGGCAACACGGGATGATGACGTTCGACGTATTGATCGTGGGCAGCGGACTGGCGGGCATGACGCTGGCGCTGCATCTGGCCGAGAAGAAAAAGGTCGGGCTGATCACCAAGAAGGAACTGCTCGAGGCCAGTTCGAGTTATGCACAGGGCGGCATCGCCGCCGTGCTCGATGCCGGCGACTCGGTCGAGGCGCATATCCAGGACACGCTGGTGGCCGGCGGCGGGCTGTGCAACGAACCGGCGACACGCTTTATCGTCGAGAACTCGCGCCAGGCCATCGACTGGCTGATCTCGCTCGGCGTGCCGTTTTCTCCCGACGACGGCGAGGAAAACAGCTACCGCGGCTTTCACCTGACCCGCGAGGGCGGACACAGCCATCGCCGCATCATCCATGCCGCCGATGCGACCGGCAGCGCGGTCACCTCGACGCTGGGGCAGAAGATCCGCGCCCATCCGAACATCACCCTGCTGGAACAGCACATCTGCATCGACCTGATCACTGCGCAGAAGCTTGGGCTGGAAGGCAAGCGCTGTTTCGGCGCCTATGTGCTCGACATTGAACTCGACGAAGTCCACACCGTCACCGCACAGCACACCATCCTGGCCTCCGGCGGCGCCGGCAAGGTCTATCTGTATACGACCAATCCGGACACCGCGACCGGCGATGGCATCGCCATGGGCTGGCGCGCCGGCTGCCGGGTGGCGAACATGGAGTTCATCCAGTTCCACCCGACCTGCCTGTATCACCCGCATGCCAAGTCGTTCCTGATCTCCGAAGCCGTGCGCGGCGAAGGCGGCATCCTGCGCCTGCCGGACGGCACCCGCTTCATGCCCAACCATGATCCGCGGGCGGAACTCGCCCCGCGCGACATCGTGGCCCGGGCCATCGACTTCGAGATGAAGCGTCATGGCCTCGACTGCGTATACCTTGATATCTCGTACAAGCCGGAAAGCTTCGTGCGCGAACACTTCCCGAACATCCATGCCACCTGCCTGGCGCTGGGTATCGACATCTGCAAGGAACCGATCCCGGTGGTGCCGGCGGCGCACTACACCTGCGGCGGCCTCAAGACCGACCTGTGCGGGAAGACCGACGTCGACAACCTGTATGCAGTGGGTGAAGTCGCCTGCACCGGGCTGCATGGCGCCAACCGGCTGGCGTCGAACTCGCTGCTCGAATGCATGGTGATCGGGCGGGCGGCGGCGGAACACATCCTCAAGGCCGGCAAGCAGCAGACACCGGCGGTCCCGGACTGGGACGACAGCCGGGTGACCGATGCCGACGAGGCCGTGGTCATCTCGCACAACTGGGACGAACTGCGCCGCTCGATGTGGGACTACGTCGGCATCGTGCGTACCAACAAGCGGCTGGAGCGGGCACTGCACCGCATCGAACTGCTGAAGACCGAAATCAACGAGTACTACAGCAACTTCCACGTCACCAATGACCTGATCGAACTGCGCAACCTGGTGCAGACCGCCGAATTGATCGTGCGTTCGGCCATGGCGCGGCATGAAAGCCGGGGCCTGCACTACAGTCGCGACTATCCGGATACGCTGGCTGATGCGGTCGACACGATCCTGGTGCCGGAGACGGCAAAGTAAATATCCTTTACGAACAGTAGTTTGACCTTTTTGTGACAGGAAAAGTGCGAAGAGGTGTTGACGGAAGGGAGAGGCGGACGTATAGTTCGCTTCCTCGCTGCACAACGCAGCGCCGGCCGAAGCAGCAAGTCGCTGATTCAGTTCGGAAAAACGCTCTTTAACAAAACAGACAACCGATAAGTGTAGGCGCTTGCTGAAAAGCAAGGCTTACACAGTC